>NZ_JAVDVK010000001.1:2525418-2841096 GCF_031456835.1 Leifsonia shinshuensis
AGCTGTCATCACCGTCGCCTCGCCGATGCGGAACGCCTGCTGTCCGATGACGAGCAGGACGCTCAGCGCAATCAGCGCTGCGCCGGCGGCGGCACGGACGATTCGTCGGCCGGGGGACAGCGGCTTCACGCCTTCGGGCGTTTCGGGGGAACGGGTGCGAGCGAGAACTGCTGAAGCCATGGGCGGCGACCTCCACGTGTGCGTGTTCGTCCGGCACGGCGCGCAACCGGATCAACTACAGAGACGAGAGGGGCGGGGACGCCATGACGGCGGGGAAAGCGGGGCCAGGCAACTGACAGGTACGGGCCGGGGGTCGCGCGCGTGGGCGTCGGAGATTTGTGCCAAATCGTGGTTTTGGGATCGTCGGAACCAAGATTTGTGCCAAAACGCGGTTTGGGAGCGTCACAACTCAGATTTGTGCCAAATCGCGGTTTAGGGAGGCTCGAAAGCGAGATTTGGCGCAAATCGTGGTCGGGAGGAGGTGCCCCGACGAGCGGTCAGCGCAGCGCGCGGATGCGGGCGATGCCGTCGCGCACGAGGGCGGGCAGGTCGAGTGGCTCGTCGGACGACACCCAGCGCTCGAAGGCCAGGTGGAAGGCGGCCAGCGCGGCCTGCGCGGCGATCGACGCCTCCACCGGGTCGACGCCGCGGTCCTGCAGGGCCCGGGCTGCGGCGGACCCGACCGTCGACAGCTTCAGCAGCTCGCGCTCCTGGAGGCTGGGGTTGGCCGCGATCACGGCGGCGCGGCGACGGGGGAAGTCGGGGTCAGGCTGGTTCTGGATGAAGCCGGCGGCCGCCTCGAAGCCGGCGGCGGCCGCATCCAGCGCGGAAGCACCGGGCGGAGCGACGGCGATCGCGGTCAGCACGGCCTCCTTGAAGAGGTCGGACCCGGCGAACAGCACCTCGCGCTTGTCGGCGAAGTAGCGGGGTGGTGCACGCGGTGGCGGAGGAGGGCGTCCCGTCGCGCGCCATCGCCGAGGCGATCGGACATGGTGCCGACGTACCCGTCGCGTCCATCCACCCGGCGGAGGTCGAGTCGCACTTCGGCTGGATCGGCGCCTTCTTCGGGCTCGACATCCCCGCATCGAGCGCGCTCACGCGGCAGCGGCTGGGCTGGGAGCCCGTCGGCCCGACCCTCCTCGAGGACCTCGCGACGCCCTCCTACTTCGCGCGGGCGGCCGCAGCGGCGCGCTGAGCGCCGGCGCGCGGCCGGCCGCCTGGCACCGGCGGGCGAGATTTGGCACAAATCGCGGTATTGGAAGCGCCATAACCGCGATTTGGCACAAATCTCTGGGGAAGCGCGGGCTCACGTCACAGGGAGCGGGACATTCGTCACGAATGGCGGCGTGGGATGCGACAGAAGCGACATTCGGCACGAATCGCGGGACCGACGCGGCGCGCCCCGCGCGACACGCGCCGGCGAGTCGTGAGTGGATGCGCGAATCGGCGCCGAGTGGCGACATGTAGTCACCACTCGGCGCCGAGGCGCTCAGACCGGGCCGGCGGCCGGGCCGGTGCGCGGCGGCGCCGGCGGCGTAGCCGGCGGCGCGGCCGACGCGCCGGGCGGGGCGGCGGTCTGGCCGGGGTTCACCAGCACGTCGTCGAAGGTCGCCTTCTCCTCGGGGGTCCGCTGATCCCAGGAGGGGTGCCGGATCGCGTAGAAGATCAGCGGCGGCACGCCCAGGATGATGACGACGACCGCCACCAGCAGCGGATACGCCCATCCTGGAGCCCCGGCCGCGAAGCCCGCGGGCGGCACGAAGCCGAGCGCGAATGCGGCGAAGCAGGCGAGGAACCCGATCGTCGCGATCAGGCCCATCGCCGGGGTGCGGTACGTGCGGACGACCTGCGGATGCGTCCGCCGCAGCCGCATGGCCGCCGCGAACATGAGCATGTACATGATCAGGTAGAGCGCCGCGGCCATGTCCACCAGCAGGATGAACGCGGTGTTGATGTTCGGCACGAAGATGAACAGCGCCGCGAGCAGCGTCACCACGATGCCCTGCACGTTCAGGATGCCGACCTGCACGCCCGCCTTGTTCCGGCGCTGCAGGAACACCGGCAGGTAGCCGGAGCGGGCCGCGGCGAGGAGGCCGCGGGACGGTCCGGCGATCCACGTCACGACGGACGCGAAGGCGCCGAGGGCGATCAGCAGCGAGATCAGCGGGACGGCCCAGCCCATCCCCCAGGCGTCGAAGTACGTCTTGAACGCGAGGTTGATGCCGGTGGTCAGCCCGAGCTCCGACGACGGCACCGCGACCGAGATCGCGATGGTCGGGAAGATGAAGATGCCCAGGATGAGGATCGACGAGATCAGCACCGTCTTCGGGTACCCGCTGCCCGGGTTCTTCAGGTCGTTCGCGTGCACGGCGTTCACCTCCATGCCCGCGTAGGCGAGCACATTGGAGACGATGAGCACGATCGAGGCGATGCCGGTGAAGGGCGGGATGATCGCGGAGGCGGTCAGCGGCGTCTCGCTCGGGTGGCCGGTCCCGAGCCAGATGATCCCGAACAGGATGAGCAGCACGCCCGGGAAGATCGTTCCCGCCAGCCCCGACCACGACCCGACCTTCGCGAACAGGTTGCCGCCGCGGAGGGTGATGTAGGTCGAGAACCAGTAGATGACCAGGATGACGACCGCCGTGTAGAAGCCGGAGTTCGCCAGGTTCGGGTCGAGGAACACGAACGCCAGCGACGCCGCGATGAAGGCGATCTGCGTGGGATACCAGACCACGTTCTGCACCCACTGAAGCCAGATCGCCTGGAATCCCCACTTCTCGCCGAACGCCATCCGCACCCAGGTGAAGACGCCGCCCTTCCAGCCGGTCGCCAGTTCCGCGGCCACCAGCGCCACCGGGATCAGGAAGAAGATCGCCGGGATGATGAACAGCGTCACCGAGCCGAGGCCGAAGCCGGCCATGGCGGGGAGGCTGCGCAGCGAGGCGACGGCCACCACCGTCAGCATCGCCAGCTGCGTCAGGCTCATGAACTTGGTCGCGGTGGTGCCCGGGGCACCGATGGCCGGCTTGTGCGGAACCGCGTCGAAGGGATGCGGCTTCACGTGGTCGGGGGAAGGCGCCGACGTTCCGTCGGCCCGTGTCTGCCGAGCCGCGGCCTTGCCGGGCTCGCTCGTTGCCGTCATGATTCGCTCCCCGCTCGTCGATGAAGGTCCGTGGATGTGGCTCAGTGGATGACTCAGTGCGTGAAGGACTGGACCTGGCCCTCGACCGGCATCGGAGCCTCGAGGCGGTCCAGGTAGTCGGCGGCCTCGCGGATGTCGACCACCAGCGACTCGGCCAGGTTGCGGCTGAGCCCGTTGCGGACGACGATGCGCTGCACCGTCAGGTCGGCGATGTCGTCCGGCATCGGGTAGGCCGGGATGAGCCATCCCTTCAGGCGGAGCCGCTCGGACAGGTGGTAGAGGTTCCACTTGTCGGTGTGGCCCTTCTTCAGCTGCCAGGCGAAGACGGGGATGTCGGAGCCGTCGTTCCACAGCTCGAACGCCGGCATCTTGGCGATCTCGCTGGAGAGGTAGAGGGCGACATCCTGCGACGCCTTCTGGACGCGGTAGTAGCCGTCCCACCCGAGCCGGAGGAACAGGTAGTACTGCAGTAGCACCTGTGCGCCCGGGCGCGAGAAGTTCAGCGCGAAGGTCGGCATGTGGCCGCCGAGGTACGTCACGTCGAACACCAGGTCGGAGGGCAGGTCGTCGACCGTGCGCCAGACCACCCAGCCGAGCCCGGGGTACACCAGGCCGTACTTGTGGGCGGAGGTGCTGATCGACACGACCCGGTCGACCCGGAAGTCCCACTCGAGGTCCTTCTGCAGGAACGGCGCGATCATCCCGCCGGAGGCGCCGTCGACGTGGATCTTGATGTCGAGTCCCGTGTCGGCCTGGATGCGGTCGAGCGCCTTCGAGATCTCCGCGACCGGCTCGTACATCCCGGTGTAGGTGACGCCCATGATCGCGACGACGCCGATGGTGTTCTCGTCGACGTACTTCTCGAGGTCGTGCCCGTCGAGCACCTTGTGCTCGTCGCTGATCGGCACGTAGCGGGCCTCGACGTCCCAGTAGTTGCAGAACTTCTCCCAGCACACCTGCACGGCGCTCGACATGATGAGGTTCGGCTTGTCGGTCGGCTTGCCCGCGGCGCGCCGGGCCTGCTGCCACCGGCGCTTCAGGGCGAGACCGCCGAGCATGCACGCCTCCGACGAGCCGATGGTGGAGGTTCCGATCGCCTTCTCGGGGTCGGGAGCGTTCCACAGGCCGGCGATGATCTTCCAGCATCGCGTCTCGATCGCGGCCGTCTGGGGGTACTCGTCCTTGTCGATCATGTTCTTGTCGGCGGACTCGGCGTACAGCCGGGCGGCATGGTCGTCCATCCAGGTGCCCACGAACGTCGCCAGGTTGAGGCGTGCGTTGCCGTCGAGCATCGACTCGTCGTGCACGATCTGGTAGGCCGTCTCGGGCAGCGACTCGCTGTCCGGGATGCGGTCGACGGGCAGGTCGGTGTCCTCACCGGGTCGGGCGAAGATCGGGTTCAGCTGGGTGCGGTCGTTGATGCCCGTGAAGGCGGTGCTGGGCGACGACGCTGCGGCGGACTTCTCTCCAGGCTCTGCGATGGTCATGGGTTCGTTCACTCCTCGCGGCACGTTCCCGGCTCGCGCGAGGTTCCCCCGGTCCGCCACCGCGTCGGCCGTGCCCTGGCCCGGCGTGGCACGGCACACGCTAATCACGCCCGTTGGGGCCGCGAAAGACAGTTCCCGGTGTCAGGATCCGGAGCGCTTGAGGGTGCCGATGGTGCTGCCGCCGGTGTCGAGGACGGTCATGGTGTCGCCCTTCACGTTGCCGGTCGCGGCCTTGCTCAGCCAGGTGTCGACGCCCTCGCAGTGCTTCATCGTGGAGGCGATCGCGCCGAAGGTGATCTCGTCGCCGTCGATCTGACCCTGTCCGCTCAGCTGGTTGCATCCGTCGCTCCCGGCGAACGTGCCGTCGTTCTGGATGTCGAGGTTGGGCTGACCGGACGACGTCGAGCCCCAGCGGCCGACGACCGCGGCGCCGCTCGGGGTGCCCGCGCATCCGGCGAGTAGAAGGACTGTGGCGGCGAGGACGGCCGCGGTGCGGGCTGTGGTGATGCGGTGGTGCTGGAGCATGGTGCCTCCCGGCTGATCCCCTGTCTTTGCGCGAAGGGTAGCGCCGGGCGCGGGCGGAGCGACAGACGTCACTCCGCGGGCGGGAGGTCCTCGGCCGGGAGGTCCTCGGCGTGAAGGTCCGCGGGCGGCTGGTCCGCGGGCGGCCTGTCCGCGGGCGGCCGGTCGGAGGGCGGCCGGTCGCCGAGCACCTCGTCCACGATGGCGAGGAGCTCCGGCCGGGCGAGGATGCGGAAGTGGCCGCCCACGTCCAGTTCGATGTTGCGGGCGCCGTCCAGCCGGCTTCCGCCGGGGACGTGGGGGTCGAACCAGCCCCAGACGGACACGATCTGCGCGTTGACGGCGCGGCTGAGCGCGAGGCGGACGATGCCGGCGGTGTCGGGCATGAGGGCCCGCACGCTGGGCAGCGGGATGAAACGGGCGAGCGACGAGCCGGCGTACGGGGTGGCCACGGTGACAGCGGTGAGGATGCGCGGCCCGGAGTCGGGCATCCCCATCAGGTACTTGGCGACGAGCCCGCCCTTGCTGTGGGCGACGATGACGACGTCGCTCAGGTCGTGCTGTTCGAGGTGACGGTTCACGAGTGCCGCCGCCTCGGGCACGGACATGCGGTTGTCCTCGAGCGCGGTGACGACGTGCACCGGGTGCCCGGCGGCGTGGATGTGCTGGGTCAGTGGGCGCAGGAAACGCCAGGTCTCGAAGATCCCGGGCAGCAGGACCACCGGGGCCTTGTGCCCCGCGCCCGCGACGAGCGCGTCGGGCGTGCTGCGGTCGAGCAGGGCACGCAGCTGGTAGCGGCCGGCGTAGAGGTAGTCGAGCACCACCACGCCGGCGCGCCGCAGCAGGGTGCGTTTCATCGGGTCGCGTCCGGTTCCGGCATCGCGTCTCGTCCCGGCGCCGCGTCCGCTTGCTGCGAGGCGTCGCTTCCGGGCGCCGCGACCAGGCTCGCGATGAGCTCTGCCGTGCGCCACGGCGCCCCGTGCATCACGAGGTGCGCGACGCCGGGCACCCGCGCGGCCCCGCCCCCGGAGCGCTCGGCGAGCGCATCCACCCAGCCGTCGCGGGCGATCGGGTCGCGTCCACCGCGCACCACGAGGGTGGGGACGCTCACCCGCTCGATCTCCCGTTCCGTCTCGTAGCCGAGCATGGCGGGGAGCGTCGCCAGGTACCAGCGGACGCCGCAGTGCAGGTAGTCGCCGATGACGATGCGGTTGCCGCGCGCGTCCTCACGGAGCGTGTCGAGGCCGAGCAGCGCACCGGCGCGGAGCGGATTGCGGTCGTCGGGCGCCATCACGGGTCCGAGCAGGGCGAGGGCGCGGACGAGGTCGGGGCGCCGGTCGGCCAGGCAGACGGCGACCTGCGTTCCCATCGAGTGCCCGACGATCACCGCTTCGGACACGCCGAGGCCGTCGAGCGCCCGGGCGACGGCGTCCGCGAACTCCTCGATGGAGAACCCGAGCCTCGGGCGCAGCGGGCGCGCCTTGCCGAAGCCCGGCAGGTCGACCGCGATCACGCGTCCCTCCTCGGCGAGCGCCGGCACCAGCCGCTCGAAGTACCGGGAGCTCACGCCGATGCCGTGGACCAGCACGAAGACGGGGCCCGCGCCGGCACTACGACCGGCGTCGCCACCGGTGTCCACCGTGACCACGGCTGCGGGTGTCGGCAGGGGGTCTCGGTCGGCGCTCACCCTCCCACGGTACTCACCCGCGGTCACGCCGCCTCACGCCGACGGGTCGAGGACGGTCTTCAGCCATCCCTCCTCGCGGCGGTCGAAGCTGCGGTAGGCCTCCAGCGCGTCCGTCGCCCCGACCTCCTGCGTGATGAAGCGCGTCGGATCGAACAGCCCGGCGGCCACCAGGTCGATCAGCGGTGGCGTCACGGCGCGGTGGTTGCAGTTGCCCATGCGGACGGTGAGGTTCTTGTTCATCGCCGCGCCGATCGGGTAGTGCGTGAGCTGCGGCGAGTACACGCCGATGATGCCGATGCGCCCCGCCTTCGCGACGGACTCGACGGCCCACTGCGAGACGAGGGTCGGCGCATCCCCCGGGACCCACTGGTCCTCCTGCACGTTCGTCTCGGGCGCGACCTCCTGCTGCGCCTCCTGGAACTCCGGCTCCTGCTCCTGCGTCTGCTCGGCCGCCGGCCCGCTCTTCGGGCGCTGCGCATCCACGCCGACGGCGTCGATCACCGCGTCGACACCGGCGCCCCGCGTCAGCTCGAGGATGGCGTCGACCGGCGCCTCGGCGTTGAAGTCGATGATCTCGGCGTTCTGATCGAGCGCCTGAGCGAGGCGGGTCTCAATGCCGTCGACCGCGAACACGCGGCCGGCGCCCTGGCGGAACGCCGAGGCGATCGCGAGCTGACCCACGATGCCCGCACCGAAGACGGCAACGGTGTCGCCGCGCTTCACGGCGGCGAGCTCCGCACCGAACCACGCGGTCGGGAAGATGTCCGACAGCAGGATGGCCTGCTCGTCGCTCACCGCCTCCGGCACCGGGATGAGCGTGTGCTGCGCCCACGGCACGCGGGCGTACTGCGCTTGAAGCCCGTTCACCGGGCCGGTCGTCTCCGGGCCGCCGAAGAATGACGTGCCCGCGGCCGGTCCGTTGGGATTGGCGACGTCGCATTGCGCCGTGTTGCCCGCGCGGCACTGCGGGCACACCCCGCAGGAGATGGTGGAGCACACGATCACGCGATCGCCGGGCGAGAAGCCGCGCACGGCATCCCCCACCTCTTCGACCACGCCGACGGCCTCGTGACCGAGCACCGTGCCCGGCTTCATGCCCGCCATCGTGCCGCGGATCATGTGCAGGTCGGTGCCGCAGATCGCGCTCGTCGTGATGCGGACGATCGCATCCGTCGGCTCCTGGATGGTGGGGTCGGGTACATCGTCGAGCCGGATGTCTCCGACTCCGTGCCACACGATCGCCTTCATGTTCTCTCCTCCCGGTCGTTTCTCCAGACTGGCGCGACGGTACGCGCGACGGGCGGGGGTTCAGGAACCCGTTGAAAACCCGCGCAAGAGGCGTAGCTGTGGAGGAGAAGTACTAGCCCCACTCGCAGCGGAAGGAGTACCACAGGATCATGCCCGCTTCACAGGAGCTCCCCTCGACGCTCGAACGGTCGGAGAAGCACGCTCAGGCGCTCTGGTCGAAGGCGCACGACTCGGCCGTGGAGGAGTACGGCGAGGGCGAGCGCGCCCACCGCACCGCGTTCTCCGCCCTCAAGCACGAGTACGAGAAGGTCGGCGATCACTGGGAGCGCAAAGCGAAGAACGGCCCGTCCGACCGCAAGGCGGCGGGCGGACGCGGCACGCGCGCGAAAACCCAGGAGGGCGTGGATGCGAACGCCTCGAAGTCGCACCTGCTGGACGTCGCCAAGCGTCTGGACATCTCGGGCCGCACCCGCATGACCAAGGACGAGCTGGTCGACGAGATCAAGAAGGCGAACCGCCGCGAGACGGCGGCGAAACGGAAGAAGAGCTGACATGGGCGATGTGATCGCGTTCATCCTGTGCTTCCTGCTGTTCCTGGTGGGGATCTTCCTGCTGGGACTGGCGGACACCCTCCCGGCGTTCCAGGGCCTCGTGTTCTTCGCGGGCATCCTGTGCATCGCGCTGTCGTTCGGCATCCCGGTGCACGTGCTGGGACACGCCGACTGAGGGTTGCCCGGCAGGGTGTGCAGGACGCTCGCGATCACGGGACGCCCGGGGTAGCGTGGAGCGATGGCTGACTTCACCCGGCTGCACAGCCGGACGTCGGAGCCGGCGGAGGCCGATGCACTTCTCGCCGCCGCGGGCGGCCGGTTCGCGTTCGCCTCGGAGCCCGACGGCGGCTTCTCGTTCGCGGTCGATCAGGCGGTCGACCCGTCGTTCTCGATCGGCCAGTTCAGCATCGGCGGCGAGTGGGAGGCGTCCGGCGACTTCGACGACATCGTCATCGTCAATGTGACGCGCGGCAGCTACCTGTGGGACATCGACGGGAAGCGGGGCGTCGCACCCGGTTCGCCGTTCCTCATCCGGCCCGGGCACGACTTCACCTGCTTCGCCGAGGATGCCGACATCGTCGACATCTTCCTCCCGCCGGCGATGCTGCAGGATGTGGCGCGCACCACGTACGGGGACGAGGACCTGACCGTGGTGTTCGACGGTCCGGAGACGACCAGTCCGCGCCACGCCGCCTACATGATGACCGCCGCGACGGTGGCCGCCGAGTACGTGCAGTCGGGCACGTTCCGCCACCCGCTGGTGCGCGCGAGCCTGTTCCACACCCTCTCGATGGCGGCGCTGCAATGCTTCCCGCTCAACGGCGACCCACGGGAGCGGCCGTTGAGCCCCGCCGGTCAGCGCGAGACGTACCGCGCCGCGGTCCGCTTCATCGAGGACCACGCGTCGCTCCCGATCACGGTGACGGACATCGCGGGCGCGGTCGGCGCGACGATCGCCCAGCTGAACTCCTCGTTCCGCTCGCACGGCGGCACCGGCGCGCGTGCCCACCTGCAGACGGTCCGGCTGTCGGCCGCACGGACCGACCTCCTGGTCTCCGACCCCGTGACCACCGATCTGACCGACCTGGCCGCGCGGTGGGGGTTCCCCGACGCGGACCGGTTCACGCGCCGCTACCGTGAGCAGTACGGAGAGGCGCCCGCGGCGACTCTCGCGCGCTGATGCGCAGTCCACGGCGCTGACGAAGGAACCGTCCGGGTTCGTAGAATCCCCGGATGGATGTGCGGCGCCCCTTCGCCCTGTTGTGGATCTCGCAGGCGCTCTCGCAGTTCGGGACGAGCGTCTCGTCGCTGGCGTACCCGCTCCTCATCCTGGAGCTGACGGGATCGGCGGCGCAGGCCGGTCTCGTCGGCGCGGTGGTCGCCGTCGCGGGACTGGTGACACGCCTCCCCGCGGGGTCGCTGGCCGACCGGCGGCCGCCGCGCCCGCTCATGCTCGCTGCCGACGCCGCCCGGGCGATCCTCCTCGCCGTGCTCGCCGTGTCCGTCTCCGCCGGGCTGGCGGGTATCGGGCCCGTGCTGGTCGTCGTCGGCCTCGAGGTCTGCGCCGGAGCGGTGTTCGGGCCGGCCGAGTTCCGTCTGCTCCGCGCGATCAGCGCACCGGAGGAACGGGCCATCGCGGTCGGGCGGATGCAGTCCCGCTCCCAGCTGGCCGGGCTCCTCGGACCACTGGCGGGAGGGGTGCTCTTCGGGATCGCGCCCTGGCTGCCGTTCGCCGTCGACGCGCTGAGCTACGCCGCCTCGTTCGCCCTGGTCGCGGCCCTGCCGAGGGCGGCGTCCTCGGTGGACTCCGGTGCGGGCGCCGTCCCGGGCCGAGAACGGAAGTCCGCCTGGCGCTGGCTGCGTCGCGACGGCTTCCTCCTCCCGGCCGCCCTGTGGGTCGCCGCGCTGACTGCGACCTTCTCGGCGGTCGGCCTCATCGTGATCGTCGTCGCCCAGGACCGCGGGGCGGGCAGCGCAGCCATCGGTCTGATGTCGAGCATCAGCGCCGCCGGAGGCCTGGCGGGCGCGCTGCTCACCCCGGCCATCCAGCGGCGGCTCCGGCCGGGCGCCGTCTTCCGCCTCGCCGCGCTCGTCGACACCGCCGCCACCGTCGCCCTGCTGCCCCTGCAGTCGCCGGTGCTGATCGGGGTCGCGGGGGCGGTCGCCTTCTTCTCCGCGCCCGTTGTCGCGGCGTCGCTGTTCGGGGAGGTGTCCGTGCGCGTCCCTGACGCGCTCGTCGGGCGTGCGCAGTCGAGCATGGTGCTGGTGGTCGGGCTGCTGGCGCCGGTGACGCCGGTGCTCGCGGGGCTCGTGCTCGACCGCTCCGGCTCGACCGGCGGCATCATCGCCTGCGCGACGGTCTTCGCCGTGCTCACGGTGGTGTCGCTCGTCCTCCCCGCGTTCCGGCGTGCAGCGGCGGACGCGCGCTGATGTCAGCCCCCTCCCGGAGCAGCGGCCCGCGGTGTACCGAGGAGGTATGGATCACGACGAAGCCCCCGTGCTGGACGCCCTCGCCGACTACCACCGCCTGGATCGCTACGGCTTCACGCCGCCCGGCCACCGCCAGGGCCGCGGCGCTGACGAGCGGGTGAACGCGGTCCTCGGCGGAGCGCTCCGGGAGGACGTGCTCGCGACCGCGGGGCTCGACGACCGGAAGTCCTCCAACGGCTACCTCTCGAAGGCCGAGGAGCTGATGGCCGACGCGGTCGGGGCCGATCGTGCGTTCTTCTCCACGTGCGGCAGCTCGCTGTCGGTGAAGGCGGCCATCCTCGCCGTCACCCGCGGCGAGGGCGAGCTGATCATCGGACGTGACGCCCACAAGTCGACCATCGCCGGCCTCGTCCTCTCCGGCCTCCAGCCGCGGTGGGCGTCGCCCCGCTACGACGAGGAGCAGCACATCGCGCATCCACCCGGACCCGACGAGTTCGAGCGGATGTGGCAGCGCTACCCCGACGCGTCGGCCGCCGTCGTCACCAGCCCGACGCCCTACGGCACCTGCGCGGACCTCCGCGCGATCGTGGAGATCTGCCACTCCCGCGGCAAACCGGTGATCGTCGACGAGGCGTGGGGCGCGCACCTGCCGTTCCACGACGACCTGCCGACGTGGGCGATGGATGCGGGCGCCGACATCTGCGTCGTCAGCGTGCACAAGATGGGCATCGGCTTCGAGCAGGGTTCGGTCTACCACCTGCAGGGATCGCTGGTCGACCCGGTCCGGCTGTCGCAGTGCGCCGACGTTCTCGCCACGACGAGTTCGAATGTGCTGCTCTACGCGGCGATCGACGGCTGGCGCCGCCAGATGGTGCAGCACGGCACCGAACTGCTGACGGACGCGCTGGCGCTGACCGAGCGGACTCGCGCGGCGATCGAGCGCATCCCGGGGCTGCACGTGCTGCGGGATGAGCTGCTCGCCGAGGAGGCGTCGCACGACCTCGACCCGCTGCACGTCCTGATCGACGTGCAGGGGCTCGGCGTCTCGGGCTACCAGGTGGCGGACTGGCTGCGCGCCGAGCACCGGCTGGATGTGGGCATCAACGACCACCGGCGCGTGGAGGCGGTGATCTCGACCGCCGACGACGAGCAGACGACGAAGCGGCTCCTGGACGCGCTCGAGGCCCTGCCTGACGCTGCGGAGTCGATGCCCGCACCGAGCCCGGTATCGCTGCCGTCGAAGGCCGACCTCCGGCCGGTCATGGCGTCCCTGCCCCGCGACGCCTTCTTCGGCCCGGTCGAGACCGTGCCTGCCGGCGAGGCCGCCGGTCGCATCGCCGCCGAGCAGGTGACGCCCTACCCGCCGGGCATCCCGGCGCTGCTGCCCGGCGAGGTGATCAACAGCGCGGTCGTGGACTACCTGCGCACCGGGCTGGCGGCGGGAATGGTCATCCCGGATGCGGCGGACGCGAGCCTCGAGACCTTCCGAGTGGCCCGGAGCCTGCCGCATCCGGAGTGACCGTCACTCCTTGTTGAGCTTGTCCTGGACGGCGCCGGCGACCTTCTCGACGGTGTTGGGCAGCTCCGTCGTCCCGTAGAAGCGGGAGTCCGGGTGCGTGGGCGGCGGCATCGGCACCGTAGCTTGCGGCCCGTCGAGGTAGGTGAACTCCCCCTTGCCGTCGGGCGTCGGACCGCTCGCCCAGCGTCCCTCGGCGGCCGCCGCGCCGTCCGAGAAGTTGATGTACTCGTACGCCACGTCGCGGTCCTCCTTGCTGAGCGGGAAGTTGCTCGGGACCGGCAGGTCCTCGGTGCCCTCCTCGCGAAGCTCGGCGGCGGCGGCGATCCACTGGTTCTGGTGCATCGTGTCCCGGGCGAGGAGGAACGAGAGGAGGTCCCGCACCCCTGCGTCGTCGGTCATGTGGTAGAGCCGGGCGACCTGGAGACGGCCCTGCATCTCCGCGTTCGCGTTGGCGGTGAAGTCGGCGAGCAGGTTGCCGCTGGCGGTGATGAAGCTGCCCTGCCAGGGGTTCCCGTTGCTGTCGACCGGGCGCGCTCCCGCGCCTGCGACGATGGCGTGCTGCACATCGGTCCCGCCCACGACGGCGGCGACGACCGGGTCGTCCTGGACGGCGTCCTCCGTGATCCCGAGCGGGGACTTCTCCAGCAGCTGGGCGATCATGACCGCCAGCATCTCGACGTGACCGAACTCCTCGGCCCCGATCCCGTACAGCAGGTCGCGGTACTTGCCCGGGATGTGGGCGTTCCAGGCCTGGAAGCCGTACTGCATCGCCACGGTGATCTCGCCGTACTGGCCGCCGAGCACCTCCTGCAGTTTGCGTGCGTAGACCGCGTCCGGCTTGTCCGGCTTCCCGGTGTGCTGCATCTCCTGACGGTGGAAGAACATTCGCGGTTTCCCCTTTCTGGTTGGTGCTTCCAGAGGAGCCCCGGAATCGGGATGACCCCAGCCGTTGACAGTCCGGTGGGCCGGGCGATTAATGGGCGTCAGTTTCGTGCCCGCCATCCAGCCGGGCCTGCTGGGTAGCATGGTCCCCGATCCGATGTCCGGAAGACTGGAGGGGGAAGCAGTGCAGACCGACGAGCTCACCGCCGTCCGCGTCCTCGAGGGGCCGCGGGTGCGTCTCGTGCCGCTCGGCCCCGAGCACTTCGACAGCGTCTGGGAGGGACTCCACGACGCCGAGAGCATGCGGCTGACGGGCACCCGCACCCGGTTCACGGAAGCAGCGGTCGCGGCGCATCTCGCCCGCATCGGCGCAGCGGACGACCGCGCCGACTGGGCCATCCTGGATCGGTCCACCGGCGACTACCTGGGCGAGATCGTGCTGAACGAGCTCGACGAGGACAGCGCCTCCATGAACACCCGCATCGCACTGGCGCCAGGCTTCCCGGGCCGCGGGTACGGCACGGAGGCGATGACCGTGATGCTGGACCACGCGTTCGCGGAGATCGGCCTGCACCGGGTGGGGCTGGACGTCTACGCCTTCAACCCGCGCGCGCTCCGCTCCTACGAGAAGGCGGGGTTCGTGGTCGAGGGACGGCAGCGCGACACCCTGCTGTGGGAGGGCGAGTGGACGGACTCGATCCTGATGTCGGTGCTCGCGACGGACCCGCGCCCGACGTTCCGCTGACGGGTCTGCGGGCGCGACTGTGGGCGCGACTGCCGCGCGCTGTCACGTCTGCGGCTGCGCGAGCGGGCGCAGACGTGACGGGACGTGGCGGTCGCGTTGCGCACGCGGGTCAGGCGCGTGGGCGCAGGCCCGGCGCAAGCGGCAGCAGCGCCGCGACGACGGAGGCGGCGGTCGCCGCGACGAACGGTCCGGGCGCGCCCAGCGCATCCCCCAGCACGCCGGCCACAGCCGTCCCGGTCGCGCCGCCGACCAGACCCGCGGTGTTCAGCCAGCCGAACGCCTCCGGGGTGGATGCCTCCGGCAGCGCCGCGGACACCATCGCGTACAGCGCGGCGAGGGACGGGGCGAAGCCCAGCCCCGACAGGAACAGCACGGCGTAGAGCAGCGGGATGCCGGGCACCAGTCCCGCGGCGGCCGTCGCCACCGCCACCCCGCCGAGCACCGCGGCGAGCCCGCGCGGCCCGATGCGGCGGTGGCCGAACGCGACGCCGCCGATCAGCGAGCCGAGGCTGGACACGGCGATCGCGAGGCCGGCGAGGATGCTGTCGCCGGCGAAACGTGCGATCAACGCGATCTCGAGCGCGGCGAAGGACGCGATCAGCGCGAAACTGGTCGCCGCGGCGAGCCGCACAGACCGGGTGAGCAGCACCGTTCCCGGCCGGGTCGGGTTGCGCGGCAGCCGCACGCCCGCGATGTGCGGGGTGAGCAGGAACCACACCGTTCCGCCGAGGGTCACGGCCGCGGCGAGGATCAGGGGCGCTCGCGTCGACACCGTGCCGCTGAGCAGGGTGGCGACGACCGGGCCCGTGATCCAGATCAGCTCCTGCGCGGACGTGTCGAGCGCGAACAGCGCGGGCACTGCGCGACGCGAAACCAGCCGCGGGTACAGCGCGCGCACCACCGGCATCAGCGGGGGCACCGAGCATCCGATCATCGCGCCGAGCAGCACCATCAGCAGCGGGAGGGGCGGCCCGAAGGCGAGCAGCAGCATCCCTGTGGCGTTCACGACCGCCGCGACGAGAACCGGCGGGCGGATGCCGAACACCCCCACCGAGCGGCTCACCAGCGGCATCGCCACCGCCTCGCCGACGCTCACCGAGGCGACCACGAGACCCGCCAGGGCGTACGACCCGCTGGCCTGACGCACGTGCAGCAGCACCGCGAGCGACAGCATCCCGAGCGGGAAGCGCGCCACCAGCTGCGAGACCGTGACCCGCAGGACACCGGGGACGCGGACGAGCTCCAGGTACGTCCGCACCCCGCTACTTGCCAACGCCGCCGGCGAGACCGCGCACGAAGTAGCGCTGGCACACGAAGAACAGGATCACCATCGGCAGTGCGGCCATCACCATCCCGGCGAAGACCACCGGATACTGCGTGCCGTTCTTCGACATCATGTCGGCGAGTCCGACCGGCAGCGTCTGCACGCCGGTGCCGCTGGTGAAGATCATCGCGAACAGGTACTCGTTCCAGTTCTGCAGCACGTTGAGGACGATCGTCGTCGCCACGATCGGCATGCTCATCGGCAGGATGATCCGCCAGAACGTCGCCGCACGCGAGGCGCCGTCGATCGAGGCCGCCTCATCCACCTCGCGTGGCAGGTCGAGCATGTACGCCCGCATCAGGAACACGGTGAACGGGATGCGGAACGCCGTGTAGAGGATCAGCAGGCCGAAGAACGTGTCGTAGAGACCCCACGCCTGGAACAGCTTCACCAGGGGGATCAGCGCGACGGTCGGAGCGAGCATCAGGCCGGCGAGCACGACGATAGTGAAGGTGCGGTTCAGCGGAATGTTCACGCGGGTGAGGCCGTAGGCCGCCCAGGCGCTGATCAGCTCGGTGATCAGCGTCGCCAGCACCGTCAGCGAGACGCTGGTCAGGACGAAGTCGCCGACGCCCTGGTTCCAGGCCTTGCCGAAGTTCTGCCAGAGCCACTGGCTCGGCAGGGCGAACGGGTTGCCGAAGAGCTCGGCGTTCGTCTTCAGCGCGTTGGTCACCATCCACAGCAGCGGGTAGAGGACGACGACGGCGAGCGCGACGAGCAGCGCCCAGACGAGGGCGGCGCGGACGCCGCGGCCGAGACGGGCGAGGGCTACCATTCCACTCTCCTCTTGCGCGAGTAGGCCAGCTGCGCGGCGGCGAGCAGCAGCGTGATGACGAAGATGGCGACGCCGATCGCGGCCGCCGAGCCGAAGTCGTTGGTGACGAAACCGGCGTGGTACAGCCACGTGCCGAGCACCTGACTGGAGTTGTTCGGACCGCCGCTCGTCATGACCATCACCTCGTTGAACACCTGGAAGGCGCCGGAGATGGTGACGATCATCATGAGGCCGGTCATCTCGCGCACCAACGGGAGCGACACCTGGAAGAAGCGGCGGATCGGGCCGACGCCGTCGAGGTTCGCCGCCTCGTACAGCTCCTGCGGGATGCGCTGCAGCGCCACCGAGAACAGCAGGACGCTGTAGCCGAACCCCTGCCACTGGCTCATCGCGATGATCGCGAAGATCGCCGTACTCTCGTGGCCGAGCCACGCCTGCGAGAACTGACCGAGCCCGACGTTGTCGAGGAAGACGTTCAGCATCCCCGTCTGCGGCTGATAGATGAAGTAGAAGAGGAGGCCCGCGACGGTCAGCGAGATCGCCGACGGGATGAAATAGATGGCCCGGAAGGCCTTGCGCCAGCGGTCGCTGCGCACGCTCTCCACGATCGCGGCCAGCACGAGTGCGCCGAAGACCTGGAAGACGATCGACAGGGCGGCGTACCAGGTGTTGTTGCCGAGGGCGCGCCAGAAGACCGGGTCCTGCGCCAGCTGGGCGTAGTTGTCGCCGCCGACGAAGGTCTGCTCACCGCTGTAGATGTTCCACTTGAGGAAGCTGAAGACGATGTTCTGGATCAGCGGCCAGTAGACGAAGACGGCCAGCACCGCCAGCGCGGGGATGAGCCAGACAAGTCCGCGCCAGCGGGCGCCTCCGCGGTTGGCGGCCCGAGGCGACGTGCCGCCGGGTGCCGGGGCCGTGCGGCCGCGACCCGGGCCCGCGAGGGGCTGGGTGCGCGGCCGCACGGGGGCCTGGGGCGCCTGCGTGGTGGTCATTTCGCCTTCTCGGACGCCTGTCGCACGGCCTTCAGAGCGGCCTCGGGGGTGAGGCTGCCGGAGACGAGACCCTCCGAGACGGAGACCCAGGCGTCGCCGACGGCCGGGACGTTGGCCATGTCGAGCCAGACGACGGTCGACTTCGCGTCGTTCACCAGCTTGGTGCCCTCGGCGACCGCGGGGGTGGCGATCTGGTCGGTGACCACATCCTTCACCGCGCTCGGCTGGCCGTACGGCGGTGAGGAGAGCGTTGTGGCGTTCTTCTCGTTCATGACGAACTTCATGAAGTCGAGCGCCAGGGCGGCGTTCTTGCTCTTCTTGTTGATCATGTAGCCCTCGGGCGCGGCCTCCAGGGTCGAGGTGTCGCCCTTGGCGCCGGACGCGGCGGGGAGCTGGAAGATGCCGAAGCCGTCCTTGGCGAGCTGGCTGTCCTTCGTGTTCACCGAGTCGAACTCGATGAGCTCCTGGTAGTACATGGCCGCCTTGCCGGTCGCCTGCTGCTGCTGCGCGGTGGTGTACGTGACTCCGTTGGAGTTGGACGCATCCCCCGTGCACTGGGTGACGAGCTGCTGGAACTGCTTCATGCCCTGCAGGTAGCCGGCGTCGGTGTACTTCGCGGTCGTCGGCAGCAGGTCGGCCTCGAGGGTCTTCTGCGGGACGTCGTAGGCGAACAGCTGGCCGAGGTAGTGCAGGCCGGGCCAGCCGTCCTTGTTGCCGAAGGCGATGGGCACGTAGCCGGCGGACTTGATGGTCGAGCAGTCCGAGATGAGCTCGTCGAGCGTCTTCGGCACGTCGAGCCCGAGGTCGGAGAAGATCTTCTTGTTGTAGCCCATGAACTTGCCGTCGACGTACTGCGGGATGCCGTAGTACTTGCCGTCGTACTTGAAGGCGTTCAGGGATCCCTCGCCGAAGGTGTCGCCCCACGTCGTGCCCGGCGCGATGACCGAGCTGAGGTCGACGGCGAGACCGTTGGCGGCGAAGTTCTCGCCCCAGTTGCCGGCGTAGCTGAAGTAGATGTCGGGCAGCGACTGCGAGCCGATCAGGACCTTCTCCTTGTCCTTGATCGCGTTGTCGTCGGTCTCCTGCGCGAGGGTGATCTTCACATCCGGGTGGAGCTTCTTGTAGTCCTTCACCAGGTTCTCGAAATACGAGCCGAGCGGGTCGCCCGCCGCCGCGGTGAGGATGCTGATGCTGCCGGAGAAGTCCGGCTTCGCGGTGATGTCGGCGGACGCTCCGCCGCCGGACGAGCACGCGGTGAGCGCGAGCGCCATGACGCCCGCCGCTGCTGCCGTGATGGCCCTTGTGGTGTTCTTCACGCTCATCTCCCGTCGTGCGGGTCGTGCGGTCGGGATCTCCGCTGACCCGTCTTTGGATCGGTCCTCGCCGCTCCCTGCGGCCGGTTGCGATGACTATACGTGATTTTGGTACCGGTATCAACACTGCCCAATCGCGGACGTGCGGGCGTGGTCGCGTCGCGAAGGCGCGGCGGTGTCGCGACATTCGTGACGAATGCGCATCCTGCGCCGCCGGGCGGGAGCATTCGTGACGAATGCGCATCCTGCGCCGCCGTGAGGGAGCATTCGTGACGAATGTCTCCTCGCAGCGGTGCGGGCCGCCGGCGACATTCGTGACGAAACGGGGCCACGATGCGCGTGGAGCCGCCATTCGTGACGAATGCGCGCCCTGCGTTGCGGGGCGTGGCGACGATTTGTGCCAAATCGTCGTTATGGGGCGGCGAAAACCACGATTTGGCACAAATCGTGCGAAGGGCGGAGGGCGCGAGGGACGGAGGCGCGGGCTACGGGCGCGTGCGGGGCGGGGCGACGGAGTCGCGCTCGATGAAGTCCGCCTCGAGGACGTGCGTGGCGGCGGGCGCGTCGCTGCCCGCGACGCGGGCGAGCAGGCACTCCGCGGTCAGCTCGCCGAGCTGGTGCATGGGCTGCGCGACCACGGACATCGGCGGCGTCATGACGCTCGCCCACGAGCTGTCGTCGAAGCCGATCAGCGAGACGTCCTCCGGGCAGCGGAGGCCGCGCTGGCGCAGCGCGCGCAGGGAGCCGGTCAGCGCATCCGTCTCGGTGGCGAAGATGGCGGTCGGCGGGTCGGAGAGCGACAGCATCCCGAGCACCGCGCGCGTCGCCTGCGACTCGTTCTTCAGCACGTGGGTCACCAGCGACGTGTCGAAGGGGATTCCGGCCAGCTCCAGCGCGTCCAGGTAGCCGAGCAGGCGCTCGCCGTCCGACCACAGCGCGTGGTCGATGATGCGGCGGAGGTCGTCGGCGTCCGCGGCAGGCTCGTTCGTCACCGGGCCCCAGACGAACGCGATCCGGCGGTGCCCCTTCTCGATCAGGGACATGACGGCCTGACGGGACGCCTCCCGGTTGTTGATGACGACGGCGTCGGCCTCCACCGTGTCCACGAGGCGGTCGAGCAGCACCAGCGGGATCTCCCGCTTGGCGACGATGTCGAGGTGCGGGAGGTCGGCGCTGCGGCCGGCCGCGGGGGCGAGGGCGATGCCGTCGACCTGCTTGTCGACGAGCACCTCGATCGCCGCCTCCTCCAGACGCAGGTCCTCGTCGGTGCTCAGCACGATGACGTCGTAGTCGGCCTTGCGGGCCGCGTCGCTGATCCCGCGCAGAACGCCCGCGAAGAACGGGTTGCCGACGTCGGCGAGCACGACGCCGAGCGTGCGGGTCTCGCCGGTCGTCATGCTGCGCGCGATCGAGTTCGGCCGGTAGCCGAGCTCCTTCGCGACGGCGAGGATGCGGTCCCGCGTCTTCGGGCTCACCGAGCCGTAGCCGCCGAGGGTGCGGGCGACGGTCGCACGGCCGACGCCGGCGGCCGCCGCCACCTCCGAGATCGTCGGCGAGGGAGTGCGGTGATCGCGTTCCGTGGACATCGCCACCCCTTCCTGATCCGGGGCGGCCTGCGCCCTATCCCGCGTCGCCCGCGGCCACCGGCGGCAGCGAACCGACCCGCACCGACTCGTCGACGGCGCGGCCGTGACCGAACGCTCCCTCGACCGTGCACTGCCGTGCGGCGAACTGCGCCGCCCGCCGCATCGACCTGTGCAGCGCGGCGCCGCCGGCCCGCGCGTTCCTGCGCCAGCCGGATCGCAGCAATTCAACCACGAACGCGCTCACGTAGGCGTCGCCGCATCCCATCGTGTCGACGAAGGGCCCCGGCACCGGCGCCGCGTCGGAGTAGTAGTACGCGTCGCCGTCGAACAGGACCGCGCCGCCCTCCCCCAGCGTCCCGAGCACGAGCGACGGCCCGTGCGCGGCGATCCGGCGGAGCTCCGCCCAGGTGTCCGTCCGCGAGAGCGTGCCGAGGGACACCAGCGCCAGGTCGACCCACGGGCCGACCGCCTGCAGGTACTCGGTCGTGCGGTACTCCGGCTCGGACGAGAAGTCGTACGAGCGCAGCGTCCGGGTGGCGGCGAGCTTCGGCAGCTCCGGGATGACGCCCGAGTAGGCGCTCGAGTGGATGAGCGAGAAGCCGGACGCGTAGCGCACGTCCTCGTCGCTCAGCCGGACGGGGTCGCTCAGCGTGACGCCGCCCTGGTTCCAGCCGAGGAACCGCCGTTCGCCGTCGACCGTCTCGATCTCGGTCACCCCGTTGGGGCCCGGGCGCACCGAGGACCGCGAGGTGTCGACCCCGCAGTCCTCGATGGCCTGTCGCACGAAGCGCCCCTGCTCATCGTCGCCGAAGACCCCGAGGTACGCGGCCTCGGCGCCGAGCTGCCGGGCGAAGACCGCGACGTTCACGGCGTTCCCTCCCGGGTACTCCACGCCGCGGTCGACGAACCGGTCGACGATGTTGTCCCCGAGACCGAGGACGCGCACCGTGCTCATCGGCGCCCGCTCAGTACGCCACGACGCGGTAGTAGCGGCGCAGGTCGAGGGAGTGGTCGCGCACCTGGGCGAGGTGCTTGCTGAAGCGGTCGACGACCGCATCGACGACCATCGGCGCCAGCAGCCCGCGGAACTCGTCGCTCACACCGGGGAGGGCGTAGTCCTTGGTGTCGATGACGGTGACGTCGTCGCTGTACTCCTTCGAGAAGGAGATGACGCGGTCGGTGAGCGGACGGGTCTCGTCCTCGCCGGCGAACACGATGATGCTCGTGTCCTTCTCGATGAGCTCGAGCGAGCCGTGGAAGAACTCCGCGGCGTGGACGCGCGTGGTGGTCAGCCACTGCATCTCCTCGAGGATGCACATCGAGTACAGGTAGGTGAAGCCCCACAGCTGACCGGATCCGGTCAGGAAGTGGTAGTCGGTCTCGGCGTGCTTCTTCGCGAAGGCCTCGCCGACCGAGTCGGCCTGCTCGGTCACGGCGACGAGCGCCTCGGGGATCGCCTCGAGGTCCTTCACCAGGCGGTCGTAGCCGTCGAACTCGCCGCGCAGCGACAGGAACTTGGCGGCGAAGGTGAGGAACTGCACGTCGAACGGCCACGCCTTCGGCGCGGAGAGGAGCACCTCGTCGACGGCGGTGGCGATCGGGCTGTCGGCCTGGCCGGTGAAGCCGACGGTGAGCGCACCCTTCTCGCGGGCGAACTCGACGCAGTCGATGATGTCCTCGGTGGTGCCGGAGACGGACGCGAAGATCGCGACGGAGTCCGGGCCGAACTGCGGGTCCGGGGCGAGGATGAACTCCTTACCGATGACGGCGCGCACGGGGAACGCCGAGTGCGTCTGGAACAGGCGCTCGTAGGGAAGCGCGGCGGCGTAGGTGCCGCCGGCGCCGATGAAGTAGATGTTCTTCCAGCGGCCGGCGCTGACGCGCTCCGCGAGCTCCTCGATCTGGCGCCGGAGCGCGACGGTGCTCCGAACCTGCTCCAGGAATTCCTCTTCATTGAAGCCCAGCATGTGTCTCCCTCCACCGATCCACTTTTTGGTACCGGTATCAATTCGTCTCAATGCTGGCACAGGGTCGCGCTGCGCGCAACCGCGCGTCGGCCGTCCCGCCACCGCGCGGCATCGAGTCGTGAGTAGTTGCTCCAATCGGCGGCGAGTGGCGACAAGATGTCACCACTCGGCGAGGGATGGGCGGTGGAAGGGCGTGGGCGGACGGAATGCGCGAAGGGAGCGCGAGCGGACGGGAACGGCGGAGGGCGTAAGCGGCGCGCGGGGAGCGGAGGCGCGGGGCGTACTCCGGGATGCGGGCGCGCGCACCCCCCTGAACGAGCGCGCGTGCGCGTGGTTGCGTGGCGGCATGCCTGAGAACCAGTTCACCTTCGACAACCCCGTCGACCGGTACCCGGTCATCCACCCCGACGAGAAGCAGGTGCCCGAGCCGGGCCTCGAGAGCGACCTGCAGCCGTCCGCCGACCTCGGCGAGGACAGCTACGTCGGCAACGGACGCCTCACCGGCCGCAAAGCCGTCGTGACCGGCGGCGACTCCGGGATCGGCGCGGCCACCGCCATCGCCTTCGCCCGCGAGGGCGCCGATGTCGCGATCGTCTACCTGCCCGAGGAGGAGGAGGATGCGCAGCGCATCGCGGGCCTCATCCGCGACGCCGGACGCACGGCCGTCACCATCCCCGGCGACCTGAAGGAGCGCGCGTTCAGCGACGAGGTCGTGAAGCGCGCCATCGACGAGCTCGGCGGAATCGACATCCTCGTCAACAACGCCGGCAAGCAGATCTCCATGGAGAGCCTCACCGACATCAACGACGACCAGTTCGACCACACGATGAAGACGAACGTCTACGCGATGTTCTGGCTGACGCGCGCGGCGCTGCCGCACCTGCCGGCCGGCGCGACGATCATCAACACCACGTCCATCCAGGCGTACCAGCCGAGCGAGCAGCTCGTGGACTACGCGACGACCAAGGCGGCGATCAACGCCTTCACGAAGGCGCTCGCTCAACAGCTGGCGCCGAAGGGGATCCGCGTCAACGCGGTCGCGCCGGGCCCGATCTGGACGCCGCTGCAGGTGAGCAAGGGCCAGCCCGCGGAGGCGATCCCCGAGTTCGGCCAGCAGACCCCGCTCGGCCGTCCCGGTCAGCCCGCCGAGCTCGCGCCCGCCTACGTGTTCCTCGCGTCTCCGGAGTCGAGCTACGTCATCGGGGAGACCCTCGCCGTCACCGGCGGGATGCCGACGCCGTAGCCTTTCCGGACCGGCGGAACCTCCGCCAGCCGGACCTTGAACTACCGGCCCCGACCCGCCGTGGCGACCCGAACGCGCACGGAGGGGCGGGGCCGGTTTCGTGTTCCGCGCCGCATGCGCGGGGCAGCACCGCAGAGTCACGTTCCGCGGTCACGCGCCGCGCGGTCAGCCCGCCCAGGGCAAGCGCAGCAGCTGCGCGGAGTCCCCGCGCGTCAGCACGAGGTGCGTGGCGGCTGCGACCCCCCGCAGCATCCCGGACCGCTGGTACCGCACGGGTACCGGCACGCCGTCGACCAGGGTGCACGCGACCGCCCGGTCGCGGGAACCGTGACCGCCTTCGCCGGCGCAGCCCGCTGCGCCCGGCCCGACGGGCTCGAGCGCCGGCAGCGCACGCCCTAGCCGCCCCTGGATCAGCGGCCAGCCCAGCACGGCGAGCGCCACGACGGCCGCGAGCGGGTTGCCGGGCAGGCCGAGCAGGTGGCGTCCGTCGGGCAGCAGCGCGAGCAGGACCGAGCCGCCCGGGCGCAGTGCGACACCGTCGATCAGGATGCGCGCCTCCAGCCGCCGGAGCGCCTCCCGCAACGGGTCGGCCGGGCCGTGAGCGGTGCCGCCGGAGGTGATGATGGTCTCCGCGCGGGTGTGGCGGATGGCCGCGGCCACGTCGTCCGGTCGATCGGATGCCCGCCGGGTGGTCGCGCAGCGGGCGCCGAAGGCCGTCAGCAGCGACGGCATCATCGGTGTGAGACTGTCCGGCACTGCTCCCGGGGCGGGCCGCGGACCCGTTCCCGCATCCGGCGCCGTCAGCTCGTCGCCGATGGCCACGAACGCAACCAGCGGAGGCGCGGAGACGTCGACCTGCCCGACCCCGGCGGCGGCGAGCAGCCCGAGCGCGGGCGGGGACAGCACGACCCCGGCCGCAAGCAGCACCTCGCCGGGAACCGCCTCCTCGCCCTCCCGACGGATGTCGACACCGGGCAGGGGCGGCTCCAGCACGTCGATCAGCCCGTCGGCCGCCGACGGGATCGCCTGCTCGGAGCGGACGATGCCGAGCGTGCAGGGCGGCACGGGCGCCCCGGTGGCCACCGGCCGCGCCTCGCCGGGCGCCAGGGGAGCTGCGGGCGGCGGGTTCCCGGCGAGCACCGGCTCGCCTGCCCGCCAAGGGCCGTCGCCCGCGACCGCCCAGCCGTCCATGGCCGAGTTGTCGAACCGGGGCAGTGGATGCGCACACCGCGCATCCGAGGCGAGCACGAGGCCCGCGGCGCGGCCGGTCGGCACCGTCATCACGCGGGTCGACGCGCTCCGCCCGAGTTCATGGGCGAGCTCCCGCGCATCCGACCAGGTCGTCACGCCGAGCGCCTCTCGATCGCGGCGACGAGCGCGGCGACCACCTCCGCCAGGGGAAGGCCGCGCCCGACCGCGATGCCCGCGATGAAGGTCGTGAGCGGTGCCGCCGGGCGTGCGATGCCGTGCGCCGCGTCCCGCGCCAGATCGAGCACGGCGGCGATGTCACCGGGTTCGAGGGTGGCGCCGACCGCTTCGGCGGCCTCCGCCGCCCAGTCGTCGAGCTCAGACGGTTCCATGGACGAGCCTCCTGTCGTCTGTCGTGCGCGCGGTGGGCAGGTCGGCCCGCGTGTCGATGTCCGCGCACGCGTGGGCAGCGGCCGCGTGGCGGCGGGTGTCGCGGTCGAACAGCGCGGACGCCGGTCTGCCGGGGAGGCCGCCGTCCGCCCGCAACTCGTCGATCCGGGCGTGCAGAGCTGCGAGCGACGCGCGGGCGAGCAGCCACTGCGGCCTGCCGTCCTGGTCGGTCAGCACTCCCAGCCCGATCGCTCGCAGGGCCTCCGCCGCCGACCAGGGGTCGGCCAGGTCGGCGGGGAGGAGTAGAAGGTCGCCGTCCGTGAGCGGGCGGCCCACCGACGACGTGAGGGCGTCCACCCCCGCCGCGACCGCCGCGCACGGACCGCCCCAGCGCGGGAACTCGCTCACCGTGACGGCGTCCGCATCGGGAAGGTCGGCCGCGGTCACGACCACCACGTGCGGGATGTCGCGCACCGCATCCATCGTCCGCTGCAGAAGGGTGTTCCCGTCCAGGACGTGCTGCAGCTTGTCGGAGCCGAAGCGAGACGACCGACCTCCCGCGACCACGATCGCCGCGACCAGGATCGCCGCGACCGGCGCAGCGCCGACCCGCGCGCCGGCCTCCTCGCCGGTCATGAGGCGGCCCCCGGCGGACGCTCCCCGAGCGCCCAGTTGACGCCCCAGCCCACCACGATGGTGAACGCGATCGCGGCCGACATCGACAGGATTCCGACCGGCGTCGCGATGACGCCCAGGCTCACGATGAGCGTGGTCGCCCCGGCCGGTGGATGCTGCAGCTTCAGCGCATGCAGGACGAACGCCGTGATCGCCACCGACAGCGCGCCCGCGAGCACGTACCCCAGGGAGAGACCGGCGGAGGGTGCGGACGGCTTGCCGTTCATCCCGAACAGGAAGAGGCAGGCCACGCCCGCGACGAGGGCGACACCGTGCCCCACGGCGGCGTTCAGCGGCCGCGAGGTGGGATGCTGCGGCGCCCCGAAGATCAGCATGACGGTCGGCCCGAGGCTCGGGAACAGCCACGGCGAGCTCAACACGATGCCGATCGCGCCGGAGGCGGCCAGGACCACGAGCGACAGGACCGCCGTGTAGGCACCGGCACCGGCCGTACCGGCGCGCTCCGACACGCGTTCGAGGAGGGACGGCTTCATCGTTCGCTCCTCACGACGCCGCGATCAGCGCCTGCGGCGCCGCCTGCTTCATCCGCGTCATCAGCCACCGCAACTGAACGCTGGTCTCGTGCTCGCAACCGGCGATGATCTGCAGCAGCTCCGCATCCCGAAGCGCCTGTGCCGCCTGCTTGACCATGGTCCAGGTGACGTCGGTGAGACTGGCCAGCAGGTAGAGGTCCTGCAGGTCGCGCAGCAGTCCGAGCGGTCCGGAACGCGCCTCCTCGATCGCGTCGGCGTGCAGGCGCTCGGGCTCGTCGTCACCCTCGGAGCTGCTGCCGTAGCGCTCGATGACCGGGTCGAGGCGGGTCCGGTGGTCCTCGCACTGGGCGGCGAGGGTCAGGCAGAGCAGGTGCACGTCCGGCTCGTCGCCGTGCGCGTCGGCGACCTGGCGGAACGACCGCGCCAGCGTGGACTCGGACTCGGCGAGGAGCGACAGGTAGACCGGCAGCTTCACGATGCGCTCCCCTCGGCGGTGTCGCCCGCATCCAGCCGTCGCACCTGGACGGCCGCGGACTTGAACACCGGCTGCTTCGAGACCGGGTCCCACTCGGTGGCGGTGAGCTCGTTCGCCGCAGTCGGGCGGCGCTCGGGCGCGCCGGGCGGCGCATCCCAGTAGCCGTAGTGGAACGGCGCGAACACGGTGCCGTTCCGCGGCTCCCCGAGGCGCGCGGGTGCCACCAGGCGGCCGCGGCGCGAGACGACCTCCACTAGGTCGCCCTCGGCGATGCCGCGAGCCTCCGCGTCCGCGGGGGACAGCTCCACCCAGACGTGCGGCGCCGCATCCGCGAGCTCGGGACTGCGGCCCGTCTTGGTGCGGGTGTGGAAGTGGTAGACGCTGCGGCCGGTGGTCAGCTGGAGCGGGTACTCGTCGTCCGGCGGCTCGTGCGGCCCCGAGTAGGGCGCCGACTTGAGGATCGCCCGGCCGTCCGGGCGGAACGCGCGGAACGCCTCCTCCCCGACCGTCGCGCCGGTCAGCAGGTCGTGCCCGTAGCTCTCGCAGTAGTCCGGGTGCGAGGGGAAGTCGCCGTCCGCGTACAGGCGCGTCACGCTCTCCGTCTCGCCCTCGCGCCGCGGCCAGCGGATTCCCGACTCGCGACGCAGGTCGTCGTACGAGATGCCGGTGTAGTCGCAGGGCCGCCCGCGCGAGCACTCCTGCCACGCTCGGTAGACGTCCTCCGGCGTCTCCCATTGGATGAGCGGGGTGCCGTCGGTGCGACGGAAGTCCATCCGCTTCGCGTACTCGAGGAAGATGTCGAGGTCGGCCCGGGCCTCCCCGGGCGGCTCAACAGCTTTCTCGGACAGGTGGACGGTGCGGGTCGCGTTCGTGAAGGTGCCCGTCTTCTCGCCCCAGCCGGCGGCGGGGAGCACCACGTCGGCGAGCTCCGCCGTCTCGGTGAGGTAGAGGTCCTGGACCACCAGGAACAGGTCCGGCTTGCTCAGGATGTCGCGGATGCGCGGCAGCTGCGGCAGCGAGACCGCGGGATTGGTCGCCGAGACCCAGAGGAACGGGATCGAGCCCTGCTCGACGTACCGGAACAGCTGCATCGCGTGGGTCGGCGGCGCCCAGTGCGGGATGACCAGCGGGTCGACACCCCACAGCTCGGCGAGCTGCTTCACGTGCTCCTCGTTCTCCCAGTTGCGGAAGCCCGGCAGATCGCCGTCGGCGCCGCACTCCCGGTTGTTCTGCGCGGTCGGCTGGCCGTTCATCTGCAGGATGCCCGCGCCCGGCCGGCCGATCATGCCGCGGAGCAGGTGCAGGTTGTTCACCTGGCACGACGACGCCGTCGCCTGCGGCGCCTGGTAGAAGCCCTGCAGCACTGTCGAGAGCACGCGCGGCGACTCCGCGAAGATGCGCGCCGCCCGCCGGATGTCGTCGGCCGGCACTCCGCACACCTCGGCGGCGCGCTCCGGCGTCCACCGCTCGACCTGTGCCTTCAGCTCGTCGAGGCCGATGGTGTGGGCGGCCACGTAGTCCTCGTCGATCCAGCCGTTCTCGAGCAGCTCGCGCTCGAGGGCGAGCAGCAGGGCGAGGTTGGTGCCGGGCCGCAACGCGAGGTGGACCTCCGCCTTCTCGGCCGTCGCCGTCCGGCGCGGGTCGACGACCACGAGCCGCGGCGGGTTCGGCCCGGCGAGGCGGTCGAGCACGCGCGCCCACGTCACGGTCTGCGTAGCCGCGAGGTTGTGACCCCACAGGAACATCGCGTCGCACTCGTCGATGTCCTCGTAGCAGCCGGGCTGCCCGTCCGCGCCGAAGGTCTCCTTGAGCGAGGAGGCTGCGGTCGCGGTGCACAGGCGGGTGTTCCCGTCCATGTGCGGGGTGCCGATGCCGGCCTTACCGATCACGCCGAGCGCGTAGTACTCCTCGAGGAACAGCTGGCCGGACGTGTAGAACCCATGGCTGAGCGGGCCGACGGTGTCGAGCAGCTCACGGCTGCGGTCGACGATGGCCGACATGGCCTCGTCCCAGGACGCCGGCACCAGCTCACCGTCGCGGCGGACGAGTGGATGCGTCAAGCGGTCGCGCCCGCGCATCCCCTCCCAGCTGGCGTAGAGGCCCTTGGGGCCGAGCCGGCCGTGGTTGATCGGGTCGTCGACCCGACCACGGATGCCGACCATCCGCCCGTCCTTCACCGCGATGTCGCACCCGCAGCCGTTGCTGCACAGCACGCAGGCGCTACGCACCCAGCGGTCGACATCGGCCTCGGTGAGACCCTCCTGCAACATCAGGTCGGCGCGATCGGGCCACCGCCCTCCGCGCGCGAACGGCGTGCGGTCGCCCCACACGTCCTCGATCCGGGAGCGATCCCCGGCGGAAACCGTCGTCGGCTGATCCATGCCGCCATCGTCGGCTCACCCGGCGGAGGACTCAAGCCCCTGCGCGGGCGCAACGGCTTGTCAGCGCGGCACGCGGGTCGGGATGTGCTTGCGGGCGATCACAAGATCGGCCTGTAATAGCCGTCCTCGAGTCCGGGGACCGAATGGATGAGGTCCAAGAGGTGGGAGGAGTAGGAGGAGTCGCCTTCTATGCGGTCCACCAAGCCTGCAAGAAGGGTGAAAGCGGCCGCTGGTGTTTTGGGGGAGAGGTATGCCCTCTTGATCCGCAGAGCGATCTCGGGGAGCGTGACCGACCCGTCGAAACGCCGGTGCCACAAGCGGCCGTGGTGGGCTGCGATATTTCGGATGAAGGCTACGTTCTGCACCGCCTGGAGAAGCTTGGGAACGTCCTCGATTCCGACGGACCTCGCCACGGGCTCCAACACCGACTTGTCCCTCAGCCCTCGGAGCAGGCGCGAGAACGTCCCGATCGAGATGACCTCTACGGCCGCCCAGAACGGGATCGGATCTCCTCTGTCGATGTGGTGCTGGATGAAAATCTCATTCCGGCCCTGCACACGTCCGAGTTCCTCGAGGACGATCTTCCGGTTCTTCAGCTGCTTCACCCACCTGCCGTAGGCAGCGTCGGTAGCGCGCGGTGGGCTGGCCTCCGGGAGAAAGAGATCCTCTCGCAGGTAGTCATCGCCACCTCCGATGACCTGGGTCAGGTGGTAGGCGACGCGGCTCCGCAACGTGGGCTCCACGACGGAGACCCCATCGAGCACCGCGTTTCGGACCGCCCGATCGAGGTCGTAGACCTCCATGAGGGTCGCTGCGGTCGTCCCCGCCCGATATCGTTCCGGCCACGTGTCAGCCTCGTACAGGCATCGTGCATAGCCGCTGAGGCGGTAGTAATTGCTTGCATATAGGAACATGGCGAACTGGCTCGCAGTGACCTCGCCGAGTTCCAAACCTCGGTCCCGATGGCGTTGAACCTGCGCTGTGAGATCGATCCAGTCCTTCACATCCCGCCGATCGCCCGAAACGAAGAACCCACCCAGCTGGAAGCTGAGTGGGCCCGAATGTTGAGATGAGTTTACCATAACGCGGGCTGCGGCCGCTCGACCGGATCAGGCCGGCGACCGCTGCGATGGACGTCAGGACCGCTCCGCCCGGCGACCCTTCCGCTGCGCTCGGATCACCAGCGGCAGCACCACCCAGATGACGAGCACGACCGCGAAGACGCAGCTCGCCGCGATGATGCCCGCCGGGGGCGCCAGCAGGAAGTCGACGATGAAGAGCACGATGCCCGTGAACAGCAGGGAGGCGGCCGCGAGGCAGACGATGAGGATCTTGCTGCCGAAGCCCACGAGCTCCGCCTTCGCGCGCTGGCGGAACAGCAGCCGGTGGAGTGCGACCGGCGCGAGGGCGAACAGCGTGACGATGACCGCCAGGAAGACGAGGACGAGGTAGACCACCACATCCACCGGCGGCAGCTGCGTGAAGCGCTGCTGGAAGGGGAGGGTCAGCAGGAAGGCGGCGAGGATCTGCGTCCCCGTCTGGAAGACACGGAACTCCTGCAGCAGCTCGTTCCAGTTGCGGTCCGCCCGCTGGGTCGGTGTCTCGTCGCGGCCGTCGGTCGGGTCGGCGTCCGTGCCCTCGCTCATCCCCTCAGCTCCTCCAGGTCGCGCCGCACTGCGTCGAGCGCGGCCTCCACGGTCGCCGTGACGACCTCCTCCGGCTCGCCGTCGAAGTGCAGCTCCTCGACGCGGGGAGCGTCGGGGCGTCCGTGCGCAAGGAAGACCGTCCCGGCCTCGCGGCCCTCCTGCGGTCCGGGGCCGCCCGCGCCGGTGACTGCCGCCACCAGATCGGCGCTGAGCAGCCTCCCGACGCCGGATGCCATCTGACCGGCGCACTCCGGCGTGATGACCGGGCCGGGCGTGACTCCGAGCACGTCGAACTTGACGTGCTCGGAGTAGGCGACGACACCTCCGGCGAACCAGTCGCCGGCCTGCGGGGAGGCGCCGAGCGCGGATGCTATCGCGCCGCTGGTGAGCGATTCGGCGACCGCGATGGTCACGCCGTCGGACGATGCCAGGTCGGCGATGCGCTCGCCGAGCTCCGTATGCTCCGTCGTCATGCAGGAACCCTATCCGTTGTCGCTGTCGCCCTCGTCGCCTTCCGCCTGCGAGGGCTTGTCGACGATCTGCTGCTCGGCCGCGGTGTTCTCGTCGTGGCGGTCGCCTTCGGTGTTCTGGGGGTCGGACATGGTCGCTCCTCTTTCTCTCTCGACCGGTTCGGTCGGGTCAGGTGTCGGTGCGGAAGTGCACCGCTTTGTGGCTGCCGTCGCAGAACGGCTTGATCGTGGACACCCCGCAGCGGCACAGCGCGACGGTGCGGCGGTTCTGCTCGATCGGCGTGCCGTCCGGGGTGGTCAGGTCGATGTGCCCGCGCACGAGCAGGGGCCCGTCGGGGCAGGCGACGATCACCGGCTGCTCCTCGTGCGCGGTCATGCGGGCACCCCGACCGGCTCGCGCAACGAGCTGCGGCCGGCCTCGAAGCACTCGAGCATGTGCAGACCCGCGAGGCCGTCGACGTACAGGCACGCGGCCGCGCCGAACACGATGTCCGGCAGCAGGTCGGGCTGCTGCTCCGCCAGGCCGCCCGCCAGGTCGCGCCCGGCGATCTGCTCGTGCACCGCATCCGCCTCGACGTGCTCGTCGTAGTACCAGGTGACGTCCTCGCCGTGGCCGAGGCGGCGGAAACCGTTCCCGTAGAAACGGTTCGGGATCGACGAGGTCATCTCGAACGCCGCCAGGTGCCCAGTGATCGCGCCGCGCAGGCTGCGGTTCAGCCCGAACATCGACATCATCGTGAACGAGGCCAGCGTGATCGCCGGGACGTTGTCGATGTACGCGCCGTAGGCGTCGTCCAGTCCGAGACTGCGCATGGTCTGGCCGAAGATCTCGGCGTGGATGCGCTCCGGCCGTCCTCCGCCGTACTCGTCGGCCTGCACCTCCACCAGCGCGGCCTTGGGCCGGCCGGACAGCCGGGGGATCGCCCAGGAGTGCGGGTCCGCCTCCTTGCGGGTGTAGATGGAGCGGTGGATGACGAACTCCACCGCCTGCTCCTCCGTCGCCTTCTTGGCGAGGAACCGGGACAGGCTGGGGCCGCCGTCCTCTGCGGTCAGCTCGAACAGGTGGGCCGCGACGGCGTCGGCGGTCGGCTCGGGCAGGTCGCCGACGGGGACGCGCTCGCGCAGCTGCCGCTCGAAGACGCGCTCGATGCTGCGGCGGGTGCGAAGGAGCTCGGGGTTCCACTCCCACTCGTCGTCGGCGTCGACCGTGCCGCCGTAATGGAGTCCGTACAGCACGAAGAGCGTCAGCTGGAGGTCCTCGTCGGTGAGGAGGTCGGGGCCGGCGTCCAGCGCCTCGGCGGTGAGGGCGGCGAATCGGCGGAGCTGGTCGGATGGCGCGGACGGGTCGGTCTGCAGCGCTTCGAGCAGCGCCTCGCTCACCGGCCCCCGCGGGGTGATGCGTGGTGTCATGCTTCGACAGAACCGGCGGAGGGGACGGCGGTCAAGTGGTTGCCAGGGGGCGGCTTCGGTGCGTCCACGAGCCTGCGGCGCAGTTCGCGCGGCGGTGTCGCGGCCCGCAGGAGGCGGCCGTCGGAGTAGCGGACGCCGCCGCGCAGGCGCGCGCCCACCGCCAGCCAGACGCACACGGCGCGCTCGGCGAGCCAGAGCGGAGCCCACAGGGCGGCGGTCGGCGGGAACAGGCTGCGTCCCCCGCCTCGCCGACGGCCCGCCTCGGCGAGCGCCACCACGGCAGCCGCACCGATGAGCAGGCGGCGCGGGCGGCGCAGGGCGAGCACGGCGAGCGGCAGCACCGCGAGTTCCGCCGCCAGGCGCGCGGGCTGCGCGAAGTCGTCGTAGGCCTGGCGGACGCGCTGGCCGAGGAAATGGCGGACGTTCGGAGGCCGCCGCGCGACACCGATCGCATCGGCGGTCACCACGCGACCGCCCATCGCCTGCACCGTGCGGATCAGTTCCAGGTTCTCGAACAGCACGTCGCCGTCGTACCCGCCCGTGGCGATGACGAGCCGCCGCCGGACGGCGAGGGTGCCCGGGTAGTCGTGCCCGAGCGCCCGGTTCAGGAGGCTGCGCCCGGTGTCCCAGCGGGCGTGCCACGGCGCGGGCACGAACACGTTCTGCGGCCGGACGAGGTCGGCCGCGTCGAGCATCCCCACCACCGCGCGCAGTGCACCCTCGTCGTAGCGCACGTCGTCGTCCGCGAGCACGACACGGTCGTGCCGCGCCGTGCGCAGGCCGGTCATCACGCCGGCGACCTTTCCGTTCCGGCCGGGTAGCGGTTCGACGGGCAGGTGCCGCACGCCGACCGGCAGGGCGCGCGCGTGCGCGGCGAAGCGCTCGGGGGACGAACCGTCGACGACCGTCACGTCGATGAGGTCGCGGAGGGTCTTCAAGTAGGCGACGAGCTCGTCGAGCCCGTCATCGTCGGCCCACCGCAGCGGGAGGACGTACTCAGCGTCCCGCGTCATCGCGCTACCGAGCGTCGCATCCCCCATCGGCCGCGCCTCAGACCCGCGTGGCGGGCCGGTTGACGCCGGCGCCGCGCGGGCTCAGGAAGATGCCCAGCGCGATCATGCCGACGGCCAGGACGAGGTGCAGCCAGTTGTCCGCCGAATTGACGGGCACGAAGTTGGCCGGGTGGTCCCCGCTGAAGAACAGGCCGTACAGCCAGATCACGGCGTAGACGATCCCGCCGACGACGAGGTAGTTGCGGGACCCGAACCGGGAGGTCGCGAACGCGAGACCGGCGACGCCGTACAGCAGGTGCACGATGTTGTGGAGCACGGACACCTGGAAGATGCCGAGCAGCATCGCCATCGAGCCGTGGCCGGCGAACGACATGTCGCCGTAGTTCGTGGTCAGGCCCGGGATGAACCCGGCGAGGCCCACGACGAGGAAGACGATGCCGGAGGTCAGCGCGGCCTTCTGGACCGCGGTGCCCGCGTAGCGACGGTCGTCGCGGTCGGCGAACCCCCGGTCGGAGGGATGTGCGGTGGTCATGGTGGGACTCCTTTCCATAACGGACGCAACCACCGGCGGTGCGGGACGGCGAGGCCTTGACAAGCCGACGTCACCACCACGCCGACGCTCACACCTCCGAGTCCTCCAGCCGCGGCGAGTAGAGCGTCGCTCCCGCGCGCAGGCGGATGACATCGTCCGTGAAGGAGGTCAGGTCCTCCCAGAGCACGAGGAACGAGCCGCGGGCGCGCCAGCGCAGGTAGCGCGCGACCAGCGCGGGCGCATCCACCCCCGTCCGCTCGTAGCCGGCGAACGAGCTGTGCGCGTGCGGGCTCACCACGAGGCCGTGCAGGCGCGCGGCGGCGAGCAGGCCGTCCGGGGGTCCGTCGAGCACCAGGCGCGCGTCCACCACCTCGCCGAGCCACTCGCCCTCGGCGGACAGCACCGGGCTGCCGAGCAGGTCACTCAGGATCATGGCGGCCTCCCGGGATGCGGGCGATCACGTGGTCGCGCATCCACCGTTCGGTCCAGCTCGCGTCGAGCGAGTCGGCGGCGACACCGAGGCTCACGACGATCCCCGGGTCGGCGACGACCTTCCACGGGATGCGGATGAAGCGCGAGTCCGGCAGGCGCCCGCCGAAGACGCGGGTCATCAGGACGGCGCCGGTGAGCAGCGCCTCCACGACCGGCGGCTCTCCAGCCTGGAGGCGGGCCAGGTCGTCGGGTGTCGTCAGCTCCAGGTCGTCCACCGTGCTGACCGGCACCGCGCGTGGGTCGAGGATCTGCCGGTCCAGCAGGTCGAGACCGGCGTCCAGGATGCGGCCGGCGACCTTAGGGGGCGTGGCCAGCCTCCGGTCCCGCGCCGCGCGCCGTCCCGCGCGCTTCTGCTTCCGCGTGGTCATGCGCCCGCTCCTGTCACGATCATCAACGGGATGGCGGCGATCGACGCCACCAGGATGAGCCCGAGGTAGATCAGGCCGAAGAAGTTGGTTACCCGGCCGTTCACCTCATCGCCCATGTACTTGGGGTCGTTGGCCACGATCAGGATCGGCAGGTAGGTCAACGGCAGGGCGATCGCCGAGAACACGACCGAGAACTCCGTAACCTGCACCGGGTCCACCCCCGTGAAGAGGATGCCGAGGGCCACGACCAGCGACAGGATCATCACGGCGTGGAACCGCGACGCCGACGCCGGACGCCGGAACTTGCCCCACGGCCAGCCGAAGAACTGGCCCAGGGTGTAACCGCTCGACAGGGTGACCTCGAGGGCCGCGCCGAAGGTCGCGGCGACGAAACCGAGGATGACGATGATGAGGCCGATCTTGCCGAGTGCCTGCGCCACCGGCAGCGCCGTCTGGAACAGCGACTCCACCTGGATGCCCTTGGGGAGAAGCACGACGGTCGCGCAGGCCGCGATGGCGAGCGAGAGCATGCCACCGAGAGGGAAGCCGACCAGCACGTTCAGGCGGGACTGAGCGAGGTCCTTCTTCTTCCACTTCTCCTCGATCGCTCCGGACGAGAAGAAGAACACTTCGTAGGGCGTCATCGCCGCGCCGAACAGGGCGATCGCGTAATACCAGTAGGTCGCCGGTGACTCGTCGGTGTGCGGCGACGGCTGGAGCAGCACCTGGGACCCGAGGGCCGACCAGTCCGGATGGAGCAGGAACAGTGCGACGGCGAACACGACGAGAGACAGACCGAGCAGCCCGGTCACGTTCTCCATGATGGAGAACTTCACGCGCCACACGACGATCCAGACCGCGATGGCGGCGACAGGGAACCACAGGATGGGCTCGATGCTGGACGCGAGCTGCAGCGCCAGCGCGATACCTCCGATCTCCGCGGCCAGGGTCAGCAGGTTGATCAGGAACGACGCGGACAGGTTGGCGAGGGCGACGCGGGCTCCGAGCCGCTCACGGATGATCTCGAACGTCGCCCGGCCGCTCACCGCGGCCACCCGTCCGGACATCTGGGCGAAGAGGCAGATCCCGACGACCCCGACGAGGACCACCCAGGTGAGCGTCATCCCGAACCGCGACCCGACGACGCTGTTGGTGACCAGGTCTCCGATGTCGACGAAGCCGCCGATGGCAGTCAGGACGCCGAGAGCGACCGCGAAGATCGCCTTCATCCGCGCTCCAGCCGCTTGGACGTCGCGTCGAGCTGCTTCGCCAGCCGGTCGAGCTGCCGCCGCTGCCGGTCCAGGACGGCGCCGGTTCCGCTCCCCGCGGCGACCGCGCGCTGGGCGGCGGCCACCGCATCCTGGGCCGAGCGGATGTCGGACAGCACTTCGTCGCGGGTGCGGCCGATCCCCCCGAGCGCGGTCAGCGTGCTGACGGTCTGCGCCTCCTGGGCGAGCGTGTCCGCGGAGTCGGTCAGGCCGGTATCGAGCACCGTGCCGAGCAGACGGTCGTCCTGCTCCAGGCCGAGCACGAGGCCGGCGGAGCGGGCGGTCGCGGCGGCGGTGCCGGCGGACTGGGACAGGCTGCTGCGCGCGGTGTCGTCCGCGGAGCACCCCGTCAGGGCTGCTCCGGCGACGGCGCCGGCGAGCAGGAGGGCGGCGCCGCGGGCGGGCGGGAGTCCGTGGATCACGACCGTGACTGTACGCCCGCTGGGAGTGGGGTGACAGTGGCGGTGGTGCAAGCGCCACGGCCGGCGGGTTCGAGCCCCCTCGGCGCGGCGGATCAGCCCGGGTCAGGCGTGCGGCGTGGGAGTGGGCTCGTCGTCGCGGCGGAAACCCGCCGTGGCCTCTTCGTAGGTGGTGTGGCGGCGCGCCGGGTGCGATTCCGCGGGCGGCGGGACCTCGGCCTTGCCGAGGGCGTGCTGGACGAGGAGTTCGACGAGGGACGCGGCGGTCGTGTCCCGCGCGCGGGCGATCCGGACGAGGGCGGCGTACTCCCGCTCGCCCAGCCGGATCGTGAGGGGCATCCCAGCCGGGGCCCGGCCGGGCCCGTGGACGGACGCCGGCTCGGCTCCAGCCTCATGAGAGTCCTTCATGTCTGAAGCCTCTCACAGGAGAGCGCTCTCGTCAGCAACTTTCTGTGTTCGTCAAGCGCACACGACCGTCCGGCGGCTCTTGCCGCGCGCCGAGGCTGCCGGAAAGATCGAGTCGTCGCGTGCCTGGCGCCACCCCGTTCCCCCCGGTCCACGGTGGCGCCGGCGCGACACTAATCGGCGGGATCCTGGTCTTCGGGTGGCCAGGATCCCGCCGCCAGTTCGCGCAGACCCTCCTGCAGCCGGGCCACCACATCGCCCGTCGGGACCGCGGCGCCGGCGAGCGACAGGGCCATCGCCGACGATGCGGCAGCGCCCACGATCCGATGGATGCGCGGATCGCGCGCCCGCTCCCCGAGCGCGCGCTGCGCTGCTTCCGCCGCCTCCGCGAGCCGCGACGCGACCCGCTCCCGCACCGTCGCGTCCTCCGCCGCACCCGCCCCCAGCGCATCCACCGCATCGCTCATCACGCCCCCGAGGCGATCGAGCGGTGAGTCGTTGCAGGAATCCGGGTCGAGTGGCGACATCAGCTCACCACTCGGCGGCGGTCGCCGCCGTCGACGCGCGGCCGGCGAGGGCGGCATCCAGCGTCGCGAGGAGCGCGGCGGGCGTGAACGGCTTGGCCAGGAAGTGCGCGCCGTCGCGCTCGACCGCGGCGCGCGCGCCGGGCCCGGGCAGCATCCCGCTCATCAGGACGACGGCCGTCTGCGGGTGATCGGCCGCGAGACGCCGGGCGATCGCGTCGCCCTGCACCCCAGGCATCATCACGTCGGTGAGCACCGCGTCGTAGCTGCGTCCCTGCTCGAGCAGCTCCAGCGCCTCCGCGCCCTGTGCCACCTCGGTGACGAAGCCGCGCTGGTCCAGCGTCTGCCGCACGAGCTCGCCGATCGCGGCCTCGTCGTCCACCACGAGCACACGTCGGCCGCGTCCGGCGGCCGGGTCCGGCGCGGGCTCGCGGCGCGGCCATCCGCCCGCGGCACCCAGGGCCGGCCCGTCGGCCGGGAGGGTGAAGCCGATCGTGGTGCCCTCGCCGGGCGTCGTCCGCACCTCCAGGTCGCCGCCGTGCGCCTTCACGATCGCCGCCGACGTGGGCAGGCCGAGGCCCGTCCCGGTCTCCTTGGTGGTGAAGAACGGCTCCAGGATGCGCCCGGCGGTCGCGTCGTCCATCCCGTGCCCGGAGTCGCTCACCTCGAGCCGCACGCTTCCGTCGCACTCGCCCGCGCGTACGACGAGCGTCCCGCCGTCGGGCATCGCGTCGCGCGCGTTGGTCACCAGGTTGACGAGCACCTGGAACAGTTCGGTGTCGTCGCCCGAGACGCTCGGGAGGCGGTCCGGCGCCTCGACCCGCAGGTCGATGGATGCGGGCAGCGTCTCGCGGCAGAAGCGGGCGAGCTCGCGGAGCAGCGCCACCACATCCACCGGCGCGCGCCTGCCCTGCGAGCCGCGGGCGAACGACAGCACCTGCCGGATCATGGCCGCGCCGCGCTGGGCCGCCGCGTCGAGGGCATCGAGCATGTCGCGACGGCGCGGATCGTCCTCGGCCTGGCGCAGCAGCTGCACCGACATCAGGATGGGCGTGAGCACGTTGTTGAGGTCGTGCGCGATGCCGCCCGCCAGCGTCCCCAGGCTCTCCAGCCGCTGGGTGCGGATGCGCTGCTCCTGCTCGCGCCGGTGCTGCGTGATGTCGGAGTTCACCGCGAACACGGTCACCTGACCGTCCGCGCCCCGCGACAGCTGCCAGCGGCAGTCCGCGACGAGCACGGAGCCGTCAGCCCGGTTCTGCCGCAGCTCGCCCACCCAGTAGCCGTCGCGCCGCAGGGCGGCGTCCGCCGCGTCGAACTGCGCCGGGTCGTCGTAGAGCAGGTCGCGGATCGACCTCCCGACGGCCTGCGACGCGGGGATCCCGTAGATCGTCTCCGCGCCGCCGTTCCAGTAGCGGACCACCCCTTCGAGGTCGCGCACGATGATCGCGTCGCGTGCCGCATCCAGCAGTGCCGCCTGGGCCTCCACCTGCCGCGTGTACTCGTCCAGCTTCTCTCGCGCGCGCTGGTCTTCGGTCACGTCGCGGACGATGATCGCGATGCCCTCCTCGGTGGGATGCGCGTCCACCTCGAACCAGCAGCCCCAGTCCGCGGCGAAGGCGCGGGCGCTTCCCGCCACGCCGCGATCCATCGCGTCGCGGTAGATGGACTCGAACGGACTCCCCTGCGCGGTCGGGAGCATCTCCCACAGCGTGCGGTCGCGGAGGTGCGGCTCGTCGATCCCGGCGAGCTGCAGCGCCCACGAGTTGGCGAAGGTGAACCGCCACCCGCGGTCGACGAACCCGATGGCGTCGTGCACCTGATCGAGCGAGTCGCGCAGCAGCCGGGCCATCGCGCGCTGCTCCTCGCGGTGCCGCACGAAGGTCGTCACGTCGTGGAAGGCGCCGTGCACGCGGACGATGCGGCCGGTCTCGTCGCGTTCGGCCTCCCCGACGAGGTGGACGTGCATCCGCCGGCCCGACGCGTGCCGGACGGTGGCATGCAGGTCGAGGGGATCGCCGTGGATGATCGTGCGCTCGAACGCTGTCCACACCGAACGGTGGTCCTCCGTCTCGAACAGCTCGAGCGCCTCCGCATCGACCGGGACGCGGCCCTGCTGCATCCCGAGCAGCCGGAACAGCTCGTCGCTCCACTCGATGCGTCCGGACTCGACGTCGATGAACCAGCCGGCGAACCCGGCGATGCGCGCGGCCATCCGCACCAGCGCCTCGTTGCCCGCCGCCGCTGCGGCGGCCCGTTCGACATCGCCGATGTCGCGGGCGATCGCGAGCACCGCCGCCACCTCGCCGTCGTCTCCGCGCAGCGGGATGAGCGTGACGTCGAGGAGCCGCACCGTCCCGTCCGGCGTGACGATGCGGGTCACATAGCGCCGGTTCTCGCCGGCGACCGCCTGGTGGAAGTAGGCGAGCGTCGGCTCGACGGAGTCCGGGTGCAGGAGGCGGGAGAACGGCATCCCGATCAGCTGGTCCGCCGGGTACCCGGTGAGCTCGACGAGCGCGCTGTTGGAGTCGACGAACGTCCCCGCCGTGTCGACGACGCAGACGCCGTCGGGGTGGCCGTGGAACAGCGCGTCGAGTCCGTGGAGGCGCAGCGCTTCGGAGGGCGTCGTCATCACGCGGCCGGTCGCCGTGTCGGGTGGTGCATGCAGGGGATTGTAGGCCGGGCGGGCGGCCTACACTGACCGGCATGGACACCGACCGGGCGGAGCCGACCATCCTCGTCGTCGACGACGACCCGCTGATCCGCTTCACCGTCGAGGCGGCGCTGGGCGCGCACGGGTACCGCGTGACCGGCTGGGCCGACCCGCGGACCGCCCTGGACGGCGCGGATCCGGACGCGGTGCTGCTCGACGCCATCATCCCGGGATGTTCGCTCAGCGAATGCCTCGACCTTCTCGGTCGCCGGGCGGACGGCAGCGCCCGCCCGATACTGGTGATGAGCGGCTCCCTCACCCGACCCGTGGAGCTGGCCGCGACCGGGATCGGCTATCTGACCAAGCCGTTCACCCTCCCGGCGCTGCTCGAAGCGGTCGAGGGGCTCGTGGCGTCCACCTCTGGGACGGTGACATAAAGGGGCAGGAGCCAGAACGATGACCGACACCTCCGCACGCACGCGCACCCTCCGCGCCGTGGTGGCCGACGACGATGTCTTCACCGCGTCCATGGTGGCGTCCGCCCTCCGTTCGACCGGCATCGAGGCCGCGCAGGCGACCACCGCGGAGGAGGCGTGGGAGACCATCGTGGCGGTCGAGCCGAACGCCATCGTCACCGACCTCGACTTCGGTGGGGGCGACACCGGCGCCGAGCTGCTGTGGCGCGTGCACCGCGACCTGCCGTGGGTGGGACTGGTCGTGCTCACGAGCCACCTGTCGCCGGAGCTCGCCGTGGGCGACGACGCCCTCCCGCCCTCTGTCGTGTACCTGGTGAAGTCGCAGGTGAAGGATGTGGATGTGCTCGTGGCGGCCGTCGACGCGGCGATCGTCGGAGAAGAGCACCGCACCGCCGAGCCGGCCGGGGATGTGCGCACCGTGACGCGGGCGCAGGCCGAGGTGCTGCGGCTGGTCGCCTCCGGCGCCTCCACGCGGCGGATCGCCGCCGAGCGCGGAACCAGCGTCCGCGCGGTCGAGACCATGCTCGCGCGCCTGTACGCAGCACTCGGGGTGGATGCGGACGAGCAGGCGAACCCGCGCGTGACGGCCGCACGGATGTGGCAGCAGGGGCGAGTGCGCATCCGCTGAGCCGTGGCCCTGGGTGGGGAAGGCGTCAGCCTCCGCCGGAGAGGAAGCGGAGCATCCGCTGCCACACCCCGTCGGGCATGGCGGCGCGCACCGTCGCATCGCCGTCGTCGGCGTTGTCCGCGAAACCGGAGAAGCCGCAGGCCTGGCACACCAGCAGGTCGCTGTGCACAGCGAGTCCCGCGCCGTAGTACGGATTGCGCACCAGCCGCGCGACACCCCGGCACTGCGGGCAGCGCGCCTCGCGCATCGGCGGCCCCCTTCCGTTCACACCATCATGCGCCCGATGACCCTGATTCCCTGAGTCCCCTGTTCGCGGCGCGAACGGGCGCAGGACGCCGGCATCCGCCGTACCGCCCGGGCGCTGTCCCCCGTCGGGGGGCGAACCGGTGACGGTCGAATGAACACCGGGTGAAGCCCGATCCGCCGCCGTCCGGCCGCTTCTAGGATCGCTCACGCCGGGCCGTCGCCCGCGCTCCACCACCCCCTGGAGGCCTTCCGCCGATGTCGACCCGCGCCCGGCTGACCGCGTTCTTCGCGGCACTCGCCGCGCTCGTGGTGGTCGCCTCGGTGCTCGCCATCGTGCTGCGGCCGGTGGCCGCGTCGCCGTCGGCGGGGTCCGCGTTCGAGATCAGCGCAGGTCTCGACGACTGCGGTCGCGGCTGGGGCCAGCCGGGAGGTACCGGCCCGGCTGCGAAGGCCGACGGCGGCGACCAGACCTTCACCGTCACCAACACCACCGTCGGCGGAATCGAGGTCTACCTGCAGTCGGTCGACAGCAAGCGCGTCTATCTGGACCTGGAGAGCCTCGGCGCCGGGGCGCACGCCACCGTTCGGGTCACGCTGGGCTCGGGGCGCTACCGCTTCGTCTGCCTGCCCGCCGACGCCGACCCCGCGCGCGGCCCCACCGTCGCCGTGGGCTCGCCGCCCGCCGGTTCGCACCTCACCCCCGGCATCGTGCCCGTCACGCGCAACGACCTGATACCCGTCGCGAAGACGTACGCCGCGTGGGTCTCGGCACGGATACCGGTGCTGCGCCGCCAGGTCGCCGCGGTCTCCGCCGACGCCGAGGAGGGCGACTTAGCGGCCGCACGCCGCGACTGGATCACCGCCCACACCACGTATGAGACGCTCGGCGCCGCCTACGGCGCCTTCGGCGACCTGGGCGACGAGCTCGACGGACTGCCCCGCCACGGGCTGACCGGCTTCCACCTGGTGGAGTCGCAGCTCTGGTCGGGCGCGCCCGCCGCGACCGTCGCGTCCTCCGCCGTCCAGCTCCTCGCGCTGGTCGACCGGCTGCCGTCCGCTTTCGCCGACGCGCAGCTCGACCCGGGCGAGGTGGCCCTCCGGGCTCACGAGATCGTCGAGGACGCCATCCAGGATGCGCTGACTGGTGCCACGGACGCCGGCTCGGGCACCGCGCTCGCCACCGTCGACGCCGAGCTCACCGGCGCCTCCGCCGCCCTCGCACCGCTCCACGCGGTTCTCGCCCCGCGCTACGACCGGCTGGCCGACACCGAGCAGGCGCTGGCGCAGGCGCAGACGCTCGTGGAGGCGTACCGGTCGCCCGACGGCACCTGGACGGCGCTCAGCACTCTCGACCGCACAGCGCGGGAGCGCCTGGATGCGGCGCTCGACCGCGCCGCCGAGCTGCTGGCCCCGGTGGCGGCCATCTGCGACCCGAGGAGGGACTCATGAACGGGATCGGACGTCGGGGGTTCCTCGCGGGTGCGGCGAGCGCGGCGGCCGCGACGGGTGTCGGGATTGCCGGTGCGGGCGCCGCCGCTGCGGCCACCCGTGCCGGCGCCCATGCCCTTACCGCGCATCCCACCGCCCTCCCGTTCCACGGTGCGCACCAGCAGGGCATCCTGACCCCGGCGCAGAAAGCCTCGGCGTTCGTCGCCCTCGACGTGACCGCGGGCTCGCGGGCGGAGCTCGCCGACCTGCTGAAGACGATCACCGAGCGCGCCCGCTTCCTGACGACGGGCGGCACGCCGCCAGATCCGGGACTCACCGCGCCGCCGCGCGACTCCGGCGTGCTCGGACCGACCGTGGTGCCTGACGCGCTGACGGTCACGGTCTCGGTGGGCGCCTCCCTCTTCGACGATCGCTTCGGCCTCGCCTCGGCGAAGCCGGCTCGGCTCCGGACGATGGACGAGTTCCCCGACGACGCCCTGCGCCGGGAGGTCTGCGACGGCGACCTGCTGCTGCAGGTCTGCGCGGCGGACCGCGACGCGGTCACCCACGCGGTCCGCGAGATCGCCCGCGCCACGCGCGGTGGGATGCAGGTGCGCTGGCGGCAGGACGGCTTCGTCTCCCCGCCCCGGCCGAGCGGCACCCCGCGCAACCTGATGGGGTTCAAGGACGGCACCAGCAACCCCGACACCGGCGACGCCGCCGAGATGGCGCGCCTGGTCTGGGCGAAGGCGGGCGGCGACGAGCCCGGCTGGGTCGCCGGCGGGAGCTACCACGTCGTGCGCGTGATCCGGATGCTCGTCGAGTTCTGGGACCGCGTGAACCTGCACGAGCAGGAGAACATGATCGGCCGGCGGCGGGACACCGGTGCGCCGCTGACCGCGTCCGCCGAGTTCGACGACCCGCACTTCGAGAACGATCCGACCGGCGACGTCATCCAGCTGGACGCGCACATCCGCCTCGCGAACCCCCGCACGCGGGACACCGACGCCCAGCGGATGCTGCGCCGCGCCTACAACTACGACGGCGGCCTGGATGTGAACGGCAACCTCGACATGGGCCTCATCTTCGTCGCCTTCAACCAGGACCTGGACCGGCAGTTCGTCGCCGTGCAGAAGCGCCTGGCCGGCGAGCCGCTCACCGACTACATCCAGCCGTTCGGCGGCGGGTACTACTTCGCGCTCCCCGGAGCCCGCGACTCCTCCGACTGGCTCGGGCGCAGCATGCTCGCCTGACCACCCGGAGGCCCCCGCCACGACCGTGCCGGGGACAGTGAAAGAGAAGGAAGAAGGAATCGTGTTCAGACCCTCACGTCTGCGCCGCTCCCCCGTCGCCCTCGCGGGCGTCGCTCTCGCCGGCGCAGCCGCCCTCGCGGGCGCGGGCATCCTCGCGGGCGCTCCGGCATCCGCCAACCCCGGTGGCCAGCACGGCGACCACTCCGACCAGACCATCACCCCGATCAAGCACCTCGTCGTCATCTTCGACGAGAACATCTCGTTCGACCACTACTTCGGCACCTACCCGAACGCGGCGAACACCGACGGCACCCCCTTCCAGGCGGCCGCGAACACCCCGAAGGCGAACACGCTCACGACCTCGGGCACCCTGACGAACAACCCCAACCTCTACGCACCGAAGCGGCTCACCCCCGCCCAGGCGGTGACCTGCGACCAGAACCACAGCTACGCGGCGGAGCAGGCAGCGGTCGACGGCGGAAAGATGGACCAGTTCGTCCAGAAGACCGAGTCCGACACCTGCACCGGCGCCTACGGTGCACCGGGCCTCGTCATGGACTACTACGACGGCAACACCGTCACCGGCCTGTGGAACTACGCCCAGAACTACGCGATGAGCGACAACTACTGGGACACCGTCTTCGGACCGTCCACCCCGGGAGCCCTCAACCTGATCTCGGGTCAGACCCACGGCGGAACCGCCTACGACCCGAAGACCGGAGCGGTGCTCACCACCTCCACGGCCGTCCAGTCGGCGAACGCCCAGGGCGTCGGCACCGTGATCGGCGACCCCGACCCGGCCTACGACGACTGCTCCGACAACGACCACACCGCGTCGTCCGCCGTCGTCGGCATGTCCGGCCGCAACATCGGCGACCTGCTCAACCAGCGCGGCGTCACGTGGGGCTGGTTCCAGGGCGGCTTCACCCCGACCACCGCGTGGAACGGCCAGGCCGGCTCGTACGCCAAGTGCGACGCCACCACTGCGAACATCGCGGGGGCGACGCCGAAGGACTACTCGCCGCACCACTCCCCGTTCCAGTACTACAAGTCGACGTCGAACCCGCACCACCTGGCCCCCACCTCGGTGAAGGCGATCGGCCACACGGACCAGGCCAACCACCAGTACGACCTGACCTCGTTCGACGCGGCCCTCAAGGCGGACAACCTGCCCGCCGTCTCCTTCCTGAAGGCCCCGGAGGCGCAGGACGGCCACGCCGGCTACTCCGACCCGATCGACGAGCAGAAGTTCCTCGTCAACGAGATCAACGCCCTGCAGAAGTCGGACAGCTGGTCGAGCACCGCGGTCGTCGTGACCTACGACGACTCGGACGGCTGGTACGACCACGTCGCGCCGAAGATCGCCAACGGCTCCAACGACCCGGCGGTCGACTCGGCGGTGTGCACGACCGTGAAGAAGCCGGCGGCCGGCGGCTACGCCGATCGCTGCGGCCCCAGCCAGCGCCTGCCGCTGCTGGTGATCTCGCCCTGGGCCGCGCAGAACCGCGTCGACCACACCCCGACGGAGCAGACCAGCGTGCTCCGCTTCATCGAGAGCAACTGGCTGACCGGACGGATCGGCGACGCGTCGTTCGACACCCGCGCCGGCTCGCTCGGCGGCCTGTTCGACTGGGGTCACCCGCAGCAGCGGGAGGTGCTGCTCGACCCCTCGACCGGAGCGGTCAGCTCGATCGTGCCGACCCGCCCGCACTGGCCGGCCCCGCCTCGCGGCGGCTGGACTGCGCAGCCGTAACGGCTGACGCATGAGGGAGGGGCGGTCCGCGATGCGGGCCGCCCCTTTCGGCGGCGTCCGGCTCAGCGCAGCGTGCGGAGACTCGACCGAGTGGACTCAGCTGGCGAGCTTGTGCTGCTCGAGCAGCAGGTGCACCGCCTCGCGCACGAGCTCGCTCTCCTTCTTCCCGGTCTGCTTGATCAACTGATCGAACGCAGCGCGATCCGCCTCCGCGATCCGCCCGCGGACGGTCGGCGACGCCCCCCTGGGCTTTGCGCCCAGGCGAGGCCGACCAGCGGAACGCAGCTCGGCATCCAGTGCCTCCTGCGACCCGTATTCGCGCAGCATGAAGTCCCGGCCCGCGGCCGCGGCAGCATCACCCGTGAGAACGTTCTCCGGCTTCGGTAGTTCTGAGTCAGGGTGGGTCAGCCGGGCGGCCAGCGCCTCGTAGTCCGCGTCAGTCATCTCAGCCATTCGAATTCTCCTCCCGGTAACGCCGGAACTTCGGGCCCAACTCCATCGCATGGAATACGCGCGCCTCGCGCCCATCGTCATAGACGTTGACGAGCACCTCGATCTCGCGATCAGTCTGCGCATGTGGATGACCGATGATCAACCTCACAGTGCCATCGTCCAATGATTCCCCTGGGAGCTCCGCCTGGTAGATGGGGTGCAGCATCGCCCACATCTGGTCAGCCCGAGAGACGCCGTGCTTGAAAGCCGAGTCGATCCATCGCGGTGCCATCATCCTAGCTTATGACGGCTACAGATTTCTAGCCACGCATTTAGTTCCTATGACGGCATTACTTGGAACCGGCGTCCGGCTCAGCGCAGCGTGTCGCGGAGCAGCTCGTCGAGCGACAGGGGCCGGCGGCCCGTGACCCGCTCGACGTGGTCGGTCACGCCCGCGAGCTCGCCGGCCGCGATCGCCGTGTAGGTCGAGACCCAGGCGTCGGTCTGCCAGTCCGGTGCGCCCCACTTGGCGCGCGACTCGTACGCCTCCGGGATCGTCTCGTCGTGGAAGGAGATGACGCGGCCGGTGTGCGCCGACAGCTTGTCGGCGACCTCGGCGAGAGTCAGCTCCTCGGGGCCGGTCAGGTCGTAGGTCACGTCGGCGTGGGCATCGGGGTCGAGCAGCACCGCCGCCGCGACGCGGGCCACGTCGGCGCGCGCGACCATCGCGGCGCGGCCGTCTCCGGCCGGGCCGCGGATGACCCCGTCGTCGCCGACGAGCTCCTGCGCGAAGTCGAGGTACAGGTTGTCGCGCAGGAACGTGTGCCGCATCCCGGAGCCCAGGATGCGCTGCTCGGTGGCGTAGTGGTCCCGCGCCAGCGTGAAGGTCGCGTCCGGGGCCGCCCCGAAGAAGGACGTGTACACGATGTGCCGCACTCCGGCATCCTGTGCAGCATCGAGGAAGGCGAGATGCTCCGCGAGGCGCTCGGCGTTCTCGGCCGCGGAGACCATGAACAGCGTCTCGACCCCGTCGAGGGCGGACCTCGCGGCGTCACTGTCGCCGTACGAGGCGGCGACCACGGCGCTGCCCGGGTAACGCGGCGCCCGCTCCGGCGTGCGCGCGAGCATCCGGAAGGGCACCCCGGCGTCGGCCAGGGCATCGGCGGTCATCCGCCCGATGGCGCCGGTGACGCCTGTGACGGCGATGGCGGGAAGGGAATCGCTCATGGCAGCATCCAACCCTCCACCGCTGACGCCCGGCAAGGCCGGTCAGCGCCCGAGACGCTCGTCGAGCCAGTCGAACATGCGCTGCTCGGTGAGGGCGCGGGCCAGCGGCTGCACATGGAAGTCGGCGCCCTCGGCCGCGGTGAAGCTGACGAGCATGGACACCCCCGGCGCCAGTGCGGCCAGCCGCTCGGACTGGCCGGGCCAGAACTGCTCGTGCTCCGGGTCCGTGATCAGGAGCGGAGTGGTGATGCGGGATGCGACGTCCTCGACCGTGTACTGCAGCACCGCGCGCATCGTCTCCGCGTAGCCGGTGGTGCCGTAGGGCCGGGCGCGGAACCGCCAGGTGTGCGCGAGGTCGGGCGAGAACTTCATCCCCAGCTCCATGTCGCGGTCGAACTTGGCGTCCTCGCCGTCCTTCAGGAGCGCGCGCATGTTCGCCGGCAGGTGCTCCGTCCACGAGGTCGAGACGTCGACGACTCCGGGGTCGGCGACGGCGGCCGCGAAGCGGTGCTCGAACGCGAGAGCGCGCGGCACCCAGTTGCCGCCCTGGCTGATGCCGTAGAGGGCGACGCGCTCCGCATCCACTCCCTCCCGGGCGAGCACGAACTCCAGGACCGGCGTCAGGACCGCCTCCCAGTACGGACGGAACGGGATCCCGTGCTCGAACAGCAGCGACTGCTGGCCCGGGCCGTCGAAGACGAGGGCGTCGTAACCTCGGCGAAGAGCGCCCGACACCGCGGAGGACCACAGCCCCGTGAGCGCGCCGTCGCTGCCGTTCACGACCACGAGCACGGGACGCGGGCCGCCGCCTGCGAGCCCAGACCGGAACCAGTAACCGGGCATCGTGGTTTCGTCGTACGGGATGTCGACGCGGTCGATGTCGAGGTCGACGAGGTCGACCCAGCGGTCCCACGCCGCCCGGTGCGAGCGGAACGTCGGCAGCAGGTCCTCGTCGGAGGGGAGCGAGGCGACGGCGTTGACGGCGGTGGCGTAGTACGAAGCCGCCCGCAGGTACGCGCTCGCGGCGCTGACCGTGTGCCCTGCGGCTGCAGCGGCGTCCGCCTCCGCGGCGATGCGGTCACCGAGCCCGCGCCAGGCGGCGAACCACCCCTCGTGATCCTTGGCGCGGATGCCCTGCACCGCCGCGAGCACCTCGCCGATGTCCGCCGCACCGCTGAAGGCCTGCCCGATCGTGGTGCGGATCTCGAAATCGAAGTCGGGGTCGCCGGAGAACGTGAACTCGTGGGTGCGCGCCATGACGACAGCCTGCCGCCCCGTCGGGCCCAGCGCCATCCCTCGAGCGGGTGGCCCAGCGGACGCGTCAGTCGATCAGATCGAGGGCGACCAGCCGGCGCAGAACCTCCACACCGGCCGGCGGGCAGCGGTCGGCGTCCGCGCTGGTCGTCCAGTGCACCGCGCCGACCTCGCCGGACGGGACCGGCTCCTGATCGGTGGATGCGCGGAACACGCGCATGTGCACCTGGCGTCCCTCCGGCTCGCCGTGCGCCTGCGTGCGCACCTCGAAGAGCTCGGCGAGCGCTGCCGGGTCCAGCTGGAGCGCGACCTCCTCGAGCGCCTCGCGCGCCGCGGCCTCTGCGGCCGACTCGCCCGCATCCACCTTGCCGCCCGGCATGTAGTAGACGTCGCGGCCTCGCGCCGTCACCATGAGCACCTTCCGGTCGCGCACGACGGCGACGGCGGAGACGATGAGGGGTGCGGCGGAGGTCACCCGACCACGCTACGGGATGCGGCCGCTACGGCGTCTCGGCGACCTGCTTCAGCTTGCGCAGGCCCTTCTCGAAGTCCCCACCGACCAGCTTGTCGAGGTCGACGAAGCGCGTGTACAGCTTGCGCGGGGTCTCCATACGCCAGATCACGCGCGTGGCATCGCCCTCCGGCTGAAGGACGAAGCGCAGCTCGTTCGACGACTTGAACGGCCGGGTGAAGTCGAGGTGGATGCCGACGCCGTCCGGATCCACCGCGGTGATCCGCATGCTGCCCGAGCCGGCCTTGCGGTTGCCCGACCATTCGTACGACGAACCGACAGCCCCCGGCTCGCCCGAGTACTGGCGCTTCAGGTCGGGGTCGAGGTCCTCCCAGGGCGACCACTGCGTCCACTCGGGCAGGCGGGAGATGTGCGGGAGCAGCTGCTCCGGGGTGGCGGCGATGCGCTCCATCCGCTCCACGACGACGTTCTCGGTCATGCGCTGAGACTAGCGGCCTGTCCCTCCCAGGGCCACGGCGCATTCCCGCGAAGGGGCGCGCGTGGCAGGATCGGGGGCGTGACCGGCCGAACGATGCTGCTCGACAGCGCCTCCCTCTACTTCCGCGCGTTCTACGGCGTGCCCGACACGGTGAAGGCCCCGGACGGCTCCCCGGTGAACGCGGTGCGGGGCTTCCTCGACATCATCGCGAAGCTCGTCACCGACTACGGGCCGGAGTCGCTCGTCGCCTGCTGGGACGACGACTGGCGCCCGCGCTGGCGGGTCGACCTCATCCCGAGCTACAAAGCGCACCGCGTCGCCCGGCTCGTGCCCGGAGGCGTCGATGTGGAGGAGACACCCGAAGCGCTCGTGGGGCAGGTGCCGATCATCCGCCAGGTGCTCGACGCGCTGGGGATCGTGATCGTGGGTGCCGCCGAGCACGAGGCCGACGACGTCATCGGCACGCTCGCGACGCGCGCGTCCGGACCGGTGGATGTCGTCACCGGCGACCGAGACCTGTTCCAGCTGGTGGACGACGAGCGCGACGTGCGGATCATCTATACCGCTCGCGGCATGAGCAACCTGGAGCTCGTCACCGGCGAGGTCGTGGAGCGGAGGTACGGCGTGCGCGGCGACCAGTACGCCGACTTCGCGGCGATGCGCGGCGACACCTCCGACGGTCTGCCCGGCGTGGCCGGGATCGGCGAGAAGACCGCCGCGGCGCTTCTCGCTGACTACGGCGACCTGGCCGGGATCGTCGCCGCGGCGGAGGATTCCTCCAGCGGCATGAAACCGGCAGCTCGCGCACGGTTCGCCGCGGCACGCGACTACCTCGCCGTGGCACCGCGGGTCGTCGAGGTCGTACGGGACCTCCCGCTCCCCGAGGTGGATGCGCGCCTCGCGCCGCCGAGCGCCGAGCAGCGTGCGGCGCTGACGGCCCTGTCGGAGAAGTGGGGTCTGGGCGGGTCGCTGGACCGCCTCCTCACCGCGCTGGAGCGCTGACCGGGCCTCGCGCCGCAGCGCTCAGGAGTCCGGCGACCACCGCCACAGCTCGCGCTGCGCCAGCAGTGCCAGCTCGCGCAGCACGTCCAAGTCCGCCTCGCCCTCCTCGCGTTCGCGCGGGCTGCGGCCGAACACGCACAGCGCCCCGATGCGGGTGCCGTCCGGCGCCTCCACCGGGTAGCCCGCGTAGTAGCGCAGCCCGGCGGGGCCGGTGACGAGGCTGCTGCCGGCGAAGCGGCCGTCCTCGACCGCGTTCGGCACGACCATCCCGTCGGCGGTCTGGATGGTGTGGATGCACGCCGACTGCTCGATCGGGATCGACTGGAGCACCGAGCCGGTCGAGGCGAGGGGCCACTCCTTCTGATCGTCGAGCACGGTGAACATGGCGATGTCGGTGCCGAGCGTCCGTTTCGCCGTGCCCACGATCTCGTCCAGGCGGGCGTCGCCGCGGCGCCCGCTCAGCTTCAGCCGTTCGATGGCACCCACACGATCGGATGCGTCCACGGCCGGGTCCGCGCGTCGGACGGCGTGCTCCTGCAGTGCCGGCGCGAGCACGTCCGCGATCTGCCGGGCCCAGAACAGGTAGTCCGCCGGTGTGCGATGCCGGCCCGAGTCGCCGCGCGGCGGGGCGCCGAGCGGCACGAAGTGGGTGCCCGTCTCGCGGCACACCCGGCGGGCGATCGCGTTGAGCCGTTCGGCGTGCTCCTGCGCGATGGCGCCGGCGGCCGAGTCGTACGAGCGGATGGAGCGGATCGGCTGGGCGCCGAGCCAGATCACCGTGCGCTCGGCGGTGTGTGCTCGTGTGAGCAGTGAACGCAGGTGCGTCTCCCAGCGCGCCGGCTCGGCCATGCGGATGGCATCGGGGATGGTGGCGCTCAGCACGACGGCGTCGTACCGCTCCGGCCCGGCCGCGTCGAGCAGCCGCCCGAGACGGCGCACGCCGGCCGACGGGTGAGGCACGACGTCCACGACGGCTCCGCGATCGGTGGCCGCCGCGAGCGCGCGGGCCAGACCACCCGGCAGCGCCAGGTCGTGGCTGCCGACGCCCCAGCCGACGACCGGCCCGGAACCGACGAGGAGCACCCGCAACGCGCGGCGCCCGGCCGCGAACGCCTGCCGCTCGCCGACCGGCCGGACGAGCCGGTTGCGGACGGCAGCCACGCGGGCGCGCCAGGCGAGCATCCTCGCCCGCCGAGGGAGCGACACCCTGTCGTCGTCCACCCTCCGACCGTAGCCCGGCGCCGGCGGCCGCCCAAACCGGCCCGCCGGGCCACGTTCGCTGATGGACGCCCCTCCGTTACGGCAGGATGTGCCCGGCCGTCGTGAAGAGCCGGTACCACTCCTGGCGGGTGAGCGGGATCTCCGACCCGGCCGCCGAGTCGCGCACGCGCTGCTCATTGGTCGTGCCGAGCACGACCTGCATGCCCGCCGGGTGCCGCGTGATCCACGCGACCGCGATCGCCGTGGGCGTCACGTCGTACTTCTCGGCCAGCTCGTCGATCGCGTCGTTGAGTTCCGCGTAGTTCTCCCGGTCGCCGAGGAAGACGCCGTCGAAGAACCCCTTCTGGAACGGCGACCACGCCTGCAGCACGATGTCGTGCAGCCGGGCGTAGTCCAGGATGCCGTTGTCGCGGTCGATCGACTGGTCCAGGGCGGCCATGTTGGCCGCGACGCCCTGCGCGATCAGCGGGGAGTGCGTGATGCTCAGCTGCACCTGGTTGGCGATCAGCGGCTGCGACAGGGAGCGCTGCAGCAGCTCGATCTGCCCGGGCGTCTGGTTGGAGACGCCGAACGCGCGCACCTTGCCCGCGCTCTGCAACTCGTCGAAGGCGAGGGCGACCTCGTCGGGCTCGACCAGGGTGTCCGGGCGGTGGAGCAGCAGGATGTCGAGGTAGTCGGTCCTCAGAGCCTCGAGCGACTCATCCACCGAGCGCAGGATGTGCTCGCGCGAGAAGTCGAAGAAGCCGTCGCGGATACCCACCTTGGACTGGATGACCACCTGGTCGCGCTCCGCGGCAGGGATCGCGCCGGCCTCGCCGAAGCGCCGCTCGCATCCGTGACGTTCGCCGCCGTAGATGTCCGCATGGTCGAACATCGTGATCCCGGAGTCGCGGGCAGTCCGCACCAGGGTACGGATCTGCTCGTCGTCGAGGTCGGAGATGCGCATGAGGCCGAGGACGATGTTGGACGCGGTGATGTCGGTCCGGGGGAAGGTGAAGGTCTTCATGCCTTCCATCTAACCCCTCGTCAACCCCCTGGCGGCGCGGAATTCCGCGCCTACTGTCGGTGAGGCTAGAGAAGGAGCACTCCGATGACCATGACGCCCGACTTCCGTGTCGCTGTTGACGATTTCGCGCAGGAGACGGGCCTCCGCCGTCGGCCCCCGGCGATCTCGGGGTACATCGTGCATGCGCTGGGCCGCGACTTCCGGGTGACCGACGAGATGGCGCGCATCTTCCTCAACCAGGTGGAGCGTGTCGCGGCGACGGATTCGTCCGCCCTCGTCGTCCTGCGCCACGAGAAGGGCGTGGAGCTCCTCCTCGTCACCGACGACAACTCGTTCTCCATCCGCACGGCCTCGTAGGCTCGTCCCGTGGAGGACGGGACCGACGGACGCACCACGGATGACCCTGTCGTCGCAGCCATCCGCGCCGTGCTGCGCGATGCCGTGAGCACCCTGCTCGCCTCCGATGCCCGGCGGGAAGCCCTCGCGGAGTACGTGCCGGCGCGGAACGCGCTGTTCATCCGTCGGGAGCCGGTGCTGCGCCGCATCGGAAGCGTCTGGCGACTGGGCGTGTTCCTGGTCGACGCCGAGGGCGTCCTGCGGGCCACCGGGCTGCTCGTGCGGGCGACGCCGCCGGGGCGGCCGCAGTACCAGTCGCAGTCCGCCGAGGAACGGCGGGCGCTGCGGGCGGCCGCGCAGCGCGGGCGGTTCCGCAACGGCGAGACCGTCAACTTCGGGGCGCCGGTGATCGATCTCGACCCGGAGGCTCTCGCGGCGAGCGACGGGCCGCTGTTCGTCCGGGACGGACGCGCGCTCGTGCGCTGGAGCCCTGCAGCCGGTGACACCGGGGCTCGGGCCTTCGCGGACTATGTAGGCGAGCGGGTGGACCTGCTGGCCCACCCGCCCGAGGGTGCGTGACCCGGCCGGCGAGTCAGACGGCGGGCGACGGCGACGCCGGGCCCGAGCCCGAGTCGGAGGCGGAGCCGTTGCTGGACCCGTTCTTGCCGGTGACCTGGTCGATCTTGCTCGACGCCTTGTCGGTCACCTTGCTGACGGTCTCGCTGACCTTCTCCCCGACGTCGGATGCGGCACGACCGGCGAAGTCCTTCACATCGCCTTTCACGTGCTGCACGGTGTCGGACTCCGCGAACCCGCGCCACTTGCGGCGAATGTCCTCGTACGCACCGCGCCCGGCGCGCGACCCGATGACGAACCCGACGGCGACTCCTGCGGCAAAGATGATGATCTTCATGGCGTGCACCGTACGCGCCGGGCGCGGACCGCGACAGGGGCTGGCGGAGACGCGCATCCCGGGCGAGGGGATACTGTGCGCATGAACTCGGGTGCGGTTCCAGGCGGCGCGGCGATCCTCGTGGAAGGCGCGAGCGACCGGGCTGCCGTCGCGGCCGCGGCGCGCGTGCTCGGCGTCGAGCTGGAGGCTGTCGGCGTCTCCGTCGTGCCGATGGGCGGCGCCATGTCGGTCCGCCGCTTCGTCGCCGAGCTCGGGCCGGGTGGCGCCGGGATGCGCCTGCGCGGTCTGTGCGACGCGGGCGAGGTGCGCTTCTTCGAACGTGCCGGGCTCCCCGCCGAGGCGGTGTTCGTCTGCCGCCCGGACCTGGAGGGCGAACTGCTCGGCGCCCTCGGTCACGCCCGGACGGAGGAGGCACTCCATGAGCAGGGCGATCTCGGCCTGTTCCGGACATTCCAGCAGCAGCCTGCGCAGCGCACCCGGACGGTGGACCAGCAGCTGCACCGGTTCCTCGGCACGACCTCCGGACGCAAGGAGCAGTACGGGGCGGCGCTCACCACGGCGCTCGCGCCTGCGGAGCTGCCCGCGCCCCTGCGCAATGTCGTGCGGGCCGCCGTCGCGGACGCCGCCCTAGGCTGAGGGGATGCCGCAGACCGACCCCGCCCTGCTCCAACGCCTCGCTGAGCTGTTCGCCGCGCGCGACCGCGACGACATGGCCCCGACGGTTCAGGCCCTCCTCGCGGTGCTCGCCGAGCATCCCGACGACCCGCACGTGCTCTACGAGGTCGGCGGCGCCTACGACACGTCGGGCGAGGAGCAGACGGCGGCCGGATACTACGAGCGCGCCCTCCACGCGGGCCTCGACGGCGACACGCTGCGCCGCTGCCTGCTGCAGTACGGCAGCACGCTGCGCAACCTCGAACGCTTCGACGAGTCACTCGCCGCCCTCGACCGCGCCGTCGAGCTGTTCCCCGACTCCGAGTCGGTCCGCGTCTGGCACGCCCTCTCACTCCACGCCGCCGGCCGGAGCGACGCCGCCGTCGCGGAGCTGATGGAAGTCGCCGCCGACCGCATCCGCACCCCCGACCTTCTGCGCTACGAGGCCGCCATCCGCGGCAACGCCGAGTACCTGCGGTCCCTGGACCGCGCCTGACGGCGGCGCTAAAGAGGGCTTTCAGTCCTTGTCGCGCCCGAGGTTCGCCATTGCTCGCCTGTAGGCGTCCAGGTCGGCACGGCGGCCGACAGCGACGGCCTCGATCGCGACGGCCGTGATCCTGTTGGGTGAGTAGCGGTAGACCAGTCGATAGCGAGGCTTTCCAACACCTTCTGGATCGAAATAGAGCTTGTAGCAATCGCTCAGATCGCCGGTGGCCACACGAGCATCGAGCCGCACGCCGCTCACTTCGCCGTCCCGGACGAGCACGAGCATGTTCAGCGCCATCTTCTTCGTGGCGAGGTCCGGTAACGCATCGACATCCTCTTGGAAGCCGGGCAGGGCTTTCAGTTGCAGGGTGCGCTGCACTAGCGGTAGTCGTCCGGATCGAGTCCGACCGCGGCCGCAACCTCAGACAGCGCAATGGATTCTCCGGCGGCTGCCCTCGCGCGAGCGAGGTGAGCGATCTCGAGGTCTTCGATGACGGGGAGAAGCTCCTCGTAGAGCGCGAACGGGATCATCACGCCTTCGGGACGGCGTTGTGCACCGAACACGACCGGCTCGGCGAGGGCCCCCTGCTCCCGGAAGCGCGCCAGCGCCTTCGTCAGCGCGACGCGAGCCTCGTTCGTCGGAAGCACCGGCGGGATGTGCGAGAGGACCATTGTCATAGATTACCGCCTTTCAGTACATAAACGTGTACATGTTTCAAACCAGCTTCGCGAGCGGATAACACTCACCGGGTATGACGCGCCTGACCCGGTTTCGTGACGAGAACGGCGCATCCCTTACGGGGCCAGCAGCGCCGCGATGACCAGCAGCGACGGGACGGCGAAGATCGTGGTCAGCAGCACGACGTCGCGGGCGACCGCCATGCCGCGCTCGTAGCGGGCGGCGAAGTTGTAGACGTTCTGCGCGGTCGGCAGGGCGGCGAGGGCGACCGCCGCGAAGAGCGACTGGCCCGACAGTCCGAAGCCGAAGCGCGCGACGGCGAAGGCCACGAGCGGCATCGCCGCCGACTTGAGCACGACGGCCGTGACGATGGATGCGCGACCCGCCCCGGCCTGGAGGGGCCGGGCTCCCACCAGCGACATCCCGAACGCCAGGAGGACGAGGGGCACCGCGGCGCCGCCCAGCAGCTCGAACGGCTTGAGCACCGCATCCGGCAGCTTCAGACCGCTGACGTCGACGAGGATGCCGAGCAGCGAGGCGATGATCATCGGGTTGCGCACGGGCTGCGTCAGGATGGACCGCACCGAGACCGCTCCGCGGCTGGTCGTGTCGAGGATGGTCAGGGCGATCGGGGCGAACACGATCAACTGCAGCAGGAGGACCGGCGCGACGAACGAGGCGCTGCCGAGGACGTAGACCGCGACCGGCAGGCCGATGTTGTTCGCGTTGACGTAGCCCGCGCCCAGCGCGCCGATCGTCGTCTCCGGCGCGGGGGCCTGGAAGAAGGCGCGCGACAGGGCGACGAACAGTCCGGCCGACACGACCGCCGCGACGGCCGCCACGAGCAGCTGGGCCGAGAACACGACGTGCAGGTCGGCGCGGGCCAGCGTCACGAAGAGCAGGGCCGGGTTCGTCACGAAGAACGCGATCCGGTTGAGCACGAACGGGGCGGTCGGGCCGCCGATCCGCAACCGTCCGGCGACATATCCGACCAGGATCACGAACGCGATGATCCCGAACCCGGTCAGCACGCCGCCCATCGGACCAGCGTACGGGACGGGAGGGTGCGGCTAGCGGCGGCGCGGTTCCGGCCGGGCCACGCGCACGGCGAGCGCGACCAGGAGCAGGAGGGCGGCCGCCGCGAAGGCCGTGATGGCGACCGGGGCGGAGACCAGGGTGCCGGTGAGACGCGAGACGCCGATCCAGGCGAGGCCCCAGGCGGAGGCGATCGCGGGGGCGAAGCGTCCGCGGTCCCAGACGGCGAGGGCGCAACCGATGACCGCGAACAGGGCCAGCATCGCGATGGCCCACCCGTGCGGGTTGCCGCCGAACCCGTCGAAGCCGGCCTGCTGCAGCCACGAGGCGATGTTCGCCACGGTCGCGATCATCACCCAGCCCAGGTACAGGCCGACGACGCCGTCGAAGAGCACCGCGTCGGCCGTCGACTCGGCGGGGTGGCGGCGCAGGATGACGAACGCGACGATGAGGACGACCAGCAGCGCGACGATGGCCACCACCGACAGGGCGAGCTGCCCGGCCTGCACCGAGAGGATCCACGCGGCGTTGAGGAGCAGCGAGCCGAGCACCCAGAACCCGGCGCGGCGCTGGCGGTCGCGGGCGGCCTGCGACGGCAGCGCCTGCCAGATCGCGTAGGCGACCAGGCCCGCGTAGATCACCGACCAGATCGCGAAGGCCGGCCCGGCCGGGGCGAGGAACGTGGCGTCCGCGCTGAGGGCTCCGCCGGCCACCTCGGGGATGGGCGTCCCGCCCGCGAACCCGGATCCGACGACGGCCCCGATCAGCGCGATCACGGCGCCGGCGATGACGAGGGACTGGCGGACGCGGTCGACCGGCATGGGCCGCGCGGCGGCGAGCGTGCTCATGCCCCGCACGGTAGACCTATCGCACGGCCGTCGCCAGCACCACCGTCGCCCCCACCTCGTCGTCCGTCTCGACGCTGGTCCGCAGCCCAGAGGCCGCGAAGAGGGCCGCGGACGCCTCCGCCTGCTCCTCACCCGCCTCGATCAGCAGGGTTCCTCCTGGAGCGAGCCAGGACGACGCCTCCGCGGCGATCCGGCGGTGCAGGTCGAGGCCGTCCGGTCCACCGTCCAGCGCGACGCCCGGCTCGTAGTCGCGCGCCTCCGGCGGCATCAGCGGGATCGCGGCGGTCGGCACGTAGGGTGCGTTCACGGCCAGCACGTCCACGCGGCCACGGAGGGCGGCCGGGAGGGCGTCGAACAGGTCCCCCCCGAAGACGCGGTCCGCCGGGAGGTTCTGCCGGGCACACTCCACGGCGGCCGGGTCCACGTCCGACGCGAACACCTCCGCATCGGGGACAGAGGACGCGACGACGGCGCCGATCGCGCCCGCTCCGCAGCACAGGTCGACGACGATGGCACGGCCCGACCGCCCCATCGCGTCCCGCGCCAGCCCGGCGGCCCTCCGCGCCAGCAGTTCGGTACGGCGGCGGGGAACGAACACCCCCGGACCGATGCGCAGCCGCAGGCCGCCGAACTCGACCCAGCCGAGCAGCGGTTCGAGCGGCTCGCCGGCGACCCGGCGGGACACGAGGCGCTCCAGCTCGGCGGACGAACGAGCAGCTTCGGTGAGCAGCCGCGCCTCGTCCTCCGCGAAGACGCAGCCAGCCGCCCTCAGGCGCGCGACGATTCCAGCATCCGGTTCGGGCACGCCGTCATGCTAGCGGCGCGGAAGCCCGGGGCGCGGTCGCCCGGGGATCAGTACGGCTGCGCCGCCAGCAGCCGGGCCAGGTGCGCCGCGTTGTTCGCGACCGTCGCGTTCGTGCCCGCGACCGACTCCGGCGTCTCGTCCAGGTCCTTGTAGTCGACCGAGCCCATCGCCTCGCCGTTCCAATACGTGGCGCCCTGCGAGGGGATGCTGAAGCCGACGTCGTTGAGCCCCTGGAACAGGTCGGCGATGATCGCATGCGCACCGTCCTCGTTGCCGACGACGCCCACGATGGCGACCTTGCCCTCCACCAGCGGACGACCGTCCTCGTCGGTCTCGGACAGCTCAGCATCCAGCCGCTCCAGCGCCCGCTGCGCGACCGACGAGAGGTGCCCCATCCACGTCGGCGTGACGATCAGCAGGATGTCCGAGGCGATCACCTGCTCGCGGATCTTCGGCCACTCGTCACCCTCGCCCTCGTCCAGTTCGACGCCGGGCTTGATGTCGTAGTCGACGAGCCGCACGGCCGTGCCCGTCACGTCGTGGGTGGCCAGCTCGTCCAGCAACTGCCGGGCGAGGAGCTGGCTGCTGGACTCGTTCGGCGACGGCTTCAGCGTGCAGACGAGGGCGAGTGCGGTCAGGGGACGGTTCTCATCGGTCATGCCGCGGAGTGAACGCGCCCCCGGCGAAAACCGCAACCGGTTCCGCCGCGACCTTGACCTTATGCCCAGGTGACCGTATGGATGGGTGATGAAGCGCATCTACTATGCAAGCGGTTCGCTCCTGACGGGAGACGACATCGCCGACGTCCTGGTGCGCTTCGCTGCCGCACTGGCCCACAAGAACGACGCCGCGGAGGTTCGCGCTCCGGTGGTCATCGAGGGCGGTGGGACGGGCGAGGCGCTCATGCTGCTCGGGCCCGCGTCACAGATCCTCGCCGAAGACGAGCCGTACTCCGGTCCCGAACTGCTCGACGAGCCGTTCGTCGCCGAGTTCGAGGACAAGATCGCCGCCCTGGGACCGCAGAAGGCCACCTACGTCGAGCACGGGACCGACGACATACCCGACCTCGACTACGACCTCCTCTGACCGCCGCGCGAGGCGGCGCGTTTCGCGAATACGCGAGTGCACCTGGCGCAACCCGATTCGCCGCGTACTATCGGGCGAGTAACCGACGACCGGGAGAGGGTAATGCAGGTGTTCCACGTCTACATCGACGACCTGAGGTTCACCTTCGTCGACCGCGCGCCGGTCGAGGAGCTGAAGAGCAGGGTCGTCGAAGCGAGCAGGAACGACGGCGACTTCGTCTCCATCACGCAGTCCAGTCGTCCGCCGAGCGAGATCTTCGTCACCAGCCAGACGAAGGTGCGCATCGAGACCGCGACCATCCCGCGCGACCCCGTCTCCACCGGCTCGGCCGCCGGCGAGGACGACGACGACGCGTTCTGGTTCGACTTCGACTCCCTGGCCTGAGGCCGCGCTGAGGCCGGCCAGGCCTTCGGCAGCGTAAGTCAACCGCTTCCGCCCACCACGACGGAGGGGGATGCTCGTCTCATGCCGACCTCCCTCTGGCTCGAGACCTCCCCGTCCATCCCCACCGACTCGTTCGAGTGGGACGGGCACTACGACACGATCATCGTCGGCGCCGGCCTGACCGGCCTCGCCACGGCGCTGATGCTCTCTCGCTCCGGGATGCGGGTGCTCGTCCTGGAGGCGCGCACGGTCGGCGCGGTCACCACCGGCAACACGACCGGCAAGGTGAGCCTGCTGCAGGGCACGACGCTCTCCTCCATCCGCCGCCATTCCTCCGACGCGGTGCTCTGCGCCTACGTCGACGGGAACACGGCCGGCCAGGGCTGGCTGCTCGACTTCCTCGAGGAGCAGCGGGTGCCGTTCGAGATGCGCGACGCCGTCACGTACGCGACGACGCTGGACGGACTGGACAAGCTGGATGCGGAGCTCGCCGCAGCGCGCGTGGCCGGCCTGGACGCGGTCGAGGAGCGGAGCACGGAGCTGCCGTTCCCGGTCGAGGGGGTGCTCAAGCTGGGCGGTCAGGCACAGGTGCATCCGCTCCGGGTGCTGGCCGCACTGGCCGCCGAGTTCCGCCGCCTGGGCGGGCGGATCGTCGAGGGCGAGCGCGTCACCGATGTGTCGGCGTCGAAGCCCGCGGTCGTCACGAGCACGTCGGGCACGTCGCGCGCGGACCAGGTGATCCTCGCGACGGGGACGCCCATCCTGGACCGCGGCCTGTACTTCGCGAAGGTCGAGCCGACGCGGTCGTACGTCACCGCCTACCGCGTGCCGGGCGACATCCCGCAGGGGATGTACCTCTCGGCCGACGCGCCGACGCGCTCGCTCCGCACGGCCGCGGCCGCGGACGGCTCGGAACTGCTCCTCGTCGGCGGCAACGGCCATCCCGCCGGGCGCGCCGACTCTCCGGCGGAGAAGCTCGCCGATCTGTCCGCGTGGGCGGAGCGCACGTTCCCGGGCGCCGAAAGGACGCACTGGTGGGCGGCGCAGGACTACCGGTCCGCCAACCGCGTGCCGTTCGTCGGCTGGCTCCCCCGCGGCCGCGGCCGCGTCTACCTCGCGACCGGGTACGACAAGTGGGGCATGACGAATGCGATCGCCTCGGCGCTCAGCCTCACCGCCGACCTGACCGGCGAGACGCTCGAATGGGCGCGGGTGATGCACCACCGGGTGACCCGGCCCGTCGACATCGCCTCGGGCGTCGCGATGAACGCGGGCGTCGGCAAGGCGGCCGTGACGGAATGGGCGGCCGCGCAGACCGCACCGGAGGTCGGCGACGAGCCGGTCGCCGAGGGCACGGGCGTGGTCGGCCGCCGGGGCCGCACGCCGGTCGCCGTCTCCACGGTCGAGGGGACCACCTGCGCCCTGACGGCCGTGTGCACGCACCTCGGCGGCGTGGTGCGCTGGAACGACGCGGAACTCTCGTGGGACTGCCCGCTCCACGGCTCGCGCTTCGCGCCGGACGGAACGGTGCTCGAGGGTCCGGCGACGCAGCCGCTGGGGACGGCCCCGGCCGCGCCGGCGGACGCCACGGCGGGCGACGGCGCCCCCGGTGGGGCGGCTCGTCAGGCCTAGTCAGCCTGCGCGGGCCGGGAGTAGGGTCGCGGCATGACGATCCCTGACGACGAGAGCACGCCGCGCCCCGCCGGATCCACCGGGCCCGGCGAGCCGACGACCCCGCCGCCCGCACCCGACGCTGCGCCGGCCGCGCCCGCCGCGACGCCCGCTGAGCCGGTCGAGCCGCCCGCGCCGGCCGGCCAGGGCTTCCCTGCCGCGCCCCCGCCGCCTCCCGCGTACCCGGGGGCAGCCGCGTCCGGCTACCCGGCCGGCGCTCCGCTCGCGGACCCGACCGCGCCGCCGCGCAACGTCAACATCGCCTTCTGGCTCTTCGTCGCCGGCGCCGTGCTCAGCGTCATCAGCGGGATCATCACGATCGTGGCGATCGGCTCGCAGCGCGCCGACTTCCTGGAGGCCGTGCGCCAATCCAACCGGAACGGCTCCGCCAACCCCGAGAGCGTCGCCGACGCCGTCATCGCCGGGGCCACCACCTGGGCGATCATCACCCTGATCTTCTGGGCCGTGGCGCTCGTCCTGTTCGCGTTCTTCATGCGCCGCGGCGCGAACTGGGCTCGGATCGTGCTGACCGTCCTCACCGTGCTGTCGCTGCTGAACATCATCAACGGCTACGGCGCCGGGTTCCTCCAGTTCGCGCTCGCCGTCGTCGGCGTCATTCTCATCTGGCTGCGCCCGTCGAACGAGTGGTTCGCGGCGGTCAAGGCGGCGAAGGCACCCCGCGCCTGACCCGTCGCCGCGCGCGTACACTCGCGGCATGGACGTTCGGGAGGTCGCCGGCGAGCTGTACGCCGCTGCCCCCGGCGACTTCATCGCGCGTCGCAACGCGGCCGCGGCGCAGGCCGACCGCCCCACCGCCAAGGAGATCAAGGCGCTGCGCAAGCCGTCGGCCTCGGCCGCGGCGGTGAACGCGCTGATGCGCGAGCATCCCGACCTGGTCGGCGACGTGCTCGACATCGGAGCACGGATGCGCGACGCCTTCGCCGCGCGCGACCGTGCCGAGATCCGCTCGCTCACCCAGGAGCGTCAGCGGATGCTGCAGCGCGCCACCGAGGGGCTGGGTCTCAGCCCGGCCGTCCAGCGCGAGGTGGAGGAGACCCTGCAGGCCGCGGTCATCGATCCCGCGGCCGCAGCGGCGGTGCGCAGCGGGATGCTCGTCCGCGCCCTCGAGTCGACCGGGCTGGAGCAGGTCGACGTGTCGGATGCGGTGGCCCTCCCCATCGAGATCGAGGACTTCCCGACGCCGTCACCGCGGTCGAAGCGGTCCGGTTCCGGACGGTCTGCGGCAGCGGGCGACGATCGGCAGGACGACGAAACGCCTGCCGAGCCGGAGGAGTCGGCCAGCGAGCGCCGCGAGCGGCAGCGCCGCGTCCGCGCCGCCGAGAAGGCGGTCGAGCGCGCCCGGGCGGACGCCGACGCGATCGACGACGAGCTCGACGAGACGGTGGACCGCCGGGGCGACCTCGAAGGGGAACGCGAGCGGCTCCAGCGACGCCTGCAGCGCATCCTGGACGACCTCAACGAGGTGCGCGCGGCCGAGCGCGAGCTGCGCGGCCGACTCTCGGAGGCGCAGCACGCGGTCCGGGATGCCGAGAAGGCGCTGCGAGACGCGCGCGACGACTGAACGCCGGTCACCGGTTCGCGCAGGTCAGCCGACCCAGCGCGCGAGCAGCTCGTCCCAGTCGGCCTGGTAGCGGCCGAGCCCGAAGCGCTCGAGCGCCCACTCCCGCGCCCGCTCCCCCGTCTCCGCGCCGCGACCGGGGTCGTCGACGAACGCCCGCACCGCGGCGTGCAGCTCGGCCGGGTCGGTGGAGACGACGCCCACCCCCGGGACGACCGCGCGCCGCGCATCCGTCGCATCCAGCGCGACCACCGGTACGCCGGCCGTCATCGACTCCAGGAGGGACAGCCCGAGGGAGGTCCACCGGTTGGGGTGCACGTAGACGCGCCGGCGGCCCACCTCGGCGAACAGGCGCGGTGCCTCGATGTCGCCCGCCGCGACCATCCTGTCGGCCCCGACGCCCAGCGCCTGGGCGAGCCCGTCGACCTGCATCCCGAACACGTCGACGGGGGCGACCGCTGCGAACCCGCCGAGCAGGTCCGACCCGGTCACCCGCCACCGTCGCACCGGTTCGTTGATGACCGCCGCCGCCCGCGGGAGCTCGCCCGTGAAGAAGTTGCCGTAATCCACGACACCGTGCTCGATGACGGTCGTCCGGGTCGATCCCGTGTCCCAGAAGAGCGCGTTGAAGTGCGTGACGTGCGCGATCATCACGTCGTCGCGGTCGGCGAGCGGATGCCGCGAGTTCGGGACGCTGTCCTGCGGTGTGTTGTGCTCGACGAAGACCACCGGCACGTCGACGCCGGGTCTGCGGCCGGTGAGTCGCTCCACCAGGTCGAACTCCTCCAGCCGCTGCAGGATCACCACGTCGAACGGGGTCGACGCGAGCTCCGCCTCGGGGACGTCGACCACGTTGGCCGGCCAGTCGCGGGCGCCGACACCACCGCCGCCCTCCGCATCCAGCGGCAGCAGGTACGTGTGCCGGCCGCGGACGAAGGCGTCCATCCACCCGCCGTGGACCTGCCAGACCAGCAGCCGCAACGCGCGGCTCACAGCTGCGACCCGGGGCCGGGGTGGCCCCGGACCTCGAGCGGGCCGGTCTCCGGAGCGGGGCCGTCCTGGTCCTGGCCCGCCGGAACGCCGGCGTGGGTGTGCCCGGCGACCCCGTGCGCGGCGGTGTGGGGCTCCTTCTGCGCGCACAGCTTGCCGCAGTACGAGCAGATGTAGCCGTCACCGAGCCGCGCCTCGCCGTCCAGGCGGTACTCGAGCACCTCGTCGCCACCGATCAGGACGAACTCGACGAAGGCCGGTCGCTCCAGCGACGGGATGGGCACCTGCATCCGCGCGAACGGCCGCCGTTCGTCGTCCAGCGGCACCCACAGCTTGTCCGGCTCCGGTCCGAAGATCGAGCCGGCTTTGTCCACCCGCGCAGGCTGGTGGTCGTCGCGGACGTGGAGGATGTGGCCCGCGCGGATCATGTCGCGGGGCAGGGCCTGATACGACTCCGGGATGCCGTAGGCGATGGTCCCGCGCCGCAGCCGGGCGAAACCCTCCTCGGTGTCGTCGCCCATCACGATGAACGGGGGCGCCTCCGGCCGCCGCAGCACGATGGCCGTCCCGCCCGACGGGCTGTCGGAGATCAGCTGCAGCACGGCGCTAGCGGCGACGGTCGTCTCGGTTCCGGGCTCCACGTCGACCGCCTCAGGCATGCGCCACCGAGACGAGCTCCGCCTCCCGGCGCCCGAGCTCGGCGTCGAAGCGGGCGCCCCAGACCCGGTCCGCCTGCTCGATGAGGCACTCGGCCAGCCGGCCGACGACCTCGACATCGGCGATCAGGGCCTCGCCGTCCGGGCCGCGCCCGGCCACGGTGCCGCGCAGCAGCCAGGCGAAGCGGTCGGGCCGGGAGCCGTCCTGCGGTGCGTGACGCGGGGCCGGCAGACGGCTGATCTGGCGGGCGATCCACTCCACGCGCGGCAGCGTCCACCAGGGCTCGGCGTCGAGCGGATGCGCGCTGAGGCCGGGCAGCGGCAGGCCGCTCTCGGCATCCACCGACCCGTCCTCCAGGTCTGCGGCGTACCCGGCGGAGTAGCGGACGTACAGCCCCGGCGTCTCGGCGAGCAGCCGCTCGACCTCAGAGAGCTGATACAGCACGGGAACCTCCAACGGGGATGGCGTCATTCGTGTCGGCGACGCGGTAACGGCACTCCATCCGGGTGCGCGAGACCAGTTCGTAGTCGTGCCACGACGGTCGATCGAGCGACGGGATGGGGATCCTGACATGAGCGGGCGCCTCGCCGTCCGCGTCCAGGGGGACGAAGACGATGACGTCCGTCGCCCCGAACACCGAGGCGGAGCAGGCGAAGCGCGCGGGGGCGTGGCTGTCGGAGGTGACCACCACCGCGGGGTCGGACTCCGCCGGGTACTCGTCGCGCGGCTGCTCCCGGTACGGCTCGCTGAGCCCGTGGACGCCCGTCCCTCGCCGCATACGGACGAAGAGGTCGCGTCCGCCGAACACGTCCAACCGGAGGGAGGAGGGGACCGGCCCCTCCGCCAGAACGGCGACGGGAGTCCGGGCTCGGCGCGGCAGCATCATCAGCACCGCACTCGCCGTCATATCGCCCATGCAAGCAAAGCTAAGGCGGACCCTCCGGAAAAGCAGGGGATTGACGAAGCGCTCGAACCGTGCCCCCCATTCAGGGCATGTGGTGGGCGATCTCGTCCTCGGCCATGATGACCATCCCGCCGGTGCGCTGCGACGTGTGCATCAGCGCTTCGAGCCACTGGGGGTTGATCGCCGGGGGACGGCTGCCGCTGAACTGGAACGCCAGCGGGACCTCGCGGCTGATCCAGAGCGAGACGCGCCCGGAGCCCTGCTCGACCGGCACATCCCAGTTCAGCAGGAAGCTCTCGTGACGCCGGAGCTTCGCGACGATCGCGAGCTTGACGTGGCTGAGTACGCGGTCATCGAGGTCGTACTCCTGTCCGGCGCCGTAGACGAGTTTTCCCATAACCTCATAGTGCCTTAAGGCGGCACCGAAATCCTTTCGTGTCAGGGGGATTGACACCGGTCCCAGACCGTGGTCAAGCCGGTTCGACCCGCTGGCCGGTCGTGCGGAGGCGGTCGCGCAGCACCTCCACGTCGACGTCCTGGACGTCGTCCCCGCGCCCCGCGGCGAGCGCCGCCGCGACACCGGCGGCCTGCCCCAGCATCATGTACTGCGGCTCCATCCGGACCGAGGCGAACGCCACCGCCGACGCGGACAGGCAGACCGGCACCAGCAGGTTGACCGCATCCACCCGGCGCGGCACGAGCGACGCGTACGGGATGCCGTACAGCGGCACGGGCACCGAGAGGTAGCCCTCGGTGAAGACCGTGCCGATCGGCTCGGGATGCTCGTAGACCCACCGCCAGACCCGCTGAACCTCGCGGACGTCGATGTGGTAGGAGCCGAGGGCCACCGTGTCGGACGGGATCGCCCCCGCCAGGAGGTCGTGCTCGGTGAGCACACGCTCGCCGAGCATCCGCCGCGCCTCCCGCACGTACAGCTGATGCGGCAGGTGCCCCGTGTCGGCGAACTCGCCGCGCGGCAGCCCCCAGCGCGCCAGCTCGCGGCGGATGCCCGCCGGCACGGCCGGGTCGTGCGAGAGGAAGTAGAGGAAGCCGCGCGTGTGCGACAGGTGGTGCAGGCGCAGCTCCTCCCGCCGCTCGGGGGAGGCGTCCGGGTACTCCCATGCCGAGCCGTCCAGCACGCTCAGCGAGACCGGACCCAGCGAATTGCCGTCGGCCATCCCGCCCGGAAGGTTGGGTTCGAGGCCGAGCATCGCCCCCGCCGTGCGCTCGACGCCCTCGCGGCGATCGCGCGCGAACAGCCGTCGCGCGAGCTCCCAGTACTCCTCGTCGTAGTCGTCCGGACGTTCGAAGGGGATGCGGTCGGCCGCGGTCGTCAGGCAGACCCGGTATCCGTACGACATCACGCCGCCGTCGCCCTCACCGATGCCCGCGAGCGGGCGGTCGTGCAGCTGCGGCAGGATGCGGCCCTCGGTCCGGCCCGTCGGGTCGCCGGCGAAGGGAGAGACCCACGGGGGCATGTTGTGCATCCCGGGCAGCAGCTCCTGGCGCCCGGCGAACCGTTCGCCGTACAGCGAGCGGTCCTCGCGACCCACCCGGTACGGCACGCCCGCGGCCGCCAGCAGGTCGCCCTCGTAGCTCGCGTCGATGAAAACTGCGCCCTCGACCCGGCCGGCGCCTGTGACCGTGACTGCCCGGAGCTCGCGGCCGTCGGGGCCGTCGTGGCCGTCGTGGCCGTCGTGGCCGCGGTGTCCGTCGCGTCCGCCGCGTCGCTCCGCCGTCTCGGCCCCGAGCAGGCGGGCGTCGAACTCCACATCGACCCCGGCGCGCTCGAGCCAGCGGCGGAAGATCCCCTCCGCCACGTGCGGCTCGGGGCCGGCGTAGTGTCCGGGCGCGGTTCCGTAGTGCTCGGCGATGTCCGCGCGCAGCCGTGCCGCCGCTCCGCCCAGCGCCCGCACGTCGCCGACGTCGGTGTAGCCGAGGCCGCCCGACGTCATCCCGCCCAGGTGCCGTCGCGGCTCGAGCAGCAGGACGCGCGCGCCCGCCTCCGCCGCGGCGACCGCCGCGGCCACGCCCGCCGACGTGGCGCCGTACACGACGACGTCCGCGGAGCGGGTCATGCGCCCGCGCGCTCCGCGAACTGCGGCAGCAGGTCGCCGCCGGTCTCGAACAGCCCGCGCTCCAGGGCCGTGACCAGGTCCCACTGGCCGACGAGCGGATGCGCGAGCAGCGCCATCCGGACCAGGCGTCGGTCGCCCGTCACGGCGGCCCGAGCGGCCAGCCGCTCGTAGGCGCTGACGTGCTGGATGAGGCCGAGCAGCTCCGGCGCGACCGGCTCCTGCGGCAGCGGCGTCGCGCCCGACGCATCCACCCGGCACAGGGTCTCCACCACGTCGTCGTCGGCGAGCCCGGCGATCAGGCCGTCGTTGCGGACGTTCACGACGTGGTTGTCGCCCGTTCCCGCCACGAGCGAGGCGAGCAGCGCGGTCGCCGCCTCGCTGTAGAAGGCGCCGCCACGAGCCTCCAGCTGCGGCGGCTTGGTGTCGACGCGCGGGTCCGCGTACAGCTGCAGAAGCTCGCGCTCGACGTCCGCGACGACCGTCGCGCGGGGCGTGCCCGCCTTCATCTCCGCCACGGTCGCGTCGTGCGCGTAGTAGTACTTCAGGTAGTACGACGGCAGCACACCGAGGTCGCGGATCAGCTCGCCCGTCACGCCGCCGCGGCGGCCCAGCTCGTCGGAGCGCTCGGCGATCATGCGCGGGAGCACATCCTCGCCGTCCACGCGGATGTGGCGCACCCACGACAGGTGGTTCAGCCCGACCGGGTCGACCTCGACGCGGTGCGGCTCCACCCCGTGCTCGCGCGCGATCCAGCGCTGCACGCCGATGGCGAAGTTGCACAGTCCGATGGCGTTGTGACCGTCGTCGAGAAGCGCCCGGGTGTTGATGCCGACCGGGTTGGTGAAGTCGACGACCCACGCGCCCCGGTTCCCCTTCTCGCGGGCCTCGCGCGCGATGTCCAGCACCACCGGGACGGTCCGCAGCGCCTTGGCGAGCCCGCCGGCGCCGGTGGTCTCCTGCCCGACGCAGCCGCACGCGAGCGGGAACAGCTCGTCCTGCAGCCGCGCGCGCTGCCCGCCGACCCGGAGCTGGATGAGCACCGCATCCGCCCCCTCGATGGCGGCGGTGCGATCGGTCGTCAGGGTCACCGGGACGTCGGCGCCCTGCCGCGCGAGCATCCGGCGCACCATGCCGCCCACGATCTCCAGCCGGGGACCGTCGACGTCCATGAGCCACAGCTCGTCGACCGTGAGGCGCTCGCGCTCTTTCCAGAGGCCGGAGACCAGCTCGGGCGTGTACGTGGAGCCGGCGCCGATGACGGTGACCTTCATCGGGGGTCCTTTCGTTCGGGGGGTTGGGTGGGGGTGGGGGTGGGGAGTGGGCCGGGGGTGTTTGCCGGGAGGTCGGGAGCGGCCGGGAGGTCGGCGGCGCGGTCGCGTAGTGCGCGGACCAGGCCGTCGACCGGACGGAACGCGAGCGGCCGTGGGTCGAAGCCCAGCGCGCGCAACCCCTCGGACACTGAGGTGCGGAACCCCTCGTCCGCGAACAGCCCGCCGGCCAGCGCTGCAGGCGTATCCGGCGGGACGCGCCGCTCCGTGCCCCACGCACCGCGCGTCACCACCCCAGCGAGCAGTACGGCCTCGCGGGCGGCGCGACCCATGAGCTCCGTCGCGACGGGATCACCCTCCGCGGCAGCGCGTGCGACCGTCGTCGCCAGCGCGCCGACCTGCTTCATGCTGACGCGTCCGTCCCGGATGCTGCGGGCGAGGGACACCGTGTCGGGCGCGCCCGTCTGCGCGAGGACCAGCGCCAGCAGCGCCGTCTCCGGCCCGCGGCCGTCCTCGGCGCGCGCGGCGGCACGTACCGCCTCGCGGCCCAGCTCGTCACCGCCGCCCCAGTCCCCGCTCACCCAGCCGAGCGCCGGAACCGTCGCGACACCGAGCGGCCCGCGTGCGACCGCGTTCAGCCCGGCGCCGCACACGACGGCGAGCGCGTCGCCCGCCCCGCCGCCCGCCTCGAGCACCGCGACAGCGTCGCCGACGACCTCGATCGCGGCATTCGGGAAAAGCCCGGCCAGGGCGGAACCGTGCGCCGTCTCATCGCCAGGGAAATCCAGCCCCGCGATCGCCGCCGACACCCAGGCGACCCGCTCCGGCCGGATGTCCCGCTCGGCCAGCACGTCCCGCACCGCTGCGACGACCGCCTGCGGCCCGGACCCGCTGCCCCCGCCGATCGCGCGCATCCGCTCGACCAGCACGTCAGCCCCATCCCGGACGCGCTCCAGCACGACGACCTCGGTCTTCGAGTTGCCGCCGTCGATCGCAACGGCCAGGGCCGGCTCAGCGGCTGGGTTCGGGAAGGTGGTCAGCATCGGTCCTTTCGCCGCGCCCATCCTGCCGCAAATATGGGATCGTTTCCACCCTCGCTTTCTGGCGGCCTGCGCAGGCGGTGCGCCATTCGTGCCAAATGTCGCCTCCCCAGCCCGCCATCCCCACATTCGTGCCGAATACGCTCCCGCCGCCGCCGAAGATTTGTGCCAAATCGCGGGAAACGGGCCGTCATAACCACGATTTGCGCCAAATCTCGGGACGACCGCGCCTAACGACCTCGCGGCGGGATTCGTGCCGAATGTCGCCTCCCCAGCCCGCAATCCCGACATTCGTGCCGAATGTGCGCTGCACACGAGCCCGGGGAGACACGCGCCCAGAAGATTTGTGCCAAATCGCGGGAAAGGTCCCGCGATAACCACGATTTGCGCCAAATCTCGCGCGAGGCAGCGCGAGAAGGCCCAGGGCGGACGCGCCGCTACAGCGCGCGGGGCGCCGCCGTGGAGCCGCGGGGCAGCACCTGCGCCTCGAGGACGATCGTCTGAGGTTCGGCCGCCGGGTCCTTGAGGCGACCGAGCAGGCGGTCGAGGGCCGTCTCGCCGAGGGCGACGGCGTCCTGCGCGACCGCGGTGATGCCGGGGCTCACCATGCTCATCCACTCGGAGTCGTCGAACGAGACGACGCTGACGTCCTCGGGGATGCGCAGCCCCAGGTCGTTCGTCGCCCGCCACACGCCCTCCGCCAGCAGGTTGTTCGCGGCGAAGATGGCGGTCGGGTGGTCGCGGCGGGCGAGGATGTCGATGGCCGACTTGCGGGCGCCGTCGGCGTCCCATCCCGTCGAGATCACGAGGGACGGGTCCGCGGCGATCCCCGAGCCCTCGAGCGAGCTGCGGTAGCCGGCGGCGCGCTCCCCACCGGTGGTCCACGTGGTCTCGTCGATGAACAGCGCGATGCGGCGGTGGCCGAGGTCGATGAGGTGGTCGGTCATCCGCTTGGCGACGCCCGAGTTATCGATGATGACCGCGTCGCAGCGTCCGGCCGAGAACTGGCGGTCCGCCTCGATGACGGGGATGTGCTGCCGCATCAGGTAGTCGGACACGTCGCCGGAGAGCGGGGTGACGATCACGCCGGCGACGCGTGTGGCGACGAAGGCGCGCGCCGCATCCATCTCGGCCTCGGTGGATCCCTGATCGTCGACCAGCATCATCGTGTAGCCCTCACGGCGCGCGCGTGCGGCGATGCCGGCGGCGAGGTCCGCATAGAAGGCGTTCCGCAGGTCGGAGATGAGCACGCCGATCGTGCGGCTGTCCTGCTTGCGCAGGCTGCGGGCCATCGCGTGCGGGACGTAGCCGAGGGACTCTGCGGCCGCCACCACGCGCTCGCGCACGCCCGCGGCGACGTAGCCTTCGCCGCTCAGCGCACGGGATGTGGTGGACTGCGACACCCCCGCCGCCAGCGCGACATCCTTCAGCGTCGCGCGGCGCGGAGCCCCCTCCGCGTCGTTCTCGATCATGGGCACCCTTCTCGCGCGGGACTGTCGCGCGCCGGAGCGCCGGGACGCCCGGCGAAATCCACCATAACGGTCACCGCGCGACCGCGCCTCCCGGGTCCCGCTCGCGTCGTCACAGCGCGCCGCACCCGCGCGGCGCCGCAACGCCGGACACCGCCTCACCGCGTCCCCCTCGTGCCGGGCGCCGGTATGCGAGACCGGATCGCGCCACGCCCCGCACCGCGAGGCGACACCAGCGGCAGTACGTCCCGTCCCCGTTCGCCGCGCGGCACCGCGCATCCCCCTGACTCCGCCGCCGCACCGGTGTACCGTTCGCGTCACACAGAGCAGTTCCCCCGTCGGCGTCGCCCACACAGCCGGGACGGGTCCGCCGCGCAAGTCGGCTCAACCCGGGAATGGCCCGGGTTCGGTTGCAGGCCCGGGCGTGAGGACTTATAGTCGCAGCTATGTGGTAACGATGCCACACCGCGCCGAAGGAGGCGGGGGACGGATCGAAAGGGTGGCGATGAGGATCACCGAGCTCGATGACGCGACGCAGGGAGGCCGCTGATGGCCGTCCTGACCGACGCATCGCGCAGCAAGACCCGAACGGGTGACCGCAAGCCGGAGAAGAAGACGCGGGCGAAGAAGTACAACAAGCGCGAGGCCATCGCGGGTTACCTCTTCATCAGCCCCTGGATCATCGGCTTCCTGGTGTTCACCCTGGGCGCGATGCTGTACAGCCTCTTCATCTCGTTCAGCAACTACAACCTGGCGACCAACAGCGCGAGCCCCGCCGGGTTCGACAACTACTCCGAGCTGTTCAACGACCCCAAGGTCGCCCTGTCGCTCGGCAACACGCTGTTCTACGCCGTGATGGCGGTGCCGCTCGAGATCATCTTCGCGCTGCTGCTCGCCCTCCTGCTCAACTGGGTGGGACGAGGAGCCGGCGTGTTCCGCACCATCTACTACCTGCCGAAGATGACGCCGGCGGTGGCGACCGCATCCATCTTCCTGCTGCTGCTCAACGGCAACACCGGCGCGATCAACCGCTTCCTCGCGCTGTTCGGCATCGAGGGCCCGCAGTGGCTGATCGACCCGAACTGGGTGAAGCCGTCCATCGTCCTGATGACCCTGTGGGGCGTCAGCGGCACGATGGTGATCTTCCTGGCGGCGCTCAAGAACGTCCCGCAGGACCTCTACGAGGTCGCGTCCCTCGACGGCGCCGGCCCCATCCGGAAGTTCTTCACCATCACCATCCCGATGATCTCCCCGGCGATCTTCTTCAACGTGGTGGTGCTGACGATCGCGGCGCTGCAGGTGTTCGACCAGGCGTATCTGCTGTTCTGGCGAGATCAGACGAACGCGTCGCCGGACTCGTCGCTGTTCTACGGCGTCTATCTGTTCCAGCAGGCGTTCCGGCAGTTCAACTTCGGCTTCGCCGCCGCCATGGCCTGGCTGCTGTTCGTGATCATCCTCCTCATCACCCTGGTGCAGGTGAAGGTCAGCAACCGGCTCGTCTACTACGAAGGAGACAAGTGATGTCGTCCACGACGCAGTCCACTGCCGCCGCGGCCCTCGCCCCGCTCGCCTCCGAACTGGAGGCCGCCCAGCTGGAGAGCAAGGGCACACCGACCGGCCGCGGTCCTGGGGAGAAGCCGGTCGGCAACCGCTGGTACAAGCCCAAGTCGATCATCGGCAAGACCGTGCTGTGGATCATCGCGCTCGGCTTCACGCTGCTGTTCCTGTACCCGTTCGCCTGGCTGCTCGCTGCGAGCCTCAAGCCGCGGCAGGAGGTCTTCGACAACTCGCTGTGGCCGAAGACGTTCACCCCGCAGAACTACGTCGAGGTGTGGAACCAGCTGCCCCTCCTGTCGTGGATCGGCAACAGCGTCGTCATCGCGGTCCTCGCCGCCGGCCTGGTCGCGATCTCGAGCTCGATCGTGGCGTTCGGGTTCGCGTACTTCAAGTTCCCCGGCCGGACGCTGCTGTTCGGCCTGGTGCTCGCGACGATGATGCTGCCGGGCGCGGTGACGATGGTTCCGCAGTACCTGATCTGGAAGAACCTGGGCCTGGTCGGCACGTGGATCCCCCTGTTCGGGATGAACCTGTTCGGCTCGGCGTTCTACATCTTCCTGCAGCGGCAGTTCTTCATGGGGCTCCCGCGTGAACTGTTCGAGGCCGCACGCCTCGACGGTGCCAGCTACTGGAAGCTGTTCACCCGCATCGCGATGCCGCTCAGCATCCCCTCGTTCATCATCATCTTCCTGTTCGAGTTCCAGGCCAGCTGGAACAACCTGCAGGCGGCTCTGATCTACCTGAACGCGGGAGGCGTCGAAGGCTTCACGGTGCCGCTCGGCATCTCGTACGCGATGACGACGTTCAGCCCCACCAACGGTGGACACGGCGACTACCAGTACGTCATGGTGGCCGCGCTGATCGTGACGCTGCCCATGCTGTTGCTGTTCGGCTTCGGCCAGCGCTACTTCATCGAAGGCGTGGCCACGCAGGGCCGCAAGGGCTGATCCCGATCCCGGATGCCGGGCGCGGTCGGACATATGGTCCGCCGCGCCCGGCGTCGTTTAAGGGGGCGCGCTGCCGGGCGCGGGTGTGAGTGGATGCGCGCAGCGCGCAGGCGGGGCCAAAGTGCGGGTAGATGCGCGCTGCGCGGAGGTGGCCACGGACGCCCTTGTGCGGTGGCCCTGGCGTGTCCGCGCGAGGTGCACCGAAATGCGGCCGACACGCCAATGGAGTCCACAACATGGTGCACCTCGGCGATGGGATGCGCCGCGTGCGCCCCGCGCCTGGCGCGCCCGACAGCCGCTCGAGTCGTTTGTAGCTGCGCGAATCGCGCGCGAGTGGCAGCATCCACTCACCACTCGACGGCGCTGGCCGCCGCTGCAGCCGGTGAGGTGCACGCAGTTGTGGTCGACACGCCGCCCGCCGCCACAGCAAGGTGCACCTCAGCGAAAGGGGATGCGCCGCATGGGCGCACCCCGGCCCGGAGGCCGGACGGGCGCACGAGTCGTGAGTAGGTGCCCGAATTGCGCGCGAGTGGCAGCATCCACTCACCACTCGACGGCGGCAGCCGCCGCGGCAGCGGTGAGGTGAACGTCGTTGCGGTCGACACGCCGGACGGGTCCACAACAACGTGCACGTCAGCGAGAGGGGATGCGCCGCGTGCGCCCGGCGCCGGGCGCTAGGCGCGTGCCCGAGTGGCGAGTAGGTGCGCGAATCGCACGCGAGTGGCAGCATCCACTCACCACTCGAGGGCGGCAGCCGCCGCGGCAGCCGTGAGGTGCACGTCGTTGCGGTCGACACGCCGCCAGGGGCCACAACAACGCGCACTTCAGCGAACGTGGATGCCTCGGGTGCGCCGGCCGGGCGTGCGAGTCGTGAGTAGGTGCGCGAATTGCACGCGAGTAGCAGCATCCACTCACGGTTCGGCGGGGGCGGTCGCCGCTGCGGCGGCTCAGGTGCACGTTGTCGGGGGCGACACGCCGCGAGGGTGCGCAAGGACGTGCACCTCGGCGAAAGGACGCACGCACGCTGCACGTGCCGCGCACAGCGCCGGCCTAGCGCGGCGCAGGCCCCCGCGCACAGCGCCCGCGCAGCGGCGCGCGGGCGCCCCGCGCACGCAGAAGGGGCGGCCTCCCGGTGGGAGACCGCCCCTGGGGCGAGCGGCGTTACTTGCTGCTCTTGGTGGCCTGCTGGTAGGCCTTCATGGCCGCGGCCTGCGCGTCCTTGAGGGCCTCGCTGGCCGACTTGTTGCCGAGGAGGTACGACTGGATGGCGTTCTGCAGCTCCGTCTGGATCTGCTGGCCGGCCGGGGACGCCCCGAACGACTTGCCGCTGCCGACCACGTCGTAGTACGTCGAGATCGCCTTATCGAAGCCCGCGTTGCCGGACGGCTTCACGTACTTCTCGCGGAGCGTCTTGTCGGCCTCCGGCGAACCGGTGAACAGGCCGGTGTTGATCGCACCCGGGGTCTTCTCGATGGTTTTGGCGCGGGCGGCACCCGCGGCCTCCCAGGCCGGCAGGCTGGTCAGGCTGAGCGCCCAGGCGCAGGCGGCGTCCTTGTTCTTGGCTCCCGCCGGGATGACGAACGACGTGCCGGATGCGACGGTGAAGGGGTTGCCCTCGCTGTCCTTGAAGGGAACGGCGCCGATGTCGACCTTGTCGACGAACGGGGTCAGCACGTTGACGTACCACTGGGCGTTGACCTCAGCGCCGACCTGGTCCTTCACGTACTGGTTGTTCTCGCCGAAGAAGTCGAAGGAGTCCGTGAAGCTCTTCATCTTCGCGTAGCCGCCCTGGGCGTCCGTGATCTTCTTCAGGACCTCCAGGCCCTTCTCGTTCTTCGGGTCGTCGAGCGTCGGCTTGCCGTCGCTGCCGATCAGCTGGCCGCCGTTGGCGAGCAGCCACAGGCCCGCCTGGCCGCTGGCCTGCGGGTCGAAGCCGAGGGTCGACGGGTTGCCCCCGGACGCCTTGTACATCTTCTTGACGGCCGCGACGAGGGTGTCGGGCTTCGAGGTGTCGATGTCGGCGTCGGTGACCCCGGCGGCCTTCATCACGCGCTCGTTGGTGATGATCGCCGGCGGCTGGTAGAACTGCGGCACCGCGTAGATCTTGCCGCCGTAGGTGATGTCGTCGACGACCGAGCCGTAGTACGACTTCTTCGGGTCGACGTTGTGCACCGAGTAGCACTGGTCGAGCGGCTGGATGAGGCCCTGCGCCGCGTAGGTCGCCACGAACTGGCGGTCCATCTGCACGACGTCGGGCACGTTGCCGCCGGCGACACGGGTGGTGAACTTCTGCGCGTCGAACGGGGTCTGGTCGATCTTGATCGTGACGCCCTTGAGCTGGTCCTTGGCGTAGTCGATGCGCGAGGTGCCGACCTCGTCGGCGTTGTCGAAGCCCCAGGCGTTCAGGTTGCCCTTGACGTCTTTCGAGAAGTCGCCGCCGGAGGAGCTGCCACCGCTGGAGCTGCACCCGGCGAGGAGCGCCACCGACGCGGTGATTGCCACAGCGGCGAGGGCGGTGTGCCTCTTGTTCATCTGATTTCCCTTCAGTGGTGTCGCAGCGGGCGTCCTCGCCCGTGCGAAGAGGTACGGGATCCCCGACTGCCGGGGTTCGATGGCGGCAGTGTGGAAACCTTCCCACATCGCACGGTAATGCAGCAGCGAGGCTCTTCACAAGGGGACCGGGTACTTGGACCCGGTTTTCGTTACTTGATCGTTTCTTACGCTTGTCCGACGCGCTTCTCAAGTCCTAGGGTCGTATGGCAACGATGCCAGATCGACACCGGAAGAAGGCCCGATGCCCCGCATCCGCCGCATACTGCTGCTCGGACACACCCACCACGACGTCGGCTACACGAACAGCCCGCGGATCATCGACCGGATGCACGCCGAGATCGTGCGCGAGGTGCTGCGGCTCGCCGCCGCGGACACCGCCGCGGCGGGCGCCCCGGACCGCTTCCGCTGGACCTTCGAGGTCGCCCGCCCGGTCCTGAACTTCCTGCGGTCGGCGACCCCCGGCGAGGTGGATGCGCTGGCCGCGGCGACCGCTGACGGCACGATCGCGGTCACCGGCGGCTACCTCAACATGACGCAGCTTCCAGACCTCCCGGAGTTCGAGGCGGCGTACCGGGCGCTCGAGCGCATCCGCGACGCGGGCATCCCGGTGCGGACCGAGCAGCACGGCGACGTCAACGGCATCGCGTGGGGCGTGGCCGACACCATGCTCGACGCCGGCCTCGACCGGTTGGTGATGGCGCTCAACCCGGATCACGGCCGCGCCCCGCTGACGCAGCCGAGCGTCTTCTGGTGGGAGGCGCCGTCGGGCCGCCGCGTGTTCACGCTGCTGTCGACGCACTACGGCTTCGGCGAGGAGTGGGGGATCGTCGACGGCGACGTCGAACTGGCCGGGCAGCGCATCCTCGCCTTCCTCGACGGCCTGGAGGCGCGGGACGACTACCCGTTCGACACGGCGGTGGTGCACGCCGGCAACGACAACCGCTGGCCGACGGCCCTGTTCACGCGTGTCGTCCGCCACTGGAACGAGCGCCACCCGGACCGGCCGATGGAGACCGCGACGATCGACACGGCGATGGATGCGCTGGCCGCGCAGGCGACGGACGACCTGCCCGTCCTCCGCGGCGAGTGGGCGGACTGGTGGGCGCACGGGCACGGCTCCACCGCGCGCGACGTGGCCGCCTACCGGGAGGCGCGGCGCTTCGCCCGGTCGGCACGGGAGGCGTTCCGCCTTGCCGCGGAGCGCGGGGAGGGCGACCCCGCGCTGGCGACGGTGCTCGGCTACCGCCGCGGTCCGGTCCGCCTGCGGGACGGCGCCGAGCTCGCCGAGGCGTTCGACCGCGTGGACGAAGAGCTGCTGCTCTACGGCGAGCACACCTGGGGCTCGTGGGAGACGTACTCCAAGCCGCACTCGCACTTCACCGCGTCGCACCACAACGCCAAGGCGGGATTCGCCTTCGGCGCGTGGGACCTGGCGCGCGACCTGAACGTGGAGGCGCTCTACCGGCTCGCCGCATCCGGAGACGGAGCCGCCGCGACAGCTTCGGGCGACGCGCGCGTCTCCGGCCCCGCGCCCGCATCCGGGGTGCTGATCGCCAACCTCGGCGACCGCCCCCGCCGGGAGGCCGTGGAGGCGGAGGTCGACGGCACGCGGCGCGTGACCGTGGTCGCCGAGGTCCCCGCGCGTTCGGCGGTCGTGGTCGACGCCCCCGCCCCGGAGCCGTCGCCCGTCACCGGTCGCGTCATCGAAGCCGGACGGTACCGGGCGGAGGTCGATCCGTCCCGCGGCGGTGTGGTCTCGCTGATCGACCGACGGACCGGGCGCGAGCTCATCGACCCGGACATCCCGCATGGGCTCGGCGCGGTCGTCATCGAGGAGGTGACCGAAGAGGGACGATCGCATCCGATCTTCGACAACCCCAAGAACTTCAACCCCGCCTTCCCCGGCCCTGCCTTCGACCGCGTTCACGCCGGCTCGGCCGCCGACCCTGCGGTGACGGAGACTGCCGCCTTCACGCGCATCCACTGGACGACGGAGCTGCACGGCATCCTCACCGCGACCCACACGCTCACCCTGTACCGCGACCTGGACGACATCGACCTCGCCGTACACCTCGCGAAACCGGAGCGCTTCGGACCGGAGAGCGTGTTCGTAGCCTTCCCGTTCTCGGTGACCGAGCCCGAGTTCCTGCTCGAGACCGCCGGTGCGGTGTTCGCGGCCGAGACCGAGCAGCTGCCGGACACGTCGAAGGACTGGTACTCGATCCAGCACGCGGTGGGCGTGCGCGGCCGTGGCACCGCTGGGAACGGCGACGACGCCATCCTCTGGGGCACGGTGGATGCGCCGCTCGTCCAGCTCGGCGGGTTCCAGACCGGCGAGTGGGCGCGGACGCTGGTCGCTCCGGCCGGGCACGTCAACAGCTGGGTGATGAACACGTTGCACTTCACGAACTTCCCGGCCAGCCAGGAGTTCACCGGCACGCTGCACTACCGCTTCCGTCCTGCGCATGCCGGCGGTCTGCGCGACGCCGTCGCCCGTTTCGGCGCCGACCTGGCACTGCCGCTCCAGGCGCGCGCCTACACGGGGCCTCTCGGGCGGTGAGCGCTGCTCCACGCGCCAGGCCGCCGGACGATGAACCTGGCAAACCCCTCATAAGGGGGACATCCGCACATCCATCCCGCCCCGCGCTCCGGATGACCCCCACGGCGGGCGTTCCCTCCCCCGCCGAACGACAGGTGCGGCACGCCGGATCGCGACCAGGGGCGCGCGGTGTGCCGCATCCTGTCCACCTGTCCCCCTGTCCGCCGGGCGCTCCTCGCTCTGACGCTGCAACGGCGCACGGACGTCGGCGGCTCGATACCGGCGGACTGGTGCGGGACACTGGGAGCGTGGAGCAGGACGGCACAGAGGATCTCGGCGGTGAGCGCGCGTCGACCGGCGCGGCCAACGAGCCGTCCGCGACCGGGCACCCTGTGGATTGGCGGCCCGTGGTCGCAGCACTCGCCAACCGCGATGCGCGAGCGGTGTGGGCGAAGCTCGTCGTGGACGGGGGTGGCACCCTCAGCCCGGCCCGCGAGCGACGGGCGCGCGAACTGCTCGACGCCGCCGGCTTGATCCGCACCACCGATGGGGGCGCCGTCGAGGTGGCCGACGCGGCGTTTCGGGAGCTTCTGGCCGCCTCGGCATCGCTTCAGCCGCGTCCGACGGGCGTCGAGCGGTTCCTGCGCCCGGACGGCCGGATCGACCGGTTCCCCGCCGCGGCCGACGACCGCTCGCAACTGCTCCGGCACATCGCCGGCCGGGTGATCGCGGTCGGCGAGATCGTGACGGAACGGGAACTCACGGAGAGACTGGCCCGGTTCGGCGACGATCCGGTGACACTACGGCGCTATCTCGTCGACGCCGGCATCCTGCTCCGGACGCGCTCGGGGTCGGAGTACGCGCGGGGCGACGAGCCGTCGGGCTCCTGATCGCGGAGGTTCAGGCCGGGGTGGATGCGCGGCGCGCGTGCGCCTTCTGCATCTTGACCGCGTTCCCGCAGCCCGCCATGGTGCACCAGCGGCTGGAGCGGTTCTTCGAGTAGTCGTAGTAGGCCCACCGGCAGGTGACGCGGTCGCAGACCTTGAGGCGCGACCAGCTGCCGTCCTCGCGCGACGCGCGGACCGCATCCAGCACTCCGGCAAGCGCCCCCCGCGCGCCACCGTCACTCGCGGGCTGGAGAGCGAACGACGCGTCGGCCGCGAAGGACAACCGCAGCGGCAGTTCGGCGAGGGCGTCGTCGAGGCTCCGGAGCGCGGCGGGGTCGGCCTCGTGACCGGCGTGGGTTGCGAGCACAGAGCGCAGACCCTCGCGCAACGCCTTCGCGAGCGCCAGGTCGGCGTCGGTGGCGGGCGGGCTGTCGTCGCCGAGCAGTCCGCGCCCGACGAGCCACGACGTGAGGTCGGCCGGCTGCTCCCAGCCCTCCTCGTCCTCCTGGTACTCGACCGTGTTGACGAAATCCCGCACCAGCTTGAGCCGCGCGGGGATCATCTCGTCCTCTCGCTGGAACGCGAGATCCGTCTGTCGACCCATCACACCAGCATACGCTCTTGACAGGTGTCACCGGGAGGGGTCAGTGTTGGAACACCGGTCATTTGCTTTAGCCGGTGTTAGGAGGGTCATGGTGGACCAGACGGCACAACGAATCATCACGGTCGCGCATCGGCCCGCGATCCCGGCGGAGAGCGTCGGGCGGTGGATACGCATCCGGTACCGCGCGTTGCGGGTGCGGCGAAGCGCCCGGCGGGCCGAGCGCGATCCCTGGCTCGACCGGGTGTCGCCGTGGGCGTTCTGGGGACTGCACCGGTGAGGCGAGGATCGAGCTCAGCCGCGACGCAGGCGGGTGGTACCGCCTGCGTCGCGGCTGACGGGTGGTACTGCACGCGTCGCGGCTGGCTCGTTGTGGATGTCAGCCGCAGCTGGTGAGCGTCTCCAGGCGGACGCTCAGCACCGCCGTTCCGCCGATCAGGTAGACCCGCGACACCCCGAGGTCTCGCAGATCGGTGAGGACGAGCTGCGGCACGCACTCGGGGCGCGCGAGGTACAGCGGGGAATCGGTTGTGGCCGCCCAGGGCGCCGCGGAGAGCGCGTCCGGGAAGTTGAGTCCCGAGGCGATCATGGCGGTGTCCGCCGTGCGGAATGCGTCGCGGTTCACCGCCGAGGCCGTGCCGAACCGGTCGGCGCCGGCGAGGCGCGAGACGGCGCCGTACTGCGCCAGCGACCCGACCATCTCCGCGGACACCACCGCCGGTCCGCCGACCACCGAGATGGTCGACGCGCCGAGCTTCCGGAGGGTCGCGGCGGTGGCGGTGTCGACCACGGCCCGCGAGCCCGGGACGAGGAGCACCGGGGCGTCCTTCGATCCCGCGGCGGCTCCCGCGGTCAGGGCGTCGGGGAAGTCCGCGCCGGTTGCCACGTACACGCGTGATGCGCTGGTGAACTCGGCGGCCGCGATCGCCTGCGAGGTGCCGTACCGGTCGCCGCCCCATTCGCGGACGACTGTTCCGCTCGGACGGAACGACGCGATCTCGGCCTCGACAGCGGCCGAGACGGCCGCCGTCCCGCCGACCAGCACGATCCGCTGAGGCTTGAGGCGCGCGATCTCGTCCTTCACCACGGCCGGCAGGAACCCGGTCGGCGTCAGCAGGATCGGACCCCCGGCCTTGGCCGCGGCGGGACCGGCGGACAGCGCATCCGGGAAGTTCTCGCCGGAGGCGACGAAGACCACGGGAGCGGTGTCGGGGAACTCCCTGCGGGACACCTCGATCGACGTGCCGTAGCGGTCGGAACCCGCCACCCGGGTGACCTCGATACCCGCCTCCAGCAGCACGACCGTTGCCGTGGCGGACGCCTTCGTGCCGTTCACCGTAACGGATACGACGGCGCTGGCGGGCTTCGTGCCGGACAGCGTGGCGCTGTAGGAGCCGTCGCCGTTGTCCGTCACGCCGGATACGGTTCCCGCCGTGCTGGAGACCGCGACGGCGTCACCACCCGTCGTGAGCGCGTTTCCGTGCTGGTCGACCAGACGAACGGTGATCGTGCTCTTCGCCTTGCCGTCCGCGCGGATGGAGGATGGCGTCGCGGTGACCGTCGTCGCGTTCGCGACGGCCGCGCCCGCGATGAACACCACGGCCTGCGGGGCGCCGGACACGGTCGCCCCGGCCAGCTGAGCGCTGACCTGGTACGACCCCGCCCGCGTCGTGTGCGCGGTGACCGAGGCGACGCCGGCAGCATCGGAGAGGTCGGAGGCAGCGGAGAGGGTGACACCCGTCTCGGCGGTGAACGTCACCCGTGCGCCCTTCACCGGCTTGCCCTTCGCGTCTTTGACGGTCGCGCTCAACGTGTGGGCGTCCTTCCCGTCGGCGACCTTGGCGCCCTGGGACACAGCGAAGCGGGTGGCCGAAGCGTCCGGCGTTCCCGTGACCTCGGTCAGCTCGACCCGGATCGTCACGGGGGCGGTTGTTCCACCGACCGCGAACGACAGCTCCGCCGTTCCGGGGCCGGATCCGGTGAGCGTCGCGGTGTACGTTCCGTCCCGGTTGTCGGTCACCGACGACAGGGTCCCGGTCGTGGTGGAGAGCGTCACGCCGGCGCCGCCGCCGAGCAGCGGGTTCCCCTCGGCGTCCTTGAGCGTGACCGTGATGGTGGAGGAGGAGGTGCCGTCGGCAGGGATGCTCGTCGGGCTCGCCGTGATGGTCGAGTCGGGAAGCGAGAGCGCGCCCGCGACGAACACGATCTGCTTCGGTGAGCCGTTGATCGCGGCGCCCGAGAGCGACGCCGTCACGTCGTACGTTCCTGCCTTCGTGCTGGTGGCGCCGACGGAGGCGATGCCGGATGGGTCTGTGGTGTCCGACGCCGCCGAGAGCGTGATCCCCTTCGCCGCGGTGAAAGTGACCTTCGCATTCTTGACCGGCTTGCCGTTCGCATCCTTCACGGTCGCGGTGAGGGTATGGGTGGCTTTGCCGTCCGCCGCGCGAGTGCCCGCAGTCACCGAGAAGGCCGACGCTCCCGCATCCGGGACGCCGTCCACGTCAGCGAGCGTGACCGTGATGGTGGAAGGGGCCGTACTGCCGCCCAGGCTGAAGGACAGTGTTGCCTTCGCCGGGTCGGTGCCGGTCAGGGTCGCCGAGTAGGTGCCGTCGCCGTTGTCCCTCAGGGCGGAGAGCGTGCCGGCGGTGGTCGATAGCCTCACGTCCGCGCCGCCGGACGTCAGCGGGTTGCCGTTGGCGTCTTTCAGGGTGACCGTGACCGTGGATGCCGTGGTGCCGTCCGCGGGGATGGTGGTCGGGCTGGCGGCGATCGTCGACTCCTTGAGCGATGCGGGGCCGGCCGCGAACAACGCGTTCTGCGGCGACCCGGCAAGGGAGGCTCCCGCGATGGCGGCAGCGACCTGATGGCTGCCGGCCTTCGTAGAGGTGACGCGCACCGTGGCGACGCCTGCCGCGTCGGAGACGTCGGTGGTGGAGGAGAGCGTCGCGGTCGGGGCGGCGGCGAACGTCACCGACACGCCCTTCAGCGGCTTGCCGGCCGCGTCCCGGACGGTCGCGGTGAGCGTGTGCGAATCGGTGCCGTCCGCGATCTTCGATCCCGGAGTGACCGTCAGGGTCGACGTGGCGGCGTCGGCGTACCGGGCGACGTCGTCGAGGGTCACCTTCACCGTCGCCGGGGCGCTGGCGCCACCGACCGTGAAGGAGAGGGTGGCCGTGGCCGGATCGGTACCAGTCAGCGTCGCGGTGTAGGTGCCGTCGCCGTTGTCCCTCACCGCGGAGAGGGTGCCGGCGGTCGTCGAGAGAGTGACCCGATCGCCGCCCGCCGTCAGCGGGTTGCCATTGTCGTCTTTCAGCCTCACCGTGATGGTGGTGGCGGTGACGCCGTCCGCAGGGATGGACGTCGGGCTCGCTGAGATCGTCGAGTCGGCGGCGGACGCAACTCCCGCGACGAAGGTGATGTCCTTCGGAGAGCCGGTGATCGCCGCACCCGTGAGCGCCGCCGACGCCTGGTACGTGCGCGCCTTCGTGCTCGTGACCGTCACCCGCGCGATGCCTGACGCGTCGGACAGTGCAGAGGCCGCGGACAGCGTTGCGCCGGGCACGGCGAACTCCACCGGGACGCCGGGCAGCAGATTGCCGCGGTCGTCCTTGATGACGGCGGTGAGGGTGTGCGTGTCCGCACCATTCGCGACCTTCATGCCGGACGAGACGGAGAACGTCGACAAGGAGGTCGACGGGAGGCCCGCCGTGAAGGCGACCGAGCCTGGGGACCGTGTGAGCTCCGCCGCGCCGAGGTAGGCGTGGATGCTGTACTGGCCGGGCGCGGTCGAGGTGACCGTCACCGCGGCGGTGCCGTCGGCCGCCGAGACGGCGTTCGGGGCGGACAGCGTCGCCCCGAACTGCGCCGTGAACCGGACGGTGGCGTTTTGGACGAGGTTGCCGAACGCATCCCGCACGGTTGCCGTCGCGGTGTGCGTCGCCGCGCCGTCCGCCAGCTGTGCGCCGCCGGACACGGCGAGGCTCGACATGGTCGCGTCGGCAGCGCCCGCCACGAACGTCACGGGCTGCGGCGAGGAGACGACGGGCGTGCCGCCGATCGTGGCACCCATGCTGTACGTGCCGGACCGGGTGGAAGTGACGGTGACCGTGGCCACACCGGTGGAGTCCGTTCTTGCGGAACTCGCCGACAGGGTCACGCCGACGGGGCCGGTGAAGCCGACCAGAGCGTCCGGGACGGGGTTGCCCTGGGCGTCCTTGGCGAGCACCGAGAGGGTGTGAGTGTCAGAACCGTCAGCCGTTCGGGGACCGGTGCTGACGGTGAGCTGAGACTTCGACGCGACCGCGGCGCCGGCCACGAAGGTGACCGGCTTCGGCGACCCGGCCACGAGGACGCCGCCGATGGTGGCGCGCATGTCGTACGTGCCGGGGACCCTCGAGGTCACGGGGGTCTCCGCCTTGCCGGCCGCGTCGGTCGTCGCGGAAAGTGCCTGGGGCGTTGCTCCCGTGGCGGGGGTGAAATCGACCGCAGCGTCCTTGACCGGGTTGCCTTCGCTGTCCTTCGCGATCACGGTGACGATGTGCGTGTCCACGCCGTCCGCGGTGCGATGCCCAGAGGTTACCGAGATGGAGGACGATGCCGCATCTGCGGCGCCGGCCGTGTAGGTGAAGCCAGCGGGCGACGTGACGACCGGTAGGGGAGTGCCGTCACCGTACTCGGAGGCGACCCGGACATCCACCGCACCGACAGCATGGCGGGGAGTCTTTGCGTCTACGGTGGCGCCGTTCTGGGATAAGGCGGTGCCGGATGCGCCATCGAACGAGATCCCTGTCACGTTCGGGACGCCGCTCTTCACCGGAGCCGTTTGCTGGGCCGTCGTCGCATCACCCAATTGACCGTATGTGTTTGCACCGGCAGCGAGGAGGGTCCCATTCGACCTCAGCACGATGGTGTGGTACCAGCCACCTCGCACGTGCGCGACATCGGACCATGCAGGTAGCGCTACCGGAACACGTTCGCATTGGGTGCGGCTATTACCCAACTTGCCCGTGCCGTTGTATCCCCAGCCATAGAGCGTGCCGTCTTTCGCCATCGCGTATGACGTCGAATCAGCAGTGGCGACCCAAGCGATCTCGGGCAGGCCAGGCACCACGGCCGGTAAATCGCGATGCAGGGTGGTCCCGTCACCTAGTTGACAGTTGTTGTTGATCCCCCACGAAAGCACCTTGCCATCTGCCGTGAGAGCGAGCCCGTGGATGTTGCCAGTTGAGAGCTGGACCGCGCCGTCCAGATCCGTCGGCGTTTGAGGCACGTCTGTCCACCCAGTATCGGGGTGGAGGGACACTCCGAGTCCCTGAGCATCCCCCACGGTAAGCCAGGCACCATCCGAGCGCCTAGCGGCAAGGAACTCGCCGCCCGCAGAAATGTCGGAGATGCTCGACAGACCATCGACGACGATCGGCGCGGAGTTGTGACCTTTCCGAGCGTCGAGCCGCTTTCCCCATGCGAGAACTGTGCCGTCGTCCTTGCGCGCTGCGGTGTAGGAATTTCCCGCATCGATCTCCGCGATTCCGTCCAGGCCGGCTACCTTCACGGGCCTTAGTTGGTCGTTTCTGGATCCGTCGCCCACCTGGTCCGCGTCGTTCTGACCCCATGCGAACACCGAGCCATCGTCCTTGAGCGCGACAGAATGCTGGAGCCCGGCAGAAACCGCCACGGCACCTGTCAGGCCGCGCACCGGTGTTGCCACGCTTCGATCGGTTGTGGTTCCGTCGCCCAGCTGCCCGTGGGCGTTATCTCCCCACGCCAGCACGAGGCCGTTGACTGTCAGGCCCAGGCAGTGATTAGCACCGCATTGCACGTCACTGAATTGGATCTGCGGCACATCGATCGTCACGGCCGTCCCCCCGGCCGCCGGCCCACTGCTCGGGGTCACCGTCGGCACCGGCGGCGCCGGGAGGGGCGCCGCCTGCGCTGGCGCAGCCGCCGCCGTCAGCGTCATGGCGCTGACGAGACCGGCCGTGAGGCCGGCCACCAGTTTGGTCCTGAGTCTCATGAGGTGTCCGATCCGATCGCATCCGAGACCGGCTCGTCGAGCGGGGGCGCTCGGCGGCCGATTGCAGTGGCCCACTGCACAAGGTGACTACTTGTGCAGACGGATGGGAACACAAATTGTGACGGGGACGCGGCGTCGAACGCACGAATGCACGGATTACGGCGCGGCACCCGGGCGGTTCCGTCATGGATGCTTCGTAGACGCGTCTGTCTAGGTAAGACGAAAGGCAGGAATCCGCATGGACATGATCGATCGCGACACCCGTGAGCTCGGCACCGAGCCGCCGTTCGAGTGCTGGGAGGGCGGCCAGTCCGCGCTCACCATGGTGCTTCAGGACGCCCACCGAGAGGGGCTGAACCTCGACAAGGACACGGCGATCATCGCCGGCATCATCATGCGGTCCCGCTGGTTCGCGGCCGCGACCCGGAGCGCGCACCGCACCCCGGCCGGTTCGGTCGTCGCTGGAAACAGCCTGCCCGAGCTGTTCCGGCCCGGGATGCGCGTCGATCGAGTGAACGGGGACGAGCGCGGCGGCGAGGTGATGGCGGTCGATGTCACGAGGGATACGCTGCACATCGTCCAGGTCCAGTGGCCGACCGACGGCGGCGGCTACGTGGAATGGTGCGACCCGGAAGACCTCGTGCACGCGCTCGACCACGCCGCGCTCATCGACCGTTCGCGTATCCCCACGGGCGCCTCGGGACCGCGTCTGCGTCTGGTCGCGGAGCGCTGACTGTCGCGGGCGGGCTGCGCTGGCGAATGATGTCCTCAGAGAGAACAGGAAACGGCATGCGCCGCACGAGCACGATCGACTCGGGCACCGCACTCGGCTGGCTCGCCACCGTCGTACTCTTTGCGACAGGGATCGGCCTCGCCCTGATCGGGCTGGTCATCGGGACGACAACGCTCCCCGAGATCGGTCTGATCGTCCTGCTGTTCGGGTGCTCCGCGGTCTGCCTGAGCGCTGGAGCGGCCGGCTCGTTCTTTCTGCTCCGACCGGCATGATGCCCAGAACGCCCCCCTCCGACCGGCGCCAGACGGCGCTGACCCTGTCAGCCCGCCAGCGTCTGCTCGCACGCCAGCAGCGTCACTCCGGCGCTCCACGCGTGCGACAGCGTCAGCAGCATCCCCTTCGGCTGGAAGCACGCGGTCTGGTAGTACCGCTCGCTGACCATGCCGCGGTAGGCGTTGAAGTCGCCGTCCTCGCGCGCGATGAACTGGCGGAAGCAGGCGAGGGTCTCCTCCGCCCGCTCCGCGTAGTGCGGGTCGCTGAGCGCGGCGGACAGCTCGCGCAGTTCGGCGGTGCAGACGAGGCCGTAGGCGTGCAGGTGCTGGTTCGACGGGGAGGCGTTGTCGGCTCCGCGCGTGCGGAAGCCGTAGGCGCCGAGCAGGGTGTGCTCCGGGAAGCGCACGTCGTACGTGTACCGGAAGGTCAGCATCCAATCGGCCGCGCGCCGTGCCAGGTCGAGCCAGTGCGCGTCGCCCGTCGCCCGGTGCAGCGCGACGTACGCCATCACCGCGGCGTAGCCGTCCTCGGAGGTCGGTGCGAGGTCGACGTCCTCGGGCGCACCGTGGACGAACTCGCGGTGGACGAACTGCTCGTAGTAGCGGCCGGCCGCGAGGGCGGCAGGGAGGTACCGGTCGTCGCGATCGGCGGCTTCAACCAGAGCCGCGATCCAGGTGAGGCCGGAGGCGCCCGACCAGGACAGCACCTCGCCGGTCTCGGCGTGGTGGACCGACCCGAGGTTCCCGTCGGCACGCTGGCGGCCGACCATCACATTCAGGTTCGAGCGGAGGGCGTCCTCCCACCGGGGATGCGGGTCCAGCGCCTGGGCGCGGAGGAGGAACAGCGTCGCCTCGCCGAGCGTGCGGGCGTGCAGGCCGCGCTTCAGCTCCGTCCAGCTCTGCGTCCAGCCGTGGTCGCGGTACCAGACGCCCCAGAACGTGCCCGACGGCGAGAGGTTCGCGCTGATGAAGTCGATCACGTGGCGCGCGGCGTCCGCCTCGGCGGGGCGGTCGGTGCGGAGACCGTGGGCGAGCAGCGCGTACGCCCACGGAATGCCGCTGACCCAGCCGACGTGCATGGCCTGGCGGTCGACGGTGAGGCCGTCGCGGCCGCTGACCTCGCGGTCGAAGCCGACCGTCTCCAGCAGCACGCCGGGGTCGGGGTCGTAGTGCCAGGTCAGCAGGCCGTCGGCGGTCAGGTCCGCCGCGGTCGCCACATCCACCCACGGCTGAAGGGGTGTGTCGGCGGCGGCCTCGGCGTGCAGGGCGCGCAGGATCGGGGCGTAGGCGTGACGGGACGCGTCGAGCGCGAAGACGCGCACCGACAGCTCCAGGGTCTCGCCGGGCGAGAAACGGTAGGTGGACACGTCGGCCGGGCGCGGACGCGCGTCGCCGTAGTAGGTGACCGGGTACTCGCGGTACGGGAAGCGGAGGCTCACGGTGGCGTCGCCCCAGGCGGCGTCGTGGGCGAGGCCGAGTCCCGTCAGCCCGAGCGCCGAGGTCTCGGCGGCGGCGAGCGCCACACCCCCGCGGCCCTCACCCGCCCAGGCGAACACGGCGGGCGTCGCCGCGCGGTCGGCGCGGAACTCCCACGTGTCGCTCACCAGGGCGTCGTGCTGCTCGGCGGTGTCGGCGCCGACCTCGAAGCGGGGGAAGGCGCGGGTGTTCTCGGCGGGGCGGTTCTCCCCGTAGAAGGCGCCGGGGATCAGCCACCACGGGTCGTCGGCGCCGTGGACCGGCGCCTCGACGAGCACCGAGCCGTCGGCCGCCTCATCGCCGGTGTATCGCACACGTACGGTGAGGCGCCAACCGAGCTCGGCCTCCGTCCAGTCGAGGGCGACCTCGGCCGACGCCGCAGCGGCGCCGACCGCGGTCGCACAGACCTCCGGCCGCGCGCTCACGGCAGCGGGCGCTCGATCAGGTCGACCTCCCGAACGGGCTGGGACGGGTCGGCCGGGACGACGAAGGTGCGCAGCTGCGAGGGGCCGAAGTCCTCCTCGATCGTCCGCCCGAGGAAGGGCAGCTCGATGCGCGACCGTCCGCCCTCGCCGCGGGTCTCGACGGCTCGCACGACGACGTCCGCGCCGCCGGGCGCATCCGTCTCGTCCTCCGTGCCCTTGAGCGCGGTCACCATGACCGCGTCGCCGCCGTCGCCCGCGAACGAGTTCACCGGGGGCAGGGCGCCATCGTGGAACGACTCCTGCATCGCGCGCACCGGGTTGCCGAGCACCAGGGCGCGGCGGATCGGGTCGGCCTCCCGCCAGTCGCCCGCGTGCGGCACCAGCTCGTAGCTGAACCGCTGCACGCCCTGGTCCTGGAACGAGTAGATGCCCTCGGGGTCGAGGAGCCGCGGGTCGTGCCACGAGTAGACGGGGCTGCGGACCGCGGTGACGCCGATGCTGGGCTGCTCGCCGTTGTCGGCGCCGCCGGGCGAGACGTCGTAGGCGTGCTTGTTCGTCGTGATGACGGTCATCCCCGCTGCGGCGCCGTCGACCGTCCCGGTCAGGTCGACCCACGACTGCGCGGGCTCCTCGGCGCCGTCGACCGGGCGCTCCAGGTGGCCGAACGGGATCTCGTAGGTCGCCGTCGGGTCCTCCAGCACCGTCGGGAAGCGCAGCTTCAGCAGGTGCGCCTGCTCCCGCCAGTCGAGCGTGACATTGACGCGCAGGACGGACGAGTCGTGGTCGAGGATGAGCTCCTCCACCAGGGTGGATGCTCCCCACTCACGCTCGACCCGCACCCGCGAACGCAGCGGGCCGGTCTCGCGGACCACGATCCGCTTCAGCGCCATGGTCGCGCCCGGCCAGGCGTACGAGATGACGCGGTGGCCCCACGTGTCGGTCGGGTCGTCGTTGATCTGGGTGTGCTGGGCGCCGTCGACGCCGGCCATCACATCCACACCGGTCGCCTTGACCAGGTACGACGAGATCCAGCCGGTCTCCTGATCGATGCGGATGCGGACGTGGTCGTTCTCGAGAGTGTCAGCGGTCACCGTCAGCGCGCTGGATGCGGCGCCCGGTCCCGCTCCGGGGCGCAGGCGGTAGAGGCGGTAGCCGAGAGCGGGCACGTCGGCGCGGAACACGACCGCGCCGCGCGAGACGTCGTCCGTCGTGGCGGTCGACTGCGAGTTCTGGAAGACGACCGGCTCGCCGTTCTCGTCGACCACGTGGACGCCGGCGCGCTGCGCGCCGTACTGGAAGTCCACATCCACGGACACCGGCCAGGGGTGCGGGTTGAAGACGAGGACCGGCTGAGTGCCGTCCTCGCGGTCGACCTGCACCTGGCGGGCGATGATGTTGTGCGCCCGTGTGATGATCCGCTTCGAGATCGCGACGGCCTCGCCGAGCTGGTCGCGCGCGTCGTCGTAGGACGGCTCGATCGCCGAGCCGGGCAGGATGTCGTGGAACTGGTTGAAGAGCACCTGCTTCCAGGCGGTCTCCAACTGCTCGCGCGGGTAGTCGACGCCGTCGCTCGCGGCGACGACCGCCGCCCAGCGCTCCGCGTTCAGCACCGCGAACTGCGCGCGGCGCTGCCAGGCCTTGATGCCGGAGTGCGCCGAGTAGCAGCCCGGCGCGTGATGCTGCAGGTCGTCGCGGCGCACGGGGAGCGTGTCGAGGAACGCCTCGCCGCGCCCGAGCACCTCGTCGAAGTACGTGCGCGGTGAGGACATCGTCATCCTTCCGAAGGAGCCCATGCGGTCGTAGCGGTGGATCGACTCGATGTTCGCGATCGTCGGGCCGCCGCCGTGGTTGCCCACGCCGTAGAAGACCATCGCGGTCGCGTTCTCGCCGAAGCCGACCGTGCGGTCGAGGGAGGCGAGCGCCTTCTCGGTCTGGCCGTCCACCGACCCGGGCGGGCTGCAGTACTCGAACGGGATGCGGTACGCCAGCACGCGGGAGCCGTCGGGCGCCTCCCACCAGAACAGGCTGGGCGCGAGGTCGGACTCGTGCGGGCCGGGGCGCAGGAACGTGTACGAGTCCATCCCCTGGCCGCGCAGGATCTGCGGGAGCATCGCATTGTGGCCGAACGGGTCCACGTTCATGCCGACGGTCGACGGCATCCCGAAGCGCGACTCGAGGTAGCGCTGGCCGTAGAGGCCCTGGCGCACGAAGCTCTCGCCCATCGGCATGTTGTTGTCGGGCTCGACCCACCAGCCGCCGACGTTCACCCAGCGGCCCTCGGCCACACGGCGCTTGATCTGCTCGAACAGCTCGGGATCGGACTCCTCCACCCAGCTGAGCAGCACGATCTGGTCGCAGGTGAAGACGAAGTCGGGGTACTCCTCCATGCGGTGGATGGCCGACCAGAAGGTGGCGCGCGCCTCCTGGTAGCCCTCCTGCCAGGGCCACAGCCACACCGGGTCGAGGTGGGCGTTGCCGATCATGTGGAGGGTGCGCTGCGGCGTCGCGGTCGGGCGCTTCGCCGGCGGGAGGTCGCGGGGCTGGGTGCCGGCGGGGGCGTTCGCGACGGGGGCCTTGCCGCCCGCGTCGGGGTCGGCCGTCTCACCGGTCTCGCCGGCTACCTCGGCGCCGGATGCGCTCTCGCGCTGCTCCTGCGCCGCATCCACCGCGAACTTCTCCGGAGTCTCCGGGCCGACGCGGACGGCGTCGACCGCTCGTGCCGCGTCGTCCGTCTCCGTGCGCGCTCCGGCGTCGGTGCCCGGCGTGTGCGGGGTGGTCACAGTGCGTACTCCTCGTCGCCGTCGGCCCACGCATCCACGATCTCGGAGAGCACGTGGAGCATGAACGTGTGGAATTCCTGGATCCTCGGGGTGGTCGTGGACGGGCTCAGCAGCGCGTAGTCGGCGAACTCCCGCGCGGGACCGCCGTCGCCCCCGCCGAACAGCAGGGTCGTCGCGCCGGCCGCCTTCGCGGCTTCGAGCGCTGAGACGATGTTCGCACTCCGTCCGCTCGTCGTGAAAGCGGCGACCACGTCGCCCGGGCGTGCGAGGCCCGCGACCTGCCGAGCGAACACGTCGTCGTAGGAGTAGTCGTTGGCGATGCACGTCATCGTGGTCGGGTCGGTGCTCAGCGTGACAGCGCCCAGCGGCCGCCGGTCGCGCTTGTAGTGGCCGATGATCTCGCCGGTGAAGTGCTGGGCGTCCGCAGCGCTGCCGCCGTTGCCGAAGGTGTACAGGATGCCGCGCTCGGCGAACGCGTCGCAGAGCACCTTCCCGACCTCACGCAGCGCGGGCAGCAGGGCCTCGCCCTTCTCGGCGACCTGGATGTGAGCCTCCAGCTGCTGTCGCATCCACTCAGCCACGGGGGCCTCCCTTCGGTGCTCCGGCGATCGCGCCCTCGAGCTGGTCCAGACGGTCGAAGGCGACCGCGCCGGCGCCGACGACGCAGACGACGTCGCCGAGCGCGGCGAGCACCACGGTGGATGCGGCGGCTGCGGGCGCCATCGCGGCGGCGGCCACCCGCTCGCGCACCGGCACGAGCAGGGCGTCACCGGAGCGGGTCACTCCGCCGCCGAGGACGACGAGGTCGGGCTCGAAGACGTTGACGAGGTCGGTGAGGGCGGTGGCGAGCACGTCGATCGTCTCCTCCCACAGCTCCGAGGCGAGCGGGTCGCCGTCGGCCGCGGCCGCGACGACGTCCTCGGCGTGGACGACGGGCAGCTGCGCGAGCGACGAGCCCTGCCCGCGCTCGGCGACGGCCTCGCGGGCGCGGAGGGCGATCGAGGTGCCGGAGGCGTAGCCCTCCAGGCACCCGCGCCGGCCGCACAGGCAGGGGCGCCCGCCGGTGCGGACCATGACGTGACCGAACTCGCCGCCGTTGCCGGCCGCGCCGCGGTGCAGGCGGCCGTCGATGACGGCCCCTCCGCCGATGCCGGTCGAGATCGTCAGGTAGACCATGGTGTCGGCGTCGCGGGCGGCTCCGTAGCGGAACTCGCCGAGAGCGCCGGCCGTCGCGTCGTTCTCGAGCACGGCGGGAACGCCGAACTCGCGCTCAGCGAGCTCCACGATCGGCAGGTCGATCCAGCCGGGGAGGTGCAGCGGGCCGGTCAGGACGCCGGCCTTCGCGTCGAGCGGACCGCCGCACGAGATGCCGACGGCCTCGATCGCAAGACCGGACTCGGCGATGGCGCGCTGCCCCATGGCGAAGAGTCTGGGAACGATTACACCCGGACCCTCTTCACGACGCGTGGGTTCGACGGTGAGTGCGTGGGTTCGTCCATCCTCCGTGACGACACCGACAGCGAGCTTGGTGCCGCCGATGTCGAGTGAGAGGACGGCGCGGAGGCCGTTTGCCATCATGTCCTTCCGAGGGTGCACGACCGCGCCTTCGTCGGCGGATCGTGTGGGATCGTTCCCACAGATACTAGGCCGACGCGGGCGGGCGGGTCAACATGGGGCGTTCGTCTCCGGACGCCAGAAGCGCCCGGCGGCCTGCCTCGCGAGTGGTGACATGACGTCCGAATTCGGGGCGGATTCGCGCATCCACTCACCGGTCGATCGCGGGGAGGGCGGGCGGGCGGGCGCGTGCGTGCCGTCGGCGTTGCGCCCACGCGGGCGCGCCCCGCCGCGTCGGCGCGACGCGCGCGTTGCGGTGGCGGCGCCGCCCCGCGAGTGGTGACATGACGTCCGAATTCGTCGCGGATTCGCGCATCCACTCACGACTCGATGCGGACGGGGGTTGTGCGGGGCGGAGTGCGGCGCTAACGTACAACCAAATGGTTGTAGATGAGATGACGGACGCCGAAGTCGATCGGCTCTTCCACGCGCTGGCGGATGCGACGCGACGGGACATCGTCGCGCGGTCGCTGGAGGGCGAGCACTCCGTGAGCGAGCTCGCGGAGCGGTACGACATGAGCTTCGCGGCCGTGCAGAAGCACGTGGCGGTGCTCGAGCGCGCCGGACTCGTGCGCAAGCGGGCGCGCGGACGGGAGCGGGTCGTCTCCGGCGACCCGGAGACCATCCGCCGTGCGTCGCGGCTGCTCGACGAGTACGAGGCGATCTGGCGGCGGCGGGATGCGGCGATCGAGGGGATCCTCGCCGCGGACCGCCGCTGACGACGCGGCCCGCCGCATCCATCGACGACGACCGGAACCACCCGCACCACCAACCAGAGAGGAGCGGCCGATGACCTTCATCGAGTCGACCAAGGATGTGGGCGCGCTGACGCTCACGTTCGTCACCGAGTACGACGCCCCGCGCGAGCGAGTGTGGCAACTGTGGTCCGATCCGCGGCAGCTGGAGCGCTGGTGGGGTCCGCCGGAGTGGCCGGCCACCTTCGACACGTTCGAGTTCGAGCCGGCGGGACGCGCGGCGTACTACATGACCGGACCCGACGGCACGAAGGCCCACGGCTGGTGGCGCTTCGCCGAGATCGACGCCCCCGAACGGATCGAGCTGGATGACGGCTTCGCCGACGACAACGGCAACCCGATGCCTGGCGAGCCGGTGCGCATGGTGACCACGTTCGAAGAGCGGGACGGGCGCACGCGCATGACGCAGCTGGTGCGCTTCGCATCGGCCGCCCAGCTGGAGGAGATGCTCGCGATCGACATGGAGGAGGGCATGCGCGAGGCCCTCACCCAGGTCGACGCCCTCCTCGCCGCCTGACCTCCTCGCCGGCGCCCCCCGTCGAGTACACGAAAAGTGCACGCTTTTCGCCTGGAGAGCGTGCACTTTTCGTGTACTCGACGGGGGGCAGGAACCGATGGTGGGGTCAGGGGGCGTCGAGGAAGGCGAGGAGGTGGGGGAGCGTGCGGCGGAGGGACGCAGGGTCGCCGGCGGCGGCGAGGCGTTCGCCGAGGTAGTCGCCGTGGATGCCGGGGACGATGAGGAGGCGGGCGTCCGGGAGGAGGGCGGCCAGCTCTACGAAGTGGGAGGCGCGGACCACGTCGCGGTCGGCGCCGACGACGAGCGTGGGGGCGGCGACCGAGGCGAGCAGCGCATCCGGGAAATCCTCGAAGCCGAGCATCAGCTCGCGGTCGAGCTCGAACATCCGCCGGGCGTGCTCCGGGTCGCGGCTGACGGCGAGGTCCGCGTCGCGGTACGGCGCGGGGAGGTCGTCGAACGTTCCCGCGGCGAGGCGGTCCCAGAAGCCGTCCACCATTCCGGAGCGCCGGACGGGCGCCGACGCCGCGATCAGGCGTCGGACCAGGTCGGGGTGGCGCGCGGCCAGCTGGAGGGCGACCTGCCCGCCGTTGCTGAAGCCCAGCACATCCACCGGCCCGACGCCGAGCGACTCGAGCACCGCGGCGACGTCGTCCGCCGAGCCCTCGAAGCTCGCGGGCCGGTCGCCCGACGGCGTGCGCCCGTGCCCCTGCAGCTCGACGGCCAGCACGGAACGGGTCGGAGCGACGAGCGGGAGCAGGAGGCCCCAGTTCGTCTCGATGGTCGAACCGCCGCCGTGGATGAGCAGCAGCGGCGGGTGCGGCGAGTCCGGGTCGCCGAACCAGGCACGGTAGAGCGGGATGCGGTCCACGCCCGCAGGCTAGCCGAGCGTCCCCGCCGTGTCGACCACCGCATCCAGCGCCGTAGCCGCCACTGTGTCGACCACCGCATCGCCCGCCTGCCCCAGCCGGACCCCGCCGACCCGCACGTCGGCCGCCAGCCGCTGGCGCTTCCGCGCCTCCCCGCCCGCGCGCACCGCGAACCGCAGCCGTACCGTCTCGCCCGCGCCTGCGACGACCGCCGCGGGTTCCGGACGGCTCCACCCGGGCGGCGTCACGAGCTCCGCCACCACCTCGCGGGCGTCGTCGTACGCATTGACGACGACGACCTCGTACGTGAGGTCGTCACCGGCCGTGACGCGCTGGTAGAACGGCTCGACCAGCACCAGGTTGCCGTCCGCCGGGGGCCGCTGCCCGTCGTCGGGGAGCAGCCCGTCGTGGATGGCCGCGAGCTCGTCGCCCTGCTCCGTCAGCAGCTGGAGGTAGTCCTCGTCCACCTCGCGGCCCTGCCAGTGGCCGGTGATCATCAGACCGGGGGCCACCCGCCGGTACAGCGCGGCGCTCTGGATGAAGTCGTCGCGGCGGAACCGGTTGCGGTACTGGTAGTTGAGGATCTCGCGCTGCACGCCGAGCCGCCCCTCGGCGGTCTGCTGGTCGCCGGTCGCGAGCACGCGGACGCCGTCCACCTCGAACTCGAAGGCCGCCGCGTACAGCGTGTGGCCGGGCAGCTCGTGGGTGACGATCTCGTACTCCTGCCAGCGGACCGTGCCGCCCAGCGGCAGCACCCGGTCGGCCGGGATGGGCTCGAACCACTGGCACGGGAGGTCCGTGCGCATCGGGTCGGCCATGATGGGCGCGACGTTCTCGGGCAGCCACACCTCGGTGCCTTCCACGTCGCGCAGCAGGTTCAGGCCCGCGATGTGATCGTCGTGATAGTGCGTGCCGAGCACGACCTCGATCGAGGTCACGCCGAAGTCGCGCTTGAGCGCGGGCAGCGACGCGAGCCACGGCCGGCGGGCGGCCCGGTCGGTGCCGGCCGGCCATCCCGTCGACATGTCGTAGCCGTAGTCGATGAACAGGGCGGCGCCGGAGTCGCTGAGCAGCACGTAGACGCACGAGTTGGCGGTGCGGTTGAGGAGCAGGTGGTCGGTGAGGCGGACGAACGGACGCTCCAGCCAGTCGCGCAGGTCCCACGGGTTGGTGCGCCGCGAGTCGACGTACTCGCCCATCCGGACGGCGAGGCTCTCGAGCGCCTCGATCGCCTGCGGCATCGGCTCCCCGTGCGACGGGAGCAGGATGGTCGGCTCCTCCTCCTGCAGCAGCAGGCACGAGAGCACCGTCATGGCGGGGCCCTCGTTCTCGGTGTACGACCACTGGGTGGCGGCGAGCGACCAGACCTTGCCCGGCGCGTAGATGAGGTCGCCGGTGAACGCGATCCGCGCATCCCCCCGGTCGACCAGGTAGGCGACCGACCCCATGGTGTGACCGGGGGCGGGGACGGTCTTCACGTCGATGGCGCCGAACCGTGCCGTGCGGTACTCGGGCACGGTGCCGGCGATCGGCACGGGGTCGAGCAGCGAGAAGCGGTCCTGGCGCAGGTTGTAGTCGTTGTAGAGCGCTCGCGCCGACCACATCTCGTCGACGCGGGCGAACAGGTCCTGCTCCACCGGCGGCACGTGGATGGGGATGCCCGCGGCGACCGCGCGCGGCAGGCCCTGACCCTGGTCGCGATGGTGGTGGGTCATGAGGATCGCGTCGAGGGTGTCGAGGCCGAGCTCGTCGAGGTGGTCGAGCACGTCTCCGGACCCGAAGTCGATCGCGATCGCCCCGCGGCGGCCGTCGCCCGCACCGTCGCCCGCGGTGACGATGTAGACGTTGCAGGTGTCCGCGAACCGGTGGACGCCCGGAGCGACCTCGGTGAACGCGCTCATACCGTGGTCGGCTCCTTCTCGGCCCGCTCTCCGCGAGCCGCGCGGTAGCCGCGCCACAGCTCGGCGATCTCGTCCAGGTCGGCGTCGGTCACCGCCTCGCGGCTGTTGTCGATGGATTCGACGTAGTAGAGCGCGGGGACGCCGAGCTCCGGCTGGATGCGCGAGTAGGCCAGCCACTCGTCGCGGTTCGGCATCGGCCACTGGTCGGTGTCGATCGGGTGCCCGGGCAGCGCCGCGGCCGCGATGTCGTGGCGGTAGCGCAGCTGGTCACCGACGGGCACCGGGTCGCCGTGCACCGAGTCCTCGAGGACATCGTTGAGGCGCACCATGTCGGTGACGCCCGAGAACGAGGGATGCACGGTGTGCGTCACGACCAGCGCATCCGGCTTCGCCGCCTTAGCCGCCGCGTGGATGGTCGCGATGATCGCGTGCAGCGCGCTGATTCCCCAGACGCCGCCGTCGGGCTCGCCGTCGCCGTGGGTGCGGAGGGTGACGCCGGACGGTGCGCGCTGGGTGAAGTCGACCTTGAAGCCGTCCGCGTCGAGGCCGTCGGGGGAGACCATCCGCGTGACCTGCTCGGCGAGCGCCTCGAGGTAGGCGGGGTTCGACGGGTCGACGGCGACCGGCCGGCCGTGCGCATCCCGAACCGTCAGCTCCGCCGGCAGCCCGGTCGGGTCCCACGCCTTGAACCAGAGCAGCACGCGCTGACCGGCGGCGTGACGCTCGTCGATCCAGGCGCGCAGGTCGGGCCACTTCTCGGTGTCGACCGTGTTGGTGCCGTAGTCGGCCTGCCAGCGGTCGTCGATGACGACGGTGCCCGGGTGGATGTCGTGCTCGGCGAGCCGCCGCAGCCAGCGGTCGTAGAGGTACTGGCGCGCCAGATCGGGGGCGAAGGCCGCGCCCGCGGGCAGCACGAAGCCGTCCGCGTTGTCCGTCGCCAGCGCCTCCCCCTCGTGGCTCATCCGCACGGCGAGGGCGCACTGGGCTCCCCAGCCGCAGAAGATCGGCTCGTGCCACCACGACGCGCTTTCGCCCGCCGGCCGCGCCCAGCCGTGGGCCGCGAGGTCGTCGCGGTAGTCGCGGATCAGCGAGAGCGGAGCGCCGCCCGGCCGCAACACGAACTCCGGCGAGACCCATCCGCCGGCCCGGACGCGCGTGTGGCCCTCGTAGGTGAGGCGGAACAGGAAGCCGCCGTCGATGGCGTCGTAGCGGAAGGTGGTGAAGCCGAGCTCCTCGACCGGCGCGACGAGCGAGACGCCCAGCCAGTCCCCGACCGGCATGTCGGTGGGGCCGTGCGGCGCGTCCGCGGCGATGGAGGGGCGGCCCAGCCCGAACACCAGCGGCGGCGGCGAGAAGATGCCGTGGAGGCGTCCCGGCTCGGCGTCGCCCACCACGCCCAGCTGCGCCTGCGTGTTCGAGAGGCGCACCACCTGGATCGGCTCGGTCGGCGTCGGGACGAACACCGACGGAAAGCGGATGCCCGAGCGGAACGTGCCCGCCGCACCCGTGGGCAGGGCGGCCTGCCCGCCGAACATGGTGAGGTCGGCGATCCGGGCGTCGTCCTCCTCGGTGGTCACCTCGACCCGTGCCCGCACCTCGCGCGGCGTGCAGTGCAGCACCACGGCCTTCGTCGCCCACGCACTGGAGTCGGTCAGCACGGTGACGCGCACCGAGCCGTCCGGGTCCTCCTCGACCGTGACGGCGGTCGGGCCGCACGACTCGTCGGGGACGCCGACGCGGTCGACGCTCGCCAGCAGCGAGAGGTCGCTCCACAGCTCCCCGTCGGGGCCGGCGATCGTGGCGCGCGGGCGAGTCAGGGCGACGCCCAGCGTGTAGGCGGGCGCGACCAGCACGACCTCGGTCGCGCGGCGGGTGACGGTGATGTCCTGGGTGGTCTGCATGGTCCTCTGTCGGGGGCGGGGGTCAGAGTGCCGCGAGCGCGGCGGCGGAGTCGGCAGTGAGACCGCCGTCGGGGCCGGTCAGCCGGAGGCGGAAGCGGGGGGCGGGCGCGAACGAGACCTCGAGGGCGGCACGCTCGTCACCGAGCTCCCATTCCAGCGCGAGGTCGCCGTTCGCATCCACACGGTAGCGGAACGAACCTTTGAACGCCGCGTGGGTGGACCGCAATCGCACGAGCGCGAGCTGGGCGCGCGTGACCTCGCTGCCGAGGGCGGTGTCGAGCTCCTCGGGCGTGTAGACGTGGCGGTTGACGTCGCGGCCCTGGCCGGTCCGATCGAACAGAGCCACGTCATCCAGACCGCCGAGCAGGCCGACGTAGTAGAGCTGCGGCCGTCCGGGCAGCCAGAGCTGCACCGCGCGGGCCAGCAGGTAGCTCGCAGCGTCCGCGCCCAGCGCAGAGAAGAAGGTCGCGTTGATCTGGTGCGGGAGGCTCATCCACGCGGGGATGACGGACGCGAGCGTCGAGTGCCCGTGCGTCGCCTCCGCGGCGCGGGCGAAGATCGCGGCCATCTCGTCCTGGTCGATGAGGCCGGGCCTGTCGCCCGAGGGACCGGCGTCGATGATGCCGATGCCGTCGTGGGTGTCCAGCACCGTGATGGCGTTCTCGGGGCGGATGCGCAGCCACTCGGCCAGGCGGTCCGAGGTCCCGGTGCCCAGGCTGTGGAGCAGCAGCGGGGCGAGGGCGAAGTCGTAGACGAGGTCGACCAGCGGCGCGATGGCGAGCTGCTGGCTGTAGTGCGCGTGCACCTCGACGAGCACCCGCAGTCCCTCCTCGCGGGCGATGCCGACGATCTCGCGCACGAACTCCAGCGTCTCCTCCGTCATGAAGCTGTCGGAGCCGGGGGTCTTGACCGCGTAGCCGACCGCGTCGAGCCGGACGGTCGTGACGCCTCCGGCGCGCAGGGTCGCCAGGATGCGGCGCAGGTAGGCGCGGGCGCGGTCGTTCGCCACATCCAGGTCGACCTGGCTGGGCATGAAGGTCGTCCAGACCAGTCGCCGCCGGCCGTCGGCCATCCGGTACGCGGTGAACGGCAGCCCGGGCCGCGGCCGGTAGAAGGCGGTGATGTCGTGCTCGCTCGCGCCGTCGGGGAAGACGGTGTCGAAGGTGAGGAACATGCCGTCGTGGGTTGACTCCTCACCGAGCGCCAGCCAGTCCACGAACTCGGCCGACTCGCTCGAGACGTGGTTGACGATCAGGTCGGCGGTCACCTCGCGGTTCGCCGCGATGGCGCGGACGTCGTCCCAGGTGCCCAGGCGCGGGTCGACGGTGCCGTGGTCGATCGGATCGAACCCGGCGTCGGCGCCGTCGAAGGGCACGAAGAACGGCAGGATGTGCACCCCGGCGAAGTCGCGCAGCGGACCGTCGAGGAGCGCACGCAGCCGCGGGAGATCTCCGCCGAGCCGGTCGGCGTAGACGAGGAGGTCGACGCCGGTCACGCGGTGGGCCTCCCGTCCGCGGCTTCTCCGTCGAGAGCAGATGCCGAGGTTCCGCCGGACCCGGGAGGCGCCGGCCGGTTCGCGCTGGCGTCCGGCGTTCCCGGGTCCGACGGGGTCAGTGCCTCCACCAGGCGGGCGACGCCGCCCGCCGGGGAGGTGAGCACGGGGAGGTCGACGCCCGCGGAGGCGGCGGCCGCCGCCATCGACGCCTGGGCGAGCACGAGCACGGCGGCCGGCTCTGCGCCGCCCGACGGCGCGGCATGTGCGCGCACAGCTTCGGCGATGAGCCGGTCGTGCGTCTCCTGGTCGCCCGCGGCGCGTGCTGCCGCGGCGCCCTCGACGACCGTCGCGGTGACGTCCGCCTGCACGCCCTGGGCCGCGGCCTCGCGCTCGATCAGCCGGGTCGTCGGCCCGAGGGTCGCCGTGTTGGTCGCGAGCACCGCGATCCGCGGATGCCCGCTCACCCCGGCGATCCGGGCGGCCTCGGCGGCCATATCCGCATCCACCCGGACGACGGGGATGCGCAGCGCGGCGGCGGCCTCTTCGGCCGCCTCCCCGATGGACGAGCAGGTGACCAGCACGGCGTCCGCGCCCGACTCCGCGAGGTGGCGCAGGTGGGAGGCGACCCGCTCGCGCACCTCGGGAGTGACGCCCTCGGCGATGGCCGTCTCGAGCATCCACGCGTCCACGACGTGCTCGCGGGCGACGCCGGGGACGGCGTCGGCGACGAGGGCGTCGAAGGACGGCGCGAGGGCGGGGACGGTGTGCAGCAGACCCGCGATCATCAGGCCTCCCGCCACGGCCGGGCCTCGCGGTCGACGACGTCGATCAGCGCCTCCAGGCGCGGCACGGAGAGCTCGCGCAGCGCGGTGGGGACATCGTCGCGGCCGACCACGTCGCTCCAGAGGGCGCGGCCGGCGAGGAATCCGCTGGCCCCGGCGCGGCAGGCCGCCTCGACGGCCGGCAGGAACGCCGGGCGGTCGACGCCCTGGGACAGCACCACCCACGGCCCGGTGATGGCGGCGTTCAGGCGCTCGCTCTCCTCGCGCTGGGCGCGTGCGTCGCCGGTGCCCGACAGCGGAACCTGCACCTTGTAGAGGCTCTGGCCGGAGGGCGACAGCTCGGCGGCGGCTTCGCGGATCGCGACGTCGAGATCCCAGGTGCCGTCCGAGAGCTCGGCGGGCGTCGCGCGGACGACCGGCTCCAGCACGGAGAGGACGCCGCGGGCGCGGCACTCGGCGACGAATCGCTCCACGAGGCGGACGCGCTGCTCGCGCAGGGCGTCGCGGCGCCAGATCACGAGCAGCTTGAGCGCCGAGACGCCGGCGAGGTCGAGGTCATCGAGCACGACCTGGTCGAGCGCCGTCTCCTCGACGGGGCCGCCGTCCTCCTGGGTGAGCTCGTCGGCGGCCAGGATGAGACCTGTTCCCGACGGGAGCGTGTCGCGGACGGCCTCGAAGCCGTAGTGGCGGTCGATGAGGAAGCCGGAGGCCAGCGGGCCGAGCGCCTCGGCGACCTCCAGCTTGAAGCGGACGAGCACGTCGTCCGCCGGACGGCCGGCCCCCGCGAGGTCGAACATGTGGCGGAGGCTCTCGCGCTGGTCCATCGCGACCATCGCGAGGGCGCCGCCGGGGCGGGCGATGGCGTCGAGGTCGAGCGCCGGGCGGGACGCGGTGTCGGTCATGCGGTTTCCTTCTGTTCGGGTGCCGCCGCCTGCACGAAGGCGTCCAGCAGGGCCGGATCGCCCACGGAGGCGACGGTGTCGGCGCTGCTCAGCGGCAGCGAGGTGGTGAGGCCGGCGACACGGTGCACGGCGAGCATGGCGGCGCCGGTGGCGACCGGCTCGGCGACGTCGGCGCGGCGGAGGACGCCGGGCACGAGGCGTTGCTTGAGCCGCCACCAGGCGCCATTGCCCGCTCCGGGACCGCCGAGGACGGCGAGCTCGTCGCGTCGTGGGCCGGCGAGGCGGCTCTGAGCGGCATCCATCCAGGCGAGCTGGAGGGCGAGACCGGTGAGCACGGCGGTCAGGGCGGCGGCCGGGTCGGCGGAGGCGACGGGCTCGGCTCCGGCGTCGGTGCCGGAGCGCGCGGCGCGCACGAGCCGCACGGTCGCGGTCGCATCGGGCGCGGGCGACTGGCGTCCCCGCAGGTAGGGCAGCACGAAGGCATCGAGGGGACCGTCGGCGAGCAGCCGGGCCTGCTGCAGCACGTCGTGCCGGTCGGCGCCCGGGATCAGCTCCGAGAACGCCCACTCCACCAGCGCCCCGGCCGTCGGGTTGCCGGCCAGGAGGGTCTCGAAGCGGCCGTCGACGCAGCGCGCGAGGGACATCCCCTCGCGAAGGGCCTCCTCCCGGGAGACACCCTGGGCGATCCGGAGCAGCGCCTCGGCGGTCCCGACCGAGTCGGCCGCGTTCCCGGGCTCCCGAGCGCCGGCCGCCCAGGCGCCGACCGCGTGGTCGTGCCCGGCGACGACGACGGGGATGCCGTCGCCCAGCCCGAGAGCGGATGCCGCGCTCGCGGTGAGGCTGCCCGCCGTCTCGCCCGCAAGGACCACTCGAGGGAAGCGATCGGGCGTCAGGCCGGCGAGTCCGAGGAGGTCGTGATCGAAGGTCTCCGCGAGCGGCGCGCCGGATTCAGGCAGGCGGTACGCCATCGTGCGGGCGGCGAGGGTGTGGTCGGTGACCGCCTCGCCGGTCAGCGCCGACACCACGAGCCCGTCGGCGCCGAGCCAGTGGGCGTCGCCGAGCCGGGCGTCACCCTCGGCTGCCAGCCGGAGCCAGTGCGTCAGCGGCGACTTGTGCGGGGCGGGCACACCGGTCGCGTCGTACAGGGTCTGTGCGCCGACGGCCGCGACGAGCCGGTCGGCGGTCGCGGTGTCGCCGTCCGCCCAGCGGAGCAGGTCGCCGCGCGGGATGCCGCCGGGACCGGTCAGCGAACCGGTCTCGCCCATGGACGCGACGCCGATCGCCGCGATCGGGTGCGGGCTGTCGATCGCGACCTCGCGCAGAGCGCCGAGCACCACGGCCTGCAACGCATCCCCGGTCCGCGGCGTCGGCACGCTCAGCGTGCGCTCCTCGGTCACGCCGTCGCCGAGCACGGCGAGCGCCACCTTCGTGTTGGTGGTGCCCACGTCGACGCCGAGGGCGGCGAGCGGAGCGGGGGTCACGCATCCATTCTGTTCACTTCTGAACATTCACGTCAAGATTTGTCCGATTGTTGACAAGCGCGCCGAGCAGCCGGTTGGATGGACGCGTGCGCTACACCGACGCCCCCGCCCGCCGCGACGAGCTCCTCCGCCGGCTCTCGGCCGAAGGCTACGTCTCGTCGTCGCGCGTCGCGGACGAGCTGGGCGTCTCCGAGATGACCATCCGGCGCGACCTGCGCCAGCTCGAGGCGGAGGGGCTGGCCCGTCGCGTCGTCGGAGGCGCGAGCCTCCCGAACCTCGGCCACGGCCGTCCCTTCGACGAGCGCGCGGTCACCGGCAGCGGCGAGAAGCACACCATCGCCGAGGCGTGCCTGCAGCTGCTCGACGGCGCCGTGACGGTCGCCCTCGACGCGGGCACGACGGTCGCACCGCTCGCCGGGATGCTGCCCGCCGGCTCCACGATCATCAGCCACTCCGTCCCCGTCATCCAGGCGGCGATCGCGCGCGACGACGTCGAGCTGGTCGCCGTCGGCGGCGTCTACCAGAACGAGACGCGCAGCTTCGCGGGCTCGGCCGCGCGGCGCACGATCGCCGACTACTCGGTGGATGTGGCGGTGCTGTCCGCGACCGCCGTCGACCGAAGCGGCATCCTCTGCGCCAACGCACTCGACGCCGAACTGAAGCAGGAGCTCGCCCGCGCCGCCCGCACCACGGTGCTGCTCGTGGACCACTCGAAGCTCGGTGCGCGTGCGCCCATCCGCGTGGGCGGACTGGACCTCGTCGACATCATCGTGACCGACGCCGGGGCCGACCCGGACGACCTCCGCGTGCTGCGCGAGATCGGGGCGACGGTCGTCGTCGCGGGCGAGACGGTGGACGCGCTCTCCACCGCCGGCGACGCGGGGGTCGACGTCTCGTGATGCGACTCGGCGCCGTCGCCGACGACGTCACGGGCGCCTGCGATCTCGCGGGCCGCGTCGCCGAGGCGGGACTTCCTGCGAGCGTGCTGCTCACCGCGTCGGCGGACGCGGCCGACGCCGCCGTATTCCCCGGCGATGGCTCGGGATGTGCGGTCGTCGCGCTCAAGGTGCGCACCGCACCCGTGGCGGAGGCGGTCGACGCATCCACCGCCGCCGCCCGGCTGCTCCTCTCGGCCGGCGCCACGCAGCTGTACCAGAAGTACTGCTCGACCTTCGACTCCACGCCCTCCGGCAACATCGGGCCGATCGCCGATGCGCTCCTGGACGTCGCCGGCGCGACCGCATCGGTGGGGACGCCGGCCACCCCCGGCGCCGGCCGCACCCAGTATCAGGGCGTCCTGTTCGTGGACGGCGTGCCGCTCGCCGAGTCGCCCATGCGCGACCACCCCCTCACGCCGATGCGCGATTCCAACCTCGTCCGCCTGCTCGCACCGCAGACCCGCGCGCCGGTCGGGCTCGTGCGCTGGGAGGACGTCCAGCGCGGCTCGGCCACGGTCGCCGCCGCCATCGCCGACGGGCACACCCTGGTGGATGCGCTCACCGAGCAGGATCTCGACCTCATCGCCGCGGCCGTGCGCGAGCGGGCGGCCGACGCGCCGATCCTCGCGGGCGGCGGGGCCGGGGTCGCCACCGCGCTGGCCCGGGCCGAGATGCGGGAGAGCGGCGTCGCCGGTGGGGCGGCCGGGCTCCCGTCGGTCCCGGTGACCGGCCGGCTCATCCTCGCCGGGAGCGCCTCGGCGGCCACGCGCGCTCAGCTCGCGGCGTTCCGCGGCGAGCGCCACGTGCTCGATCCACGCGAGCTCGACCGCGATGCGGACGCGGCACTGGCCCGGCTCCGGGATGCGCTCGCCGCCCACGACGACCGGCGATCGCCGCTCCTCATCCACGCCTCGCCCGAGGTGGCCGCCGCACAGGAAGCGCTGGGCGCCGCTCGTGCCGCCGCTCTGCTCGAGGGTGCGCTCGCCGAACTCGCCGCCGTCGCGGTCCACGAGTTCGGGTACAGCCACCTGCTCATCGCGGGCGGCGAGACGTCCGGCGCCGTGACCGCGCGGCTGGGCATCGCCCGGCTACGGATCGGCGCACAGGCGGCGCCGGGCGTGCCCTGGGCCGTGGCGGCGAGCGCAGCGCCCGGCGGGGAGGAGCGCACGATCGCGGTGCTGCTGAAGTCCGGCAACTTCGGCGGCCCGGCACTCTTCGACGACGCCTGGGAGGTCGCGCCGTGACCGCCATCCGCACCGAGTCCGACGCCCGCGCCGCCGTCGTGCGGGCCTGCCGCCACCTGTCGGGCGCAGGCCTGTCGCCCGGAAGCTCCGGAAACGTGAGCGTCCGCGTCGGCGCCCGCATCATCGCCACGCCGACCGGCTCGTCGCTCCGCTCGGTCACCGAGGAGCAGCTCGCCGCGACGCCGGCCGATCAGGACGGGACCCCCCGGCCCACCAAGGAACTGCCCCTTCACGCGGCCATGTACGCCGCGCATCCCGAGGCCACGGCGGTTGTCCACCTCCACTCGCCGTACGCCACGGCGATCGCCTGCCTGCCGCCGACCCCCGACGGCTTCGCGCCGCTCCCGCCGCTGACGCCCTACCGGGTGATGCGGTTGGGCGACGTGCCCCTCGTCCCCTACGCGCCGCCGGGAAGCGCCGAGCTCGCCTCGGGGGTGGCCGCCGCCGCTCCCGGGCACCCCGTCCTGCTGCTCGCGAACCACGGACCGGTGGTCGCGGCGGCCACGCTCGACGCGGCGATCGACCTCGCCGAAGAGCTCGAGACGGCGGCGCAGCTCACGCTGCTGCTGAAGCAGGCCCCCGCGGTCGCCCTCGATGCCGCAGCGGTCGCGGCGCTGACCCCGCCGGGACGCTGAACCGCCGCCGGGTTCCCGCCGTCCGTTCACTCCCTCCTCCCTTCCCGCTCGATCCCTCAGGAGCACTCCGTGTCCAGCGTGCGCGCTGCCCGTCCATCCCCCTCCCGTCCGCCGTCGGGCCCGCCGCGCGGTGCGCGCATCCCCGCGGCCCGGCCGAGCGACCGGCACCTCTCGTCGGTGCCGCGCTTCCTGCTCTGGCAGGCCGCCCGGCAGCCGTTCACCCTGGGCGCCGGCGTGCTCTTCGGCGTCGTCTGGATGCTGTGCCAGGCGATCTGGCCCTACCTGCTCGGCCGGGCGGTCGACGAGGGCGTCTCGGGAGATCCGGCCCGGCTGTGGCTGTGGTGCGCGGCGCTGCTCGGCGTCGCCGTGGTGCAGGCGGTGACCGGGATGCTGCGGCACCGGATGGCCGTCTCGAACTGGCTGCGCTCCTCCCTCGGCGTCGCGCGGCTGATCGGGTACCACTCGGCGGAGACGGGATCGGCGATCACGGCGACCACGTCGTCCGGCGAGATCGTCGCGACCGTCAACACCGACTCCCTGCGGCTCGGCGCCATGTTCGACGTCACGGCCCGGCTCGGCGGCGGGGTTGTCGCGTTCATCGCGGTGTCGATCATCATGCTCAACGCATCCCTGCCGCTCGGGCTCGCCGTGGTCATCGGCGTTCCGGCTGTCGCGCTCGTGCTCGCGCTGCTGCTGCGTCCGCTGCGCACCCGCCAGTCCGTCTGGCGCGAGGAGTCCGGCGGGCTCACCACGCTCGGCGCCGACACCGTCGTGGGCCTGCGTGTGCTGCGCGGGATCGGCGGCGAGCACGAGTTCGTCGACCGCTACGCCCGCCAGTCGCAGCGCGTGCGCGCCGCGGGCGTCGGCGTCGCGAAGACGCAGAGCTGGCTGGACGGCCTGCAGGTGCTGCTGCCCGGCGCCTTCCTCGTGTTCATCGTCTGGTTCGGGGCGCACCTCGCCGTCGCGGGCAGCATCACTCCCGGACAGCTGACGGCCTTCTACGGGTACGCGACGTTCCTGGTGCTCCCGCTGCGGACGGCGGTGGAGGCCGCCCAGACGTTCACCGCCGGCGTCGTGTCGGCCCGCCGTGTGCTGTCCGTGCTGCGCACACAGCCCGCGGCGCGCGACCGGGACGAGACCGCTGAGGCCCCGGCCTGGGGTTCCGCCATCGAAGACCTCGCCTCCGGGGTCGTGGTGGAGCCGGGCCGCTTCACCGCGATCGTGGACGCCGACCCCGACGAAGCGGCGGCCATCGCGACCCGGCTCGGCCGCTTCGACGACACCGTCCACCGCGAGGCGCCGGTGCTGTGGGGCGGCGTCGACCACACGCGCGTGCCGGTGAAGGAGGTGCGCGAGCGCATCGTGGTCAACGACGCCAACCCGCACCTCTTCGGCGGCCGGCTGCTCGACGGGCTCGACACGCTGCCCATCCGGGACCGCGAGTACACCGACACGCACACGGGCCGCATCCGCCGGGTGTCCGCAGCCCTCGACACCGCCGCGGCGACCGAGACCGTGGAGGCGCTGCCGGACGGCGTCCACGAGCGGGTCGCCGAGCGCGGCCGTACCTTCTCGGGCGGTCAGCGCCAGCGGCTCAGCCTCGCCCGGGCGCTGCTCACCGACGCGGAGGTGCTCGTGCTGATCGAGCCGACCAGTGCGGTGGATGCGCACACCGAGTCGCAGATCGCCGAGCGGCTCCGCGAAGCGCGGGATGGACGGACGACGGTCGTCGTGACCGCCAGTCCGCTCCTCCTCGACCGGATGGACACCATCGCGGTCGTCCGCCGCGGACGGGTGGTGGGGACCGGCGACCACCAGACCCTGCTGCGGCAGGAGGACGACCTCGGCGACCTCTACCGCGCCATCGTCTCGCGCACGATCAGCGCGGCCGAGCCCGCGGACGGCGAAGAGCTCGACGCCGCGTGGACCGGCTCCATCGACGCGCTCTGGACGGCGACGCATCCCGTGACCGCCCAGCGGCCGGACGGCGGCACGCGCGCGGGCACGAAGAAGAAGGACAAGAAGGAGAAGAAGGCGAAGCGGGCCGCGAAGAAGCGGGCGACTCCGGACTCCACCCCCACGAAGGGAACCGACGATGCTGCTTCCGATCGCTAGCACCGCGACCGTCCGGGCCACCGGCGCGCGGCTCATCCGCCAGCACCGCGGCGGGCTCTCCGTCGTCCTGCTCCTGCACACCCTCGCGGCGGTCGCCGGACTCGCGGGTCCCGCGCTGATCGGCCTCATCATCGACGGGATCACCGGGCACACCCTCACCAGCACCGGCATCGACACGATCGCGCTCATCCTGCTCGGCGCCATCGTCTGCCAGGCGGTGCTGATCCGCTTCGCGCAGCGGCAGTCGATGGTGCTCGGCGAGGGCGTGTTCGCGCAGCTCCGCGAAGAGTTCCTCGCCACCGTCGCGCGCCTCCCGCTCTCGACCGTGGAGGCGGCGGGGACCGGCGACCTGCTCGCGCGGACCACCAACGACATCCAGTCGGTCGCCCAGACCGTGCGGTTCGGGGTGCCGCGCATCCTCGTCGCCGGGGTGACAGCCGTGCTGACCGTGGTCGCGGCATTCCTGGTGAACCCGGCCGTTGCTGTTGCGATGTTCGCCGGCGTCCCGATCCTGATCGTCGCCGCGCGCTGGTACCTCAAGCGGTCCGGGCCGGGCTACCAGCGGCAGCTCGCCTCCTACGCCACGCTCGGCGGGACCATCAGCGAGACCGTGGACGGCGTCCGCACCATCGAGGCGCTCAGCCTGGCGCCGGCGCAGCGGGCCAAGATCGACGCGGCCCTCCGCGAGCGCCGCGACTCCGAGTGGTACACGCTGTGGCTGCGGTCCTGGTTCTTCCCGAGCACCGACATCGCGTTCCTGCTGCCGGTCATCGTGGTGCTCGCCTGGGGCGCGTTCCTGGTCGGCCAGGGCGTCGCCGGCATCGGCGCGGTCACGGCGGTCGCGCTCTACGCCATGCAGCTCGTGTCGCCGGTCGACGAACTGATCAGCTGGCTGGACGAGATCCAGGTCGGCACGACCGCGCTGTCGCGCATCATCGGCGTCGCCGACGTTCCGGAGGACCGGCACGCGACGGGCGAGCAGCCCGCGGACGAGCACGTGGTCGCGAAGGACGTGCGCTACGCGTACCGCGAAGGCACGGAGGTGCTGCACGGCGTCAGCCTCGACCTGGCCGTCGGCGAGCGGCTGGCGATCGTCGGGCCGTCCGGCTCGGGCAAGTCGACGCTCGGCCGTCTCATGGCGGGCATCACCGAGCCGACCGGCGGGCGGATCACCGTCGGCGGCGTGCGGCTGGTCGACCTCCCGCTGGACGACCTGCGCAGCCACGTCGCGCTCGTCACGCAGGAGCACCACGTCTTCGTCGGCACCATCGCCGAGAACCTGTCCCTCGCCAAGCCCGGCGCCGGACGCGACGAGCTCGCGCGCGCCCTCCGGGTGGTGGATGCGCTCCGCTGGGTCGCCGCGATGCCGAAGGGCCTCGACACGGTCGTGGGCTCGGGCGGTGTCGTCCTCACTCCGGCACAGGCGCAGCAGCTCGCCCTCGCGCGGCTGGTGCTGCTCGACCCGCACACGCTGATCCTGGACGAGGCGACCTCCCTGCTCGACCCGACCGCCGCCCGCGACCTGGAGCGCGCCATGAACCGCGTGCTCGAGGGGCGGACCGTGGTCGCCATCGCACACCGGCTCCACACCGCGCACGACGCGGACCGCATCGCGGTGGTGCGCGACGGCGAGATCGAGGAGCTGGGCAGCCACGACGAACTGGTGGCCGCCGGCGGGGCCTACGCCGAGCTCTGGTCGTCGTGGCACGGCGGCGGCCGGTGAGCGGCCTCGCCTGGCGCGGGGTGGTCGAGGGCTTCTACGGCGAGCCGTGGTCGCACGCCGACCGGCTCGCCTGGTTCGACCGCGCCGGAGCCCTCGGGCTCGACCACTACCTGTACGCGCCCAAGGACGACCCGTGGCACCGGGAGCGCTGGCGGGAGCCGTATCCCGCCGACCGGCTGGCCGAGCTCGCTCGCCTGGGACGTGCTGCCGACGAGCGGGGCGTCCGCCTCGTGTACTCGGTCTCCCCCGGCCTCGACATGCGGTTCGACGACGACGCGGACCACGAGGCGCTGGCGGCGAAGTGCCGGCAGCTGCTCGACGCCGGCATCCGGTCGTTCGCCCTGCTCTTCGACGACGTTCCGATGGAGGAGCCGGAGCTCCTCGGGCGGCAGCACGGCGCGGTGGCGGCGCGGTTCGAGCGGTCGTTCCTGCGGCCGGCCGGGATCCACGAGCCCGTGCTGTTCTGCCCGACCGACTACGCGGGGCTCGAACGGACGCCGTACCGGATCGGCCTGGACCGGACCCTGCCCCGGGATGCGCGGGTGCTGTGGACGGGGGCCGACATCGTCGTCGGGCGCGTGACGTCCGACGACATCGCCAGGGCGGCCGCCGCCTTCGGACGCGACCTGGTGCTGTGGGACAACTTCCCGGTGAACGACTTCGACCGGTCCCGCGTGTTCCTCGGGCCGCTGACCGGGCGCGAGGCCGGGCCCGGGCTGGTCGGCATCGTCGCCAATCCGATGGTGGAGGCGGCGCCCTCCCGCTTCGCGCTGCACACCGTGGCGGAGTGGGCGGCCGACCCGTCGGCGTACGATCCCTCGGCTGCTGCCGATCGCGCGTACCGGGCCGTCGCCGGTGATGACGACGGGGACGCGGCCGGGCTGCGGACCCTGGTGGATGCGTGCAGCGCGTGGCCCCCGGGCGCCCCGCGCTGGCCGCGGCTCGACGACGCCGTCGCCGCGGAGCGCTGGGACGACGCTGCCACGCTGCTCCGGGGCCTCGCGGAGACGGCGCCCAGCGCATCCACCCCCGTCGACCTGGCAGCACAGCTGGGACCGTGGATCGACGCGGCGCGCGCGACCGGCGCCGCGGGCGTCCTGGCGTGCCGGGTGCTGGGCGGCTCCCGGGACGGCGCTGACCCTGCCGACGCGATCGAGGAGCTCAGCACCGCGCTCCGCCTGCTGGAGGCCGAGTACGCGGACGTCGCCCGCGCCGCCGTGCTCGCGCTGGTCGATCGCGCGCTCGAACGCCTCGGCGTCGTCGGGACGCGGACGCACGGCACCGGCGCCACGGTCGCCGTCCTGACCGGCCCGAACCCGGCGCCGGGCGACCGCGAGCTGGTCGAGTTCCTCGGACGGTCCGGGATGCGCGCCCACCTCGGCGACGACCCCGCCGCCGACCTGCTCATCGTGACACGTGGCGCGACCGAGGAGACGGCCCGGGCAGCCGCGTCGCGCCCGGTCCCGCTGCTCGCCTGGGGACACCTGGTGCCGCTCGGGCTGGCGACCGCGGCGGCCGTTCCGCTCTCGCTCGACCGCATCCGCATCGCCGGCGCCGACCATCCCGCCGCCGCCGGGCTCGACGGCGACGTCGTCGTGTACCGCGGCCGGTCGAAGCTGACCGTCGCCGACCCGCCGGAGGACGCAGCGGTCGTGGCGCACGACCCCGAGTCCGGCCGCTCCGTCATCGGCGTCACCCCGGCCGGGTCGCGGCTGGCCGACGGGAGCATCGCCCCCGCCGCGCGCGCGACGTTCTTCCTGGCGGCCGACGGATTCGCACCGTGGCTCGTGACCCCGGAGGCGCGGGCGCTACTGCTCGCGACCGTGCGCGAGCTGCTCGGCTGAGCGGCGGCTCCCGCGCCGCGCACGGCGCTGCGGGGGCCACCCCGACCGGGGGACGGCGCGGACGGAGAAGCAGCCTAGAGTGGTCCCTGTATGGCTGAGCTTCCTCCCGCATCCCTGTCCGACCAGCCCGAGCCCGTCGTCGTCACCAGCGACCCCGGCATCGGCGCGCGCCGGTTCACCCGCGACGACATCGTGCACCGCAAAGGGCTGTACACCCTGGTGTCCGGACCGTTCACCCCGCGGGAGTCGATGATCGAGGACCTGCTCGCCGTGCGCGACGCGCTCGACGACGCGGGGCTCGAGTACCTGCTGGTTCGTGACGACGACAACCGCTTGATCGTCGCCCTCGACCGGCGCAAGCGCAAGGAGGTCACCGCGGCGCTCGCGGCGGCCTTCGCCGACGAGCCGTTCTACGCCCGCGGCATCGACCCCGAGGGCGGCGCGCACGGCGAGGACCTGCTCATCGCAGACGGCCGCCTCTCCCGCCGCAAGGCCGACATCATCCGCCTGTACCGTCCGCGGCTGGAGCCCATCGGCCGCCTGCGGTACGGCGCCGACACGGCCTTCCAGCTCGAGTTCTGGCGCTTCGGCGACGACGAGATCACCGCACCGCGCGAGAACGCCCTGATGCGGCCGCGCCTGCCGCGGAGCGAGGCCGTCGAGGCCGAGGTCGAGTTGTACGGGCGCCGCTGGCGCACCCTCCAGCACATGTTCGACCCGCTCGCGAGCGACGTCGCCTTCGACATCGACATCGTCTTCTCGTGGGTGGACGGCTCCGACAGCGAGTACCAGCGGCAGCGGGCCGCGCGGATGGCGGCCTACGTCGTCGGCGAGGGCGACGACAACGAGGCGCGCTACCGGCAGATCGACGAGCTCAAGTACGCGCTGCGCAGCATCCACATGTTCGCCCCGTGGATCCGCAACATCTACATCGCCACCGACTCACCGGTGCCGCCGTGGCTGGATGCCGAGCATCCGCGCATCCACATCATGCGAAGCGAGGACTTCTTCGCCGACACGTCCACCCTGCCGACCCACAACTCGCACGCCGTCGAGAGCCAGCTGCACCACATCCCGGGCCTGTCGGAGCACTTCCTGTACTCGAACGACGACATGTTCATCGGGCGGCCGCTCTCGCCCGACATCTTCTTCTCGCCCGGCGGTGTGACGAAGTTCGTGGAGGCCGGAACGCGCATCGGCCTCGGCGAGACCGACCCGGCCCGCAGCGGGTTCGAGAACGCCGCGCGCGTCAACCGGCGGCTGCTGTGGGAGCGCTTCGGGGCGGTCACCACGCGGCACCTCGAGCACTGCGCAGCGCCCCTGCGGGTGAGCGTGCTGCAGGAGATGGAGCGCGAATTTCCCGAGGACTTCCGCCGCACGGCGGGCAGCCCGTTCCGCTCGGCGACGGACATCTCGGTCACGAACTCGCTGTACCACTACTACGCGCTGATGACCGGACGCGCCGTGACGCAGACGCAGGCGAAGGTGCTCTACATCGAGACGACGCTGCGGCAGGCGCCTGACATGATGCGCCGCCTGCTGAAGAAGCGCGACCAGGACATGTTCTGCCTCAACGACGGCTCGAAGCCCGAGATCGACGCCGCTGAGCGCACGCGCGTGGTGACGGACTTCCTGGAGCGCTACTTCCCGTTCCCCGCCCCGTGGGAGCGCCCGCTCCCCTGACCCTCTGCGCCGCCCGGGGTCCACGATTTGTGCCAAATCTCGGTTATGGCGCGCGCATAACCACGATTTGGCACAAATCTCGGCCCTGGCGCGGGCGCGACAGGAGCGGGGTCAGGCCAGGATGCGGACGGGCTCCGTGGGGGCCTCGCGGCCGGCGGCCGGGGGGATGCGGATGCCGTCGGCGGCCAGGCGGCGCGCCGACTCCTCGGCGTCCACGTAGTCGAGCGTCGGGTAGTGGCCGAGCGGCACGACCGAGTGGAGCACCGTGTTCGGGTAGACGTGCACCAGGTTGAACGACAGCGCGCCGTCGCGACCGCGGGTGCCGCCCACCGGCACGTTGAGGTCCTGCGTGTAGCAGCTGGCCGACGCCACCGACACCGGGATCCCAGCGAACATGGCCGTCGACGAGTAGTGCAGGTGCCCCGCGATGATGCTGCGCACGTCGCTGCCCTCGAGCACCTCGCGCAGCTGGGACTGGTCCCGCAGCTCCACCGACACGGCCAGATCGAGCACGCTCGGGATGGGCGGGTGGTGCATCGCGAGGATGGTCCCCTCGGGCGCCGGCATGGCGAGCTCGGCGGCGAGCCAGTCGAGCTGCGACTCGCTCACGTCGCCGTAGTGGTGGCCGGGCACGGTCGAGTCGAGGACGATGACGCGCAGGCCGCCGATCCACACGACGTCGTCGACGGGCGCGGTCACCGCGTTCTCGTCGCGCAGCCCCTGCCGGAACGCCGCCCGGTCGTCGTGGTTGCCCATCACCCAGATGACGCGGGCGCCCATCCGCTCCGCCGCCGGGTCGACCAGCGCGCGGAGCCGCGCGTACGCGTCGGGCTGCCCGCGGTCGGCGAGGTCGCCGGTGAACACGATGGCGTCAGGACGGCCGCCCGAGGACTCCACCTCCTGCAGCAGCGCCCGGAGGTGCTGCTCGCTGTCGACGGTGCCGTAGAGCCGCTCGCCCCCCGCCAGCAGATGCGTGTCGCTGATGTGGAGCAGGAAGTGGTCCGGCCGCGGGTATTCCGCGATTCGCGTCTTCACGGGGCTATCACACCACCCCGTTCTGAACGGATCGTGAACGCTCCCGGTGTGGCGGCTCTATTGCGGTCACACCAGAACGGGTGACGTGGAGACGCGTCACGGCGTCGCTCGTCACGGCAGGTCGACCGGCTCCGCGTTCCACGATTCCAGCCTTACCGGCACACCGGGCGTCGCGGCTAGGCAGCGCTCCTCGCCGGGCAGCAGCGGGCGCGGGTCGCCGGAGACGCTCAGGATGGGCGCCCCCGGCGCGCCGACGGGGCGCCCCACCGCGGATCTCGCGCCCCCTGGCTCGGCCTCCACGGGACGAGCGTCCACAACCCGCAGCGTCAGCGCCGCCACGTCGCCCTCGTTCCCGATGCGCACCGCGCCGTCCGCACCGCGGGTCACCGCGAGCAGCGGGGCCGGGACGTCGAGCAGCGCCGCGAAGTTTTCCGTCGTGGTCGCGACCGTGCGTTCGCGGTCGATGACGCGCCCCTCGGCATCCCGCCAGTCCGCCTCCCACAGGAAGACGGCGGGCAGCGCATCCACCGCCACCTCGAGGCTCCCGACGGCCGCCGGGCGGCCGACCGTCGGCGCACCGAGCACCCGCTCGGCGATCACCGTTCCGTCGAGAGCGACCGCCCGCACCGTGACCGTCGAGCCCTCGACCACCGCATCCTCCGCCCACAGCCAGACCTCCGCCGCCGCGACGGACTGGCCGCCCCACACGGCCCGCTCCACCCGCAGGGTTGCCCGGCGTCGCTCGAAGGCCCGCGCCACGGCGAAGAACGCCGGCTTGGGGTCGCCGCGGAAGTCCACCGCGGTCGTGCACCACGCGTTCGGGAAACTCTCGTTCAGCTGCCATGGCAAGACCATGCTGCAGCGCGGGAACCGGCGGCGGTCCGCCTCCACCGCGTACTGCAGCCCGGTCGCCTGGAGCAGCTGGGACGCCCGGTTGAGGGTGGCGAGGTCGTCCGGCCGTCCGCCGAACAGCTCGACGACCTGGTCGGCGTTGTTCCACCACTCGCCGAGGTGCCGGTACACCGGGTTGGTGCGGTCGGCGGGCCAGCGTTCGGCCTCGGGGACGAGCGCCGTCAGCGAGCGCAGGTTCGTCATCCCCTCGACGCCGAACTCGGTGTGCGCGAGGCTCGTTCCGGCGTTCGCGAGCGTGTACTGGCCGACCAGCCCTTGATGCTCCCAAGGTCCGTGCACGTCGTGCTGCCCCTCCGGGTTGGCGTGGATGCGGTCGAGCCGGTTGTGGAACTCGGGTCCCGTCGGCGACGTGGGCAGCCAGCCGCGGCCGGGATCGAGCGTGGCGACGGTCGCGGAGAGCGCGGCGAGCACCGGCGACCGGTCGTCGCTGAGCGGGACGCCGCCGTCGTCGAGCTCGTTGCCGCCGCCCCAGAGCAGCAAGGACGGGTGGTGGATGCGCGTGGGCGCCAGCGCCTCCGCCTCGGCGCGCATGAGCGCGACGAAGTCGGGATCCGTGCTGGGCGCGCTCTGCATCCCGGAGCTCGACTGGGAGAACTCCTGCCAGACGAGCAGTCCGAGGCGGTCGCACGTGGCGTAGAAGTGCTCTGACTCGATGAGGCCGCCGCCCCAGACACGGATGAGGCGCGCGCCCGACGCGGCCGCCAGCGCGAGCAGGTGCTCGACCTTCGCCGGGTCGATCGAGCCGAACAGGGTGTCGGCCGGGGTCCAGTTCCAGCCGAGCAGGGGCACGACGACGCCGTTGACGACGGCCGTGTAGCCGAGCGCGCCCGCCGGGGCACCCTCGTTCGGCACCAGCTCCGCCGTGCGGAACCCGACCTCCCGCGCGGTTCGATCCGTCTCGCCCGCGGCGTCCGACAGTGCGACCGTGACCGCGTAGAGCGGCTGCGGGCCGACCGTATTGGGCCACCACAGCTCGGGCTGCGGGATGCGCAGGCTCGCGGTGCCGGCCGCCGCATCCACCCGCTGCTGGGCGACGGTGCGCCCTTCGCGCGTGACCGTGACCGTCACGCCGAGGGCGGCATCCGGTCTCGCGGCGAGCGGTGCCTCCCACGAGACGTCGACCACGCCGTCTCGCTCGTGCGCCGCGGTCGGATCGAGTCGTGACATCTCGTCGCCACCCGACGCGGATTCGCGCATCCACTCACCACTCGACCGCGGCGCGGGCGCCTCGCCCGCCTCGGCGACCCGCGCGCTCACGGTCACGTCGCCCAGGAGGGCGCGGGCGACGCGGAGGCGCGCGCTCTTCCAGACGCCCTGGTGGCGGAGGCGCGGGGAGAAGTCCCAGCCGTAGCCGAGGCGGGGCGTGTGGACGCGCACCCGCTCCGTTCGGCCGACCTGCGGCTCGGAGGCCGGGGCGGGATGCACGCGAAGCGCCAGCTTGTGGCGCCCGGGCGAGCGCTGCTCGGGCGTCAGCACGAACCGGCCGCGCTGGTAGAGGCCGTGGACCGAGCCGAGGGCCTCGCCGTCCCAGTACACGTCGGCTCCGGGGTCGATGCCGTCGAACTCGAGCACGCCGACGCCGACGCCGTCGCGGACCCCGTCGCTCGCGGACGCATCGAGGTCGACCGCGCGCCGGTAGACCCAGGAGCGTTCCGCCACCCACTCGGACGCGCGGCTGTTGCGGCCGACGCGCGGGTCGGGCACCTCGCCCGCCCGGTGCAGGTCGTCGATGACGGCTCCCGGAACCCGCGCGGGCAGCCAGCCGGGCGCCGCGGCGATCGCCGCCGACGCCTCGGCCACGTTGTTGCCCGCCTCCGGGAGCGGTGCGCCCAGGTACCACTCGGCTGTGTCGCCGAGTGCTTCGCGGATGGTCCAGTCGTCGCCGTCGAGGCGGATCGTCGCGCTGCTCACAGGACGATCATGCCGAATCTGGGAACGATTGCAGAAATTCGGCCACAGGTCTTCCGACTGCTCCGGAGCAGAAGGTACGCTTTCGAAGTTCGCGCGCACCGTAACCCTGGCAAGGAGGCCTCGACAGGCATGTCCCACCCACTCGCTGTCGCAGCGATCGGCTTCTGGCACGTACACGCGGGCGACTACGCGCGCAACGTCCAGCAGCATCCCGACACCACCCTGGTCGCCGTCTGGGACGACGACGAGCAGCGCGGCCGTGCGGCCGCCGACGAGTTCGGCGTGGAGTTCGTCGCCGACCTCGACGAGCTGCTCGCCCGTCCGGAACTCGACGCCGTGACCGTCACCACCGCCACCGACCAGCACCGCGACGTCATCGGCCGCGCCATCGCCGCCGGCAAGCACGTCTTCACCGAGAAGATCCTCGCCCCCACCGTCACGGAGTCCGAGGAGCTCGTGGAGCTGGCCCGGCAGGCCGGCGTCGCCCTCGTGGTGTCGCTCCCCCGGCTCTCGGACGACTACACGGTCGCGATCGAGCGCATCCTCGACGAGGGGACGCTGGGCGAGCTGACCTACTCGCGGGTCCGGCTCGCGCATGACGGGTGGGTGGCCCGCTGGCTGCCCGACCGGTTCGGCGACCCGGCGGCCGCGATCGGTGGTGCGCTGACGGACCTCGGCTGCCACCCGGCCTACCTCACGCGCCTGTTCCACCGCGCCGAGCCGCTGAGCATCTCGGCGAGCTACGGCAGCGTGACCGGGCGGCCGGTCGAGGACAACGCGGTGGTCACCGCCGAGTTCCCCGGCGGACGCCTCGGCGTCTTCGAGGCGAGCGTCGTCACCACGCCGGGAGCGTTCACCGTCGAACTGCGCGGCACCGCCGGCAGCCTGATGTTCGGCTTCCGCGGCGAGCGCCTACTCGCCAAGGGCGGTGCGTTCGGCGACGGGTGGCAGGAGATCCCCCTGCCCGACCGGCGACCGGGTCCGTTCGCGCAGTGGGTGCAGCACATCCACGACGGCACGACCGCCGACGACAACCTGCGTCACGCCGTCGAGCTGACCCGGATGGTCGTCGCCGCGAACGAGTCCGCAGCGAGCGGCCGCGCGGTCGCGCTCTCCCCCGTCCCGGTCGCCTGACCGGCCCCTCCTCTTTCTTCCTCTCTTCCTTCAAGGAGCACATCGTCATGCCCACCAACACCGTCCGCATCGGGCTGATCGGAGCCGGAGGCATCGCCGGCGCCCACGTCGCGGGCTACCTCCGCAACCCGGAGACCGTCACGTTCGCCGCGGTCGCGGACCCGGTCCGCGAAGCGGCCGAGCGCCGCGCCGGCGACAGCGGCGCCGCCATCTACGCCGACTACACCACCATGCTCGCGGAGGCCGAGATCGACGCCGTCGACATCTGCCTCCCGCACCACCTGCACAAGGACGCCATCGTCGCCGCCGCCCGGGCCGGCAAGCACGTCCTGTGCGAGAAGCCGCTCTGCCTCACCCCCGAAGAGGCAGCCGAGGTGGATGCGGCGGTCGCCGAGTCCGGCGTCACGCTGATGTGCGCGCACAACCAGCTGTTCCTCCCTGCCGTCGCCCAGGCGAAGAAGCTCATCGAGGAGGGCGCCCTCGGGCGGCTCTACGAGGTGCGCACCACCGACAGCTTCTTCAACGACTTCGACCCGTCGAACATGGGATGGCGTGCGCACGCCTCGACCAGCGGCGGCGGCGAGCTGATCGACACCGGCTACCACCCCACGTATCTGCTGCTGCACCTGGCCGGCGGGTCGCCGGTGGAGGTCACCGCCATGCTGGCGACGCACCGTCTGACGTTCATGGAGGGCGAGGACTCGGCGCAGGTGCTGGTGCGCTTCGACAACGGCGTCCTCGGCAGCCTCGTCACCAGCTGGGCGTATGAGCCCGCGGACGGGACGGAGAAGTTCTCCGCGGTCGGCGAGCGCGGCAGCCTGACCAGCGACGGCACCTCCCTCGCCTTCCGTGCCCGCGGCGACAGCGAGCCGACGGTATACGAACTGGAGCCGGTGCACGAGTTCGGCGAGGAGATCGCGCACTTCGCGCGCAGCATCCTGGACGGCACCCGGCCCCTCCACACGCAGAAGGAGGGGATCGAGGTGCTCGGCATCATCCTCGCCGCGTACGAGTCCGCGCAGAACCGCACGATCGCGCCCGTGCGGTCCGTGCGGGAGCTGGTGACGTCCGCGACCGCCGACTGAGACCGCGCCGCTTCACGCCGACGGGAAACGGGGGTATATCCCGCGGCCCTGCGGCGGAGTTACAGTGCAGCATGAGCACGCAGCGGGCGGGTGCTCGGCACGCGGTGCCGGAGCCCCATCGTCAAGACGACTTCGTCGCGGTCCCGTACCTGCGCCAGGGCCAGCTCATCTCGCTGATCCGCTGGTCGCTGGTGTCCGGCGAGTGGAAGTACACGACCATCCTCGCGGAGTACCTGCACCGCGACGAGAACTCGTGGTACCTCGTGATCAACGGCAATCGCGCCAGACTCGACCGCTCGGAGTGGGCGATCTTCAACTGACGGATACCGCTGTACTGTTCCCGGTGTGAGCGACACCGAGACCGAGAAGGAGGCGCGGCGCGCCCAGCCGGAGCACCGCTGGCCCGCGGTGATCGCCACCGTGGTGGCGCTGGCCGCGTACGCGCTCCTTCCCAGCGTCGTTCCGCTGATCGAGCGGTACGCCGTCGTCGGCATCTGCCTGCTGATGATCGTCGCGCTGGTGATCTACAACCCGCACCATCTCACCCGCGAGTCCCGGTGGTCCCGCCGGGCTGAGATCGGGCTGTCGCTGTTCATCCTGGTGGCCAACCAGGTCGCCTTCGCGGAGACCGTCATCCGGCTGCTCAACAAGCGCGGCAACGGCTATGAACTGCTGCTGGCGTCGCTGCAGGTGTGGCTCACGAACGTGATCGCGTTCGCGCTGGTGTTCTGGGTGCTCGACCGGGGCGGACCGGTGGCCCGCGCGACCGTCCCGCGCCCGAAGCTGGCACTGGCCGACTTCCGCTTCCCGCAGGACGAGGACCACGACGCGGTCGTCGAGGTGGCCCGCGGCTCCAGCAAGCAGGCCGACTGGGTGCCGAACTACATCGACTACTTCTACTTCTCGCTGTCGAACTCGATGGCGTTCAGCCCGACGGACACGATGCCGCTCACCCACCGGGCGAAGCTGCTGATGGCGCTGGAGTCGTTCGCGGGCTTCCTCCTGCTCGCGCTCGTGATCGCGCGCGCGGTGTCGCTGATTGGCTGAGCCGGGGGATGCCCACACCGCCCCCGGAGCGTCGGAGGGGAGTCGGCGGGGGCGGTGATGCTGCCATCCCAGCACCCGCGGGCTCCGCGCGATAGTCAGCGGCGACCGTTCAGAGGCGCCGCCAGTCGTCGGAGGTCAGGTGCGAGCCCGCCTGCGGACCCATCTGCAGCATCCCGCCGTCGACCGCCCAGGAGGCGCCGGTGACGTACGACGCGGCGGGCGACGCGAGGAACGCGATCACCGAGGCGATCTCGCGGGCGTCGCCGGGGCGGCCGAGCGGGACGCCCGGACGGTGCACCTCGCGCGGGTCCTCGTCCTCGGCGTCGTTCATCGGCGTCGAGATCTCGCCCGGTGCGACCGCGTTCGCGGTGATGCCGTACTCGCCCAGCTCCAGGGCCAGCGTCTTCAGCAGCCCGCCGAGGCCGTGCTTCGCGGCGTCGTACGCGGCCGAACCGACGCGGGGCTGGTGCTCGTGCACGCTGGTGACGCCGATGATGCGGCCGCCGCGTCCCGCATCCACCATGCGCCGAGCCATGCGCTGGATGCACACGAACGCGCCGTCGAGGTCGGCGCAGACGGTCTTCCGCCAGGTCTCCCAGTCGGTCTCGAAGAAGGGCGTGCCGCCGTTGAGGCCGGCGTTGTTGACGAAGACGTCGCAGCCGCCGAGCTCGTCGGCGATGCGGTCGACGACGTCGCCGCACGCGGGGGCGTCGGTGGTGTCGAGCTGCGCGACGACAGCGCGGCGGCGGGCCTCGCGGACGAGACGGGCGGTCTCCTCCGCGCCCTCCTCGTCGGAGTGCCAGGTGATGCCGACGTCCATGCCCGCCTGCGCGAGTGCGACCGCGGTGGCACGGCCGATGCCGGAGTCGGAGCCGGTGACGATGGCGGTGCGGGGGTCGGTGAGTTCCGGATACGAGTGATCAGCCATGCCCGGAACGGTGCACCCCATGCCTGGTGCGCGCAAGGGGTGGTAGTCGTGGAGCCATGACGATCTCCGCAGTGCTCTTCGACGTCGACGGAACCCTGGTCGACTCCAACTTCCTCCACGTCGACGCTTGGAGCCGGGCGTTCGCCGAGATGGGCACCCCGGTGGACTCCTGGCGCATCCATCGAGCCATCGGCCAGGACTCGGCGCGGTTGCTCGAGCAGCTGGTGGGCGAGCGGGACGAGGACTGGATCGGCCGCGCGAAGGACCTGCACTCGCGCTACTACGTCGAGCAGGCGGGGCGGCTGCGCGCCTTCGACCGTGCCGCGGACCTGCTGCGCGAGCTCTCGTCCCGCGGCATCCGGGTGGTGCTCGCCACCTCGGCTCCTGAGGACGAGCTGGAACTGCTGATGAAGGCACTGGATGCCGACGATGCGATCCACGCGACGACCAACGCCGACGACGTCGAGACCGCGAAGCCGGAGCCCGGCATCATCGAAGTCGCGCTGCAGCGCGCGCAGTCGGACCCGTCGGACGCCCTCTTCGTCGGAGACTCGGTGTGGGACATGATGGCCGCCGCCCGCGCGCACGTCCGCTCTGCCGGGGTGCTGTCCGGCGGCGTCGGCCCGTCGGAGCTGCTCGAGGCCGGCGCGGTCTCGGTGTTCGACGACCCGGCCGACCTCCTGGACCGCATCGACGGCGTGCTCAGCGGCCGACGCTCGGCCTGAGCGCCCCGCACGACAAGCCTCTTGCCAAGCTCCGCGCTGTGGCGTTCCATAGGGGCGACGGCCCAGGGAGAGGAGTCGCCATGTCGGCGAGCGAGCTCGAGATGTCCAGCGTGCGGTACCCGTACCGCGACCGCATCTTCCACGTGGAGAAGAAGTCGCCGGGAGTGTGGGTCGTCCTCGACGAGTCGCACGCCGAGCTCGGGACGCTGGTCCGCGTCGCCGTGGAGGGCGAAGAGCACGAGCCGGTCTTCGGCGCGGTGCCTCCCGGATACGCCGAGACGCTCCACGAGGGGTCGGACTGGCGGATGCTCGTCGCCTCCCTCATCAACGAGTCGCTCGACGCGGAGACCGCGGCCACCGGCAACCAGGGAGAGGCATGAGCGTCCGCCTCAACAAGAAGGCGCTGGAGCACGCCAGGAAGCTGGTCGAGCAGGGCAAGGTCGTGCACGACCAGCGCGACGACTGGAGCGAGCACGCCCCGAGCGCGGACGACGAGAACCGTTACATCGAGAAGAACGGCTGGGACGACTACGCGCTCTGGCATCTCGGCGAGGACCCGGACAAGAGCGAGGAGACGAAGGGGCGGTTCAGCTTCCCCTACGGCGACTTCACGAAGGTGCACCGCTGCGCGGTCATCTCGCTGGAGAGCCGGGCGTCGCAGAACGACCACGACGACATCGCCCGCGAGACGAAGCGCCTGCTCGAGCTGATCGACGGGGAGTAGTCGCCGGGCTACGATACCCGGAGATGAACGCGACGCTGCGCACGGCGCTCGGCTGGGTCGCCGCCGTGCTGCTGAACGTCGGCGTCTTCCTGGTCGTGGTCGGCCTGATCCTCCCCCGCACCGGTGGTGACGCACCGGTGCTCGGTGTCGGCGCCGCCCTCTGCGTCGTCGGCGTGGTGGCGGGCGCCGGGTGGCTGGCGGGCCGGCCGCCGCGCTGAATCGCCCGACGCGCGGCCGCCTCGCATCCGGACACGCAGCGACCCCGCTCTGGGATGAGGAGAGCGGGGTCGCCACGGCACCGGCGCGAGGCCGGTGGGTCGGTGGGTCGATCAGTCCGGAGGCTCGCTGTGCCCGACGAGGTCGGGGTTCGACGGCTGATCGGCGGGGTCGAAGTCGGCGGGCGGCGGTTCGGCCTGGTCGGTTCCGGTGTCGCCGGCCGGGTTCTGGCCGCTGTTCGCGGTGACGTCCTCCGCGCCCTCGGGCGCGATGCCGGTCTCGCCCGGCGCGCTGACGTCGCCCGACTGGCCCGCCTCCGTCTCGGCCGGCTCGGCGGCCTGGGCGTCGCGCTCGGCGCCCTCCTCGAAGCGCTCCGGCTTGTCCTCGGCGGGCACGCCCTCGGCGTCGGTGTTCGGCAGTCCGCTGGTGTCGCTCATGCTTCGCTCCTTCCCGGCAGCCCTACGGCTGGCCCTCTTCGCTGTACGAGGTCGCGGAGTCCGCATCCTCGTCCGTCCGGCGGGCGTCGTCGAGATCCGGGATCACGTCCTGGATGACGTCCCTGTCCGCCGTGGGCTGGACGGCGCCGCCGTCGTCACCCTCGAGGTCGCCGGCCAGCCCGTTGGTGGGGTCGTGGCCGGTGACCGGTTCCTGTGCATCGCGCGAATCGGTCATGCGGCACACACAACGCCGGGGCCCGCGAGCCCGCAAGGGGTACCTCCCCGCGGTGCCCCGGCGTATCGTCGTCCGGCTACCGGATGCGCTCGATGACGTCCAGCAGCGCCACCCGGTACTGCGGCGCGGACTGGTAGTCGGGATGCGTCGCCACCTTCACGAGGTAGCGCGGCGGGCCGAACTCGTCGGCGCCCCGGTCGAGGTCGTCGGGCAAGCCACGGTCGAGCCGGTAGCTGTTGATCGGGAAGCCCAGGTAGTCGGTGCGGCGCCACAGGTTGATCCAGCCGACGGATCCATCGGGCTGGGTGAGCAGGTCCACCAGCGACGGGTCGTCGGCGTCCGATTCGCTGACGACCACACGCCCGCCGTCCTGGTCGAGCTCGACCTGCGTGAACCAGGGGTCGGCCTTGCCGAGCAGCGGACGTCGCGATCCCAGGGTTCCGAGCGCGTCCGGCCCGAACAGCTCCGGAAAGAAGCGCCCGAAGTACACGCGCAGCTGGGCGCCGTAGGTCAGGAGCCCGACGTTGCGCAGCCGGTCCGCGTCGTCCGGTCGCAGGGTGAAGAGCGTCGAGACCGCCAGGACCGCCCCGAGGCTGTGCGCCGACAGCACCACGCTGAACGGCCGCTCCTCGGCGAGCGCCCGCTCCTCCTGACGGTCGCGCCATTCGAGCCGTGCGGCGAGGTCGAGGTCGGCCGGCGGCTGCAGGTCGTGGGTGAGCCAGTCGGTCACCCGGTCGCGCACCTCGGGCACGACGCGCTCGGCGTAGCAGGGCGGACCGAAGGGATGCCCGGCGCGCGGCAGGAAGCACATGAGGTCCCACATCACGCTGATCGGGCGCTCCTTGGCCGTCAGCGCGTTCTCCACGACGACGATCAGGATGGCGGCCGCGATCACCGTCAGAGCCGGCCCCACCAGGCCGTCGATCGCCCGGAACACCGTCGTGTACGACACGGCGAGCGCGACCACGAACCCGATCGTGAGCAGCAGGGCCAGGATTCCGAGGATGGGCTCACCGCGATGCACCAGGGCCGCCAGCCGCCGCGCGCGCAGGATCTTCAGCGCCAGGCGGTCGGCGGTCGTGCTCGCGCGGATGCGGCCGTACTGGTACGAATCCACCCCTTCGAGGAGGGGCCGGCGTCCATCGACCGTGCGCGGCGTGGTGAGCAGCGGGATCCAGCGCAGCAGCGGGAGGGCCATCCCGGTGACGACGAGCGCGAAGGCGATCGCGATGAACGGGAGGACGTCGCCGAAGTTGTGGTAGACGATCGGGGGCCGGAGAACACCGTGGGGCGGCGCCGCACAGCCGCACGGCGGGGAGCCGCTCACGAGCCAGCCCTGCACCCCGAGGACGAGCAGGGTGGACAGGATCATGGCGGCGCCGAGCGCGAGGAGCATCAGCACACCGGGACCCATGCCGGCCCACCCCTCCGCCTGGAAGCGCTCCGGGTGACCGACGCGCCGGCCCGGGCGCGACCGCGGCCACCACCAGACGACGATGAGCTGCGCGAGCGTGAGCACCGCAGCGATCAGGAAGAGCGGCAGGCGCAGCGCACCCGGGTCCGCATCCTGCGTCGGCGGGTTCTGCGCGACCCCGACCAGGAAGGCGAGGCCGGCGCCCGTCATGAGCACGATCGACAGCCAGTGCGGGACCCCCCGGCGCCAGCCGAGCGCCGAAACGCAGATCGCCAGCAGAACGCCCAGGATGATGGACGGCGCGGTCGCGAGGCCGAGGAACGCACCGGTTCCCGGCACCTCGTACTGGCCGCCGAACCACAGCGACGCACCCACATACAGGTAAACGACGACGGCTGCCGCGAGCACCCAGCCGGTGACCGTGCCGGTCCGGCGGAGCCGGTCGCGCAGGAACTCGTCCACCGACTCCCGGCCGGTGTTCGTGGTCTCGGCGAGCACTCCGACGAGCACGATCGTCACGACGAGCCCTGCTGCTGCGACGATGCCGCCGATGAGGGCGAGCACGTCGCCGGTGCGCAGCGCACCGCCGAGGCACTCCCCGGAGACGAACGTCTGCAGCTTGGCGCACTCCTCCACGCCGGCGAACATGCGGTCCCACGAGAGGAGCAGTGCCACCAGCAGGAACGCGGCCGCGAGGTGCAGGCGCTCGGTCGGCGAGCCGACCCGCGCCGTCCGCCAGAAGCCCTCCGAGGCGAGCGGACGGAGGCGCCCCTTCCGCTGGACGCCGCGGCCGCCCATCCGGTCGGCGGCGTCGAAGATCGCCGCTTCGTACCGCACCCGCGCGCGGCGGGACACCACGAAGAGGAGGAGCACGCCGGCGATCGGGACGAGCGACAGCAGCGACAGCTGCGGACCGCGCCAGCTCAGCGGCTCGGTTCCGAAGAATCCGGTGACCGCGCTCGGGAGGGCGGTGCACGCCGTGCCGGAGACGCACTGCACCCCGAGGTCGAGGCTCACCGAGCCCAGTGCGCAGACGTAGAGCAGGGTCAGGCCGAGCGCGAAGATGCGCAGCGACGCGCCGCCGACCCCGGCATCCCACTCGCCGCCGGGTCGCTGGGTCGGGATGCGCCGGGTCCAGTAGGCGGTGTTCGCCAGGCCGAACGGCGCCAGCAGCAGCCAGGCCAGCTGCACGAAGAGCTGCCCGATGAACAGGAGGGGCCCGGAGCCGTAGCGGGCGAGCCGCCCCCACGAGTACGCCTCGGTGCGCACCCCCTCCGGCGGCACCGACGGGTCGGCAGTGCCGGGCGGATCGTCCGGGTCGCGGTCCGCCTGGTCCTGATCGGGCGCCCACCAGAACCCGCCGTTCTCGTCGCCCTGCGTCTGCCGCAGCTCGCTCTGCTCCCGCCCGAGGATCTCGGTCGGCGGCGTGTTCTTGATGCCGTGGATCCTCAGCTCCAGCACGCGATGCGGCCACGTGCCCTCGGGTGCCTCTTCGCTCATCCGCCCGCCGTCCCTCCGTGCGACGGGCGCAGACTACTCCGCGCGGGGTGGATGCGGCTACGGCGGCGAGGTCAGCCTCCCGCGAGCGCGCTGCCCGTCAGCTCGTGACGCGAGAAGGTGTAGACGAAGCAGTAGTACGAGCGGGCGCCGGTCGACCACTGCGCGGCCGTGCCGGGGTATCGGAGGTCGACCTGCACGTCCTCGTTCCAGACCGCGACCCAGTGCCAGTCGAGGTGCTGCTCGCAGAGGTCGCTGACCTGCGCGTCGAGCGCATCCGTACCGGGGAAGGGCGCGACGGCCGGCTGGGACAGCGTGCCCTTCCAGAGCAGCTGCGCGAGGTGCGGCGCCGAGCAGTCCACCACCGGGTAGGCGGGCGCCTCCTTGGAGTCGTATGTCTGCAGGCAGTCGCCGGCGGTGAGGGTGTCCAGCGCTTGCGCGGGGACGGTCGCCACATGGGTGGAAGTCGGACGGGGCGGCAGGCCGCGGGGCCCCGGGAGCGGTTCGAGGGTGTGCCGCGACACCGGCTGCGGCTCGGACGAGGCGGCCGACGAGGTGCCCGCGCTCGGGAAACCGACCGCTGCGAGCCCGACCGAGACGAGGACGCCGCCCACCGCCACGGTGGCGGCGACCAGCAGCATCCAGCCGCGGCGCGACATCCCCTCGACGGTGCGCCCGCCGGCGTGCGGGATGCGTTCGCGGCGTCGGTCGAGTCTCACACCGTCACCTTAGAGGCGGCGCCTTCGAACTGCGGTCCAGATGCCTGTGGTGGACGCGGGCTGCACGGCGTAGTGTCCGTCGTATGAGCAACCCAGAGCAGCCGATCGGCGACGCACGCGACAACCTCGAGGGCAGCTACACCGAGGTCGACGGGGAGGCGCCGCACGAGCGTACCGTCCACGGCCAGTACACCGAGACCGACGGCGTCGGCCCGGAGGACGTCACGGAAGGCACGTACACCGACGCGGACGAGCCCGTCGACGCACCGGAAGGCGAGTACACCGAGGGCGACTACGACGAGCCCTGAGTCCGGCGGGCGCGGGGCTCGCGGGCTCCGCGGTTGACGCCTCAGGCGTAGCGCTTGCGCGCCTTCTCGGCCTGCGCCTTCGCCTTCTTGCGCGCCTTCTTCACATCCGGCGAGTTCCAGAACGACGTGAAGGTCTCGGTGAGCTGCTCGTAGCGCTCACGGCCGGCGCGCGCGCCGAGGATGTACGCGGCCGCAACGACGGCCAGGATGACGAGGGTCTTTGGACGCATGCCTCGACGCTAAACCTCACGCAGCCTTCTGGGAAGGGCCGTACGCGAGCCTGTGGAGAAGCGCGTGCAGGGGCCCGGCGAGGAAGAGCAGGAACAGCCACCACAGGTTGATGGCGGGGATCAGGACGGCCAGGACGAGCGCCGCCGCCATGAGCAGGAGCTCGGCCAGACCGCGGGTCCGGTCGATGTCGGCGCGTGCCTCCTCGGTCATCAGGTCGGGATTCCGGACCAGCACGGTGCCGATGAGCCGCGTCGCCAGCGTCGCCAGCAGCATGTTCCCGATGTACAGGGCGTAGACCTCGGGCCGCTGACCCCCGCTCGCCGAGATCACGTTGGCGCTGAACGGGATCACCACGATCGCCAGCAGCCAGAGGAAGTTGAACCAGACGATCGCCGCGTTGTAGTCGCGGACCGTCTCGAAGATGCGGTGATGCACCACCCAGAACCGGGCGATGACGGCGAACGAGACGACGAACGCGAAGATCTCCCAGAAGTTCTCTCCGATGAACGCCCCGAACGAGGCGTGGCCGATCTGCGACGCTTCATCCACGAGCGGCAGGATGAGGATCGTGATCGCGATCGCGACGGTCGCGTCCGAGAAGTTGACCAGCCGGTCGAGCCCGCGTTCGGTCCTGATCACCGCCATGCGGTCATTCTGCCCCACGTGAGTCTGCTTCGCCGGTCGGCGGACGCGTCAGCCGGCGATCCACTCGGGGCGGAGGCGCTCGACGCCGTCCAGGATGAGGTCGAGCCCGGTCAGGAACTCCTCCTCGTAGTCGTACCCGGCCCGGGCGAGCTCGGCCGCCACTTCGAGCAGGTGGGGGAACCGCTGCGCGAGCTCCGGCGGCGTGGCCTCCAGTTTGCGGGCGGCGGCCTCCCCCGACTCCTCGGGGGTGCCGAACGGGAGCGTCTTCTCCTGCAGGGCGAACCCGTAGACGTACGCGTCGAGGGCCGAGGTGACGTGCACCGTCGTGCGGAAACCGAAGCCCGCGCCGCGCAGGCACCCCATCATCGCGTCGTGCTGGAAGAGGTTGGCGGGGCCGGGACGCATCCGTCCCTCCAGCAGCCCGACCGCCCACGGGTGGCGCCGCAGGGCGTCGCGCAGGGAGATCGACCGCCGGCGCATCGCCTCCCGCCAGCCGAGCTCCGGCGCAGGAGGCTCGACCTCCGCCCACACCCGGTCGACCATGCCGTCGAGAAGGTCCTCCTTGTTGGCGACGTGCTTGTAGAGGGCCATCGGAACGACGCCCAACCGCTGCGCGAGCTCCCGCATGCTGAGGCCGTCGAGGCCTTCGCTGTCGGCCAGGGCGACACCCGCATCGACGACCCGGTCGGGACTGAGCGGCTGGCGAGTCGGCGTCGCGTCCCTTGACATGGTGTACAGCGTACGCCTAGCCTGATCCCAACGCTGGTGTACGCCGTACACCTCGAAAGGACATCATGGACCCGGACCGTCGCCGCTCGCTCCTCGCGGGCGTGCTGTTCCTGCTCACCTTCGCCACCTCCATCCCCGGTGCACTGCTCTACGGGCCGGTGCTCACCGACCCGCGGTTCGTGCTCGGTGGAGGCTCCGCGACGCCCGTGCTCGCGGGCGCGCTCCTCGAGGTGGCGCTGATCATCGCCAACCTCGGCACCGCGCTCGCGCTCTACCCCGTCCTGCGCCGCACGAGTCCCTCGCTCGCGCTCGGCTATGTCGTGGCCCGGGTCATGGAGTCGACGCTCATCGCGGTCGGCATCCTCAGCCTGCTGTCGGTGGTGACACTGCGGGAGGACGCCGGCGGCGGCGCCACCGCATCCACCGTCGTCATCGCCCAGGCGCTGGTGGCCCTGCACGGCTGGACGTTCCTGCTCGGACCCGGCTTCGTCGTCGGCATCGGCAACGGCCTGATGCTCGGCTGGATGCTGCACCGCGCCCGGCTGGTGCCCCGCGGCTGGGCGTGGTTCGGGATGATCGGCGGCCCGCTGGTGTCGCTGTCCGGCGTGGCCGTGCTGCTCGGCGCCTACGACCAGGTGTCGGCCTGGTCGTTCGTCGCCACACTGCCGGAGGTCGTGTGGGAGCTGTTCCTCGGCATCTACCTCACGGTGCACGGCTTTCATGTGCCGAAGGCGCGGGAGGCGCGGCCGGTGGAGCTGGTGGGAGCGGTCGGCCAGGTCGGCTAGAGGCCGAGCGACTTCTTGATGAGCGACTCGGCGTCTTCCGTCTCCGCGGCGCGCTCCGTCGCCTCCTGGTTCGCCTCGGTGACGGCCTTCACGACCTCGTCGCGCTGGATGCGGATGCCGCGCGGCGCGTCGATGCCGATGCGGACGCCGTCCCCCCGCGCTTCGAGGATCGTCACGACGATGTCGTCGCCGATGAGCACCCGCTCCCCCGTCTTGCGCGTCAGTACCAGCATCCGCCCAGCCTATCCGCCGGGCGGGGCCTCCAGCCAGAGCACCGGCAGTCCGAGCCGGTGCACGGAGTCCGGAGTGAGGGTGCGGGAGGCGCCGGTCGCCACCAGCGCGTCCACCGCGAGCACCGCATCCAGCGCTCGCACCCACTCCGCCGTGTCCTCGTGCTTGCGGGAGACGTCGACCGCCGCCCACACCTGGTCGGGTGCGATCCCGGCGAGCTCGATGGCGACCGCGGGGACGGCGCCCGGACCGGCGAGCGGGAACGCCGCGACGACCGGGATCTCGCGGCGCACACCGGCGGCGCGTGCGGCGAGCGCGTCGCGCCGGTCGGCGACGCGCTGCACCTCCGCGGCGGCGTCCGCCGACGCGGCCAGCACACGGGCGGCGTCATGCACCTCGTCCCCGACGCCCACCACGAGCGTGAGGTCGCCGCGCCCGCGCAGCCGGGCGGGCGGCGCGCCCACCGGCGCCTGCGGCGGCATCTCCTCGTCGATCGTCCGGGGTTCGATCAGCGCCGACTCTGGCGCGAGTTGCGACGTGTAGTCACCACTTGTCGTGGATTCGCGCATCGACTCACGACTCGCGGCCAGCGGGCCGGTCGGCGCGGGGAGCTCCGGCGCGTCGACGGCCCGGACGAGGTCGTCGAGCACGGCCTGGAACGCCAGCGACGACGTCGAGACGGCCGGGAGCACCTCCTCGTCGCCGTCGACCCATTCAGGCCGCGATCGACTCCGCACCGCGGACCACCCCCACCGTCTCGATCGCGGCCTGGACGGCCGTCACCTCCTGGTACGACAGCACGGCGAGTCCGGCGATCTGCCCCGCGACCAGGCGGCGGATGGCCGGCCGAAGCGCCGGCGCGCACACCAGCACGGCCGACACTCCTGCGTCGTCCAGTCGGCCGGCCGTGTCGCGCAGCGAGGCGAGCACGCCCTCCAGCCGCACCGGGTCGAGCACGATCTGCGTCCCGCCCTCCGCCGGACGCAGGCCCTCGAGCATCGACTGCTCCAGCCCCGGGTCGATCATGATCACCCGCAGCGTTCCCGCGTCGATGTGCGGCGCGACGACCGCGGGTCCCAGGGCTGCGCGCGCAGCCTCCACCAGCCCCTCCGGGTCGTTCGACACCTTCGCCCGCAGGGTCAGCGCCTCCAGGATGCGGGGCAGGTCGTTGATCGGGACCTGCTCCGCGAGCAGCCCCTGCAGCACCCGCTGCACCTCCGCCAGTGACAGCAGGGCCGGGATGAGCTCCTCCACCGCGGGCGGGTTCACCTGCTTCACGCCCTCGGTGAGCAGGCGCACGTCCTCGCGGGTGAGCAGGCGCGCGGCGTTCGACGTGATGATCGACGACAGGTGCGTGATCAGCACCGACACCCGGTCGATCACGGTCGCGCCGCCGAGCTCGGCGCTGTGCCGCATCTCGGACGGGATCCACTTCGCCGGGAGGCCGAACACCGGCTCCACGGTCGGCGTGCCCGGCAGGTTGTCGAGCGCGTCGCCGAGGGCGAGCACCCGTCCCGACGGCGCCTGACCGCGACCCGCCTCCACGCCGGCGATCTTGATCACGTAGGTCGAGGGCGGCAGCTCGGCGCTGTCGCGCGTGCGCACCGGCGGCACGATGACGCCCAGTTCGAGCGCGATCTTGCGCCGCAGCGCGCGCACGCGGGCGAGCAGGTCGTCCGACGCGCCGCTGACGATGTCGACCAGGTCCGGCGCGAGGGTGATCTCGAGCGCGTGCACGCGCATCTGCTCGATCAGGTCCTCCGTCGTCTCGGCCTTCGTCGCGGTGGCCACGGCGTTCTGCGCGGCCTGCGCCTTCTTCGCCGCGTTCTGCGCCGTCTTCAGCCGCTGCGACGCCAGGATGAGGAACGCGCCGACGAGCACGAACGGGATGGGCGGCATCCCGGGGATGAGCGCCATCACGATCGCCGCGCATCCCGCGATCATCAGCGCGTTGCGCGACTGGCTGAGCTGGTTGCTCGCCGTCGTCCCCATCTCGGACTCGGCGTTCGACCGCGTCACGATCATGCCCGTCGACACCGCCATCAGCAGCGCGGGGATCTGCGACACGAGTCCGTCGCCGATGGTCAGCAGGGTGTACGAGTTGACGGCGTCGCCGAGCTCCATCCCGCGCTGGATCATCCCGATCGCGATGCCGCCGACGACGTTGATGACGATGATCAGGATGCCCGCGATCGCATCGCCCTTGACGAACTTCGAGGCGCCGTCCATCGCGCCGTAGAAGTCGGCCTCCGCCGAGACCTCCGCGCGACGGGCCCGCGCCTGCTCCTCCGTGATGAGCCCGGCGTTGAGGTCGGCGTCGATCGCCATCTGCTTGCCCGGCATCGCGTCGAGGGTGAAGCGGGCGCCCACCTCGGCGACGCGCTCCGCACCCTTGGTGACGACGATGAACTGGATGACCACCAGGATGAGGAACACGACCGCGCCGATGATGATCGACCCGCCGACCGCGACGTGCCCGAACGCCTGGATGACCTGGCCGGCGAACCCGTCGCCCAGCACCAGACGCGTGGAGGCGACGTTGAGTCCCAGCCGGAACAGCGTCGCGACCAGCAGCAGCGAGGGGAACACCGAGAAGTCGAGCGGCTTCTTGACGAACATCGTGGTGAGCAGGATGACCAGCGCCAGCATGATGTTGACGATGATGAGCAGGTCGAGCAGCCACGACGGCACGGGCACGACCAGCAGCATGATGATGCCGACCACCCCGATCGGCACGGCCAGTTTGGCGGCGAGGCCCTTGTTCGGCTTCATGACAGCCCTCCCTGCAGCTGGGGTCGCATCGTGTGGAATCCGGCCGCCGACCCGCGCTGCTTCAGCGACATGACGAACGCGAGCACACGGGCGACGGAGTTGTAGAGCTCGACCGGGATCTCGTCGCCGATCTGGCATCCGGCGTGCAGCGCCCGGGCGAGCGGGATGTCCTTGACGATCGGCACGCGCTCCTCCTCGGCCTTCTCGCGGATGCGCAGGGCGATGGCTCCCGCACCCTTCGCGACGACGCGCGGGGCGGACTTGCCCGGCTCGTACTTCACCGCCACCGCGATGTGCGTGGGGTTCACGAGCACCACATCCGCCCCTCCGATCGCCGCGATCATGCGGTTGCGGCTCATCGCCAGCTGGCGCGAGCGGCGCTGCGAGCGCACCAGCGGGTCGCCCTCGGTGTTCTTGTTCTCGTCCCGCAGCTCCTGCTTGCTCATGCGGGTGTGCTTGCGGTTGCGCCGCATGACGACCAGCACGTCCAGCCCGGCGAGCACGAGCCCGGCGCCGACCGCCGCCTGCAGGAGGCCGGCCGTGCCGCCGGACGCGGCCGAGAGCAGCGAGGCGAGAGGCATCGAGCCGGAGGTCAGCAGCACCGGCATGAGGCCCTGCACGACGAGGAACAGCCCGATCGCGACGACCGCGGACTTCAGCAGCGTCTTCGCGCCCTCCCAGAGCGCGCGCATCCCGAACACCCGCCCGATGCCCTGCACCAGGTTGAACTGCTCGTACTTGCCCTCGAGCTTCTTGAAGTGGATGCCGCCCTGCACCGCCGCGGCGCCGACGACCGCCAGCGCGCCCACCGCAAGCAGCGGTCCGATCGTCGCCATGATGCTGCCCAGGCCGTCGCCGAGCGCCGCGAGCGCCTTGGCCGGGTCGGGGCTCTCGATCACGGAGCGCACCGAGAACAGCTGGTCGATCGCCGCCGTGGACCCCGTCTGCATCGTGAACGGCAGCATCACCGCGGCGGCGCCGACGCCCACCCAGGCGGTGAGGTCCGTCGACTTGCCGAGGCGGCCCTTGGAGCGGGCCTCCTTCATCCGCTTGTCGGTCGCCTTCTCGGTGCGTTCCTGCGCGTCGCTCATCGGCCCACCCCCAGCATGATCTTGACGGCGGTGTCGGTGAGGCCCGAGACGACGCCGGGGAGCGCGACGAAGACGATGGCCGAGAGCACCACGGTGAGCATGATCTTCAGAGGGAAGCCGAGCGAGAAGGCGTTCAGCGCTGGGGCGACCCGGGTCAGGAGGCCGAGGCCCACGTCGGCGAGGAAGAGCACGACGATCAGCGGACCGGCGATCTGGAGGGCCGCCAGGAACATCTGCGTCACGCCGGTGACCATCTCCTTCGCCGGGTCGGCCATGCTCAGGCCGGTCGCGAGCGGGATGGCGTCGAAGGTGCGAATGAGACCGCCGATGATGAGCTGGTAACCGCCCGAGGCGAACAGCAGCGCCAAGGCGGTGAGCTGGAACATCCGGGTGAACTGCGCCCCGTTGATCATCGACTGCGGGTCGAACGCCTGCGCGAGCTGGAACCCGCCGAACAGGTCGATCAGGCTGCCGGCGGACTGGATGGCCGCGAAGACCAGGAAGACCAGGAACCCGAGCGTCGCGCCGACCGCGAGCTCCCGGATCATGTCCAACAGGAACGCCCCGGTGTCGCCGGACCGGTATCCCGCGCCGACCCGAGGCGCGACCGCGACCGCCAGGCCGATGGCGAGCATCCCCTTCACCTGCGCCGGGAACCCGTTGTACGAGAAGGGCGGCGCGATGACGAGGAACGCCACCATCCGCAGGGAGGCGAGCGCGATCGCCTCGATGGCGGCCAGGTCGATGGGGATGTTCATCAGCCGTGACCCAGCAGTTGCGGCAGCTTCTCGAAGAGGACGTGCGTGAAGGAGACGAGCTCGGAGATCATCCACTGGCCGCAGATGATCAGGGCGACGGCGACCGCGGCGGCCTTGGGCACGAACGAGAGCGTGACCTCCTGGATCTGCGTGATCGACTGCACCAGCGAGATGGCGAAGCCGACGACCAAGGCGGTGATCACGATCGGTGCGGCCAGCTTGGCCGTCACCAGGAGCCCCTGCATGGCGATGTCGAGGACCGCGTTCGGGTTCATCCGCCGCCTCCGTAGCTCGTGATGAGGCTCGTGATGATCAGTCCCCAGCCGTCGACCAGCACGAAGAGCAGGATCTTGAACGGCAGGGAGATCATCACCGGCGGGAGCATCATCATGCCCATCGACATCAGGGCGGCGGAGACGACCATGTCGATGACGAGGAACGGCACGAAGATGACGAAGCCGATGATGAAGGCCGCCCGCAGCTCGGAGATCATGAAGGCCGGGATGAGCGTCAGCAGCGGCACCGAGCTCATGTCCTTCGGGTTCGCCCGGCCCGCGGCGCGGGTCATCAGCGCGATGTCCTCCTCGCGCGTGTGCGACGCCATGAAGTGGCGGAGCGGCGCCTCGGCGGCGTGCGTCGCGGCCGTGAAGTCGATGTGGCCGGCGAGGTAGGGCTGCACGGCCGTGTTGTTGATGTCGACCAGCACCGGGCTCATGATGAACAGGCTCAGGAACAGGGCGAGACCGGCGAGCACCTGGTTCGGCGGGATGGACGGCAGCGCCAGCGCGTTCCGGGTGATCGCGAGCACCACGAAGATCTTGGTGAACGACGACATCATCAGCAGCAGGGCCGGAGCGACCGACAGCACGGTGATGCCGACGAGGGTCAGGATGGCCGCGCTCGGCGTGCCGTTCGGCCCGTTGATGTCGAGGGTGAGGCCGCCGCTGCCGCCCGACGGACCGGACGGACCGGAGGGAGTGGGAACCGGGGTCGGGACCGCGTGCGCGGCGTTCGCGCCCAGCAGGACGATGGCGACGGCGATCAGCGCGACCAGCACGCCGGCCAGCGCGAGACGGGGCAGCCGCCCGGCGCGCGCCGACACCCCCGGCGCCGTCACTCCCGGCGTCACTGCGCGCGCCCTCACTTCTTGGGGCGCACCGCCGAACTCGCCTGCCGCCATGTAGCCGGGGACAGGATCGAGCCTTTGAGTGCCTCGTCGAAGAGCGAGGCGCGTCCCTGCGCCGTGAGGAAGTCGGCATCCTGCCTGGTGGTCGTGGTGGTGCGGGTGGAGCTGGTGGTCCCGGTCGCCGCCAGGACCTCGTCATCCGAGTGCGTCTCGGCGTCCGCATCGCGGACGGGCTTGAGCGGGGTGACGTCCGCATCCTGCGGACGGTCGGAGGTGTGGAGCACGGAGACCTGGCGCTCGGTGACGCCGAGCACGAAGCGGTTGCCGTCCACATCCACGACGACGACCGACGCCTTCGCGCCGATCCCCTGCCGACCGACGACCGTGACCGCGTTGCCGCGGCGCCGGCGGGCCGTCGTGCGTCCCTTGCTCACGCGACGCTGCACGAACCACAGCAGCGCCACGATGACACCCAGCACGACGAGCACGCGCAGGGCGATGAACAGGGTCTCCACGCCCCCCTCTATCGGCCGGCCTCCCCGCTCCGTTAGCGCCTCCCGTCGCCTGCGCCCCTCGTCTTTCGTCGAGGTGCACGTCGTTGCGCGCGACACGCCGCGTGAGGGCACAACAAGGTGCACCTCGGCGAGATGGATGGGCGGACGGGGGGAGACCGGAGGGGACCCGACCGGGTCAGTCGAGGTCTTCGGCGGTGTCCAGGATCTTCGTGATGCGGACCGCGTAGTCCTGGTCGACCACGACGATCTCGCCGTGCGCGATCAGGCGACCGTTGAGCAGCACGTCCGCGGGCGACCCCGCCGAGCGGTCCAGCTCGATGACGGCGCCCGGCTCCATCGCCAGCACGTCGCGCACCGCCATGCGGGTGCGCCCGATCTCGACGGTGAGGGCCATCTCGACGTTGCTGATGCGCGCCAGCTTGCCGCCGAGCACGCCCGAGCCCGAGCGCTCGGCGACGGAGGCGCGGCCGCGCACCGCGAACCAGCCTGCGACGCCGGCCGGGCCGTTCAGGGCGAAGACGGTCGTGTGGGGGTCGGTGAACAGTTCCGCGGCGTCCTCCGCGCGGGCGTCGTCGAGCACACCGGCGCCGAACGTGTCGCTGGCCGCCTCGAGGGCCGGCTGCAGCACATCCTGCAGCGCCACGACGGGCGAGCCGTCCGCGCCCTCGTCCACCAGGTGCGGCGCCTCCAGCAGCACGACAGCGACATCGGCCGAGACCGCGCCGACGAACGTCGCGACGACCGCCTGCGCGCCGGCCGGCACGTCCGAGGCCTGCGTGAGCAGAGGCGTGAGCGGCATCCCGGTCGGGAGGACGCGGGCGACCGCGTCGGCGGCGGCCTGCGCCTGACCCAGGGAGAGTCCGGTGGAGGAGACGGTGCTGGTCATGCTCATGGTTCAGTCCTCTGTGTCGATGATCACGCAGGCGAGACGGGAGCCGCTCGAGCCGAGGCCGGCCGAGGCGACGGTCTGTCCGCCGACGGTGAGGTCGAAGGGTCGGTGCTGCGGGTGCGGCAGCGGAAGGAGGTCGCCGACGGACAGGCCGAGCACGACGCTCGGGCGGACCGTCGCGGGGGTGAGGCGCAGGGACACGTCGACCGGGACGCGCGCGAGCTGTGCATCCACCAGCTCCCGGGCGTTCTCGGTGCTGTGCGTTGGGTTCGTCTCGCCGAGCTGGGGCAGCACGGCCACCGCGGGGAGCGCGACCGTGGCACGGGCGACGTTCTCGCCCACGCGGAGCTCGAAGCCGGCCACGATCATCAGCTCGCTGGTGGCCGCCGCCTGCGCGAACTGGGAGTTGTACTGGATGGCGTCCACCGCGATCTGCGCGACCAGGATGGACCCCAGCGAGTACCGGAGGTCCTCCAGCGCGTCGTCCATCAGCCGCCGTACCAGCGCGTGCTCGATCTGGGTGAAGGTGCGCTCGTGGTCGACCGGGGTGCCCTGGCCGCCCAGCATCGCGTTCACCCAGGAGAGCGCCGCGACCGTGGGGAACTGGATGACCGCCTTCGGGGCGATGCCCTCCAGCTCGCACAGCACCATCGCGGTGGTCGCGGGCAGCGACGCCGCGTACTCGTCGTACGTCTGCATCTGCACGCTGTCGCACTCCACCTGGCTGAGCACGCGCACCTTCGCCGTCAGCTGGGTGCCCCACTGCCGCGCGAACGTCTCGAACGCCAGCTCGAGCACACGCGAGTGCTCGCGTGCGAGGGTCGTCGGCCGCCGGAAGTCGTAGACCGGCGCCTCGGGCGCATCCGGTGCCGGGGCCTGCAGAGTGGTCACGGAGCCGACTATCGGCCGCGTTACCGATCCCGTTAGGCGCGCGGCGTCCCCCTAACGACGGACCGTTCCGGACCGATAGTGCCCTCGTGACGGCTCACCCGGAGCCGAGACCAGGATTCGCGCCCATGATCGTCGTCACCCGATTGAACGACAGCCAGTTTGCGGTCAACCCCGACCTCATCGAGCGCATCCACGCCAGTCCGGACACCACTCTCGTCATGGTCGACGGGGCGAAGTTCATCGTCACCGAGACCCTGTCCGAAGTGATCGAGAAGATCGCCGCGTACCGGGCGCGTGTGATCGCCCTCGCCCACGACCTCCCCGCCGCCGGCCCGCGCCCCGTGCCCGCGCCGCCGCTGGGGCTCGTGACGCTGACCGGCCTGGAAGACGACGACACGGTTCAGGCTCACCCCGAGTCCCGCGCCGTCCCCCTGCGAGCAAGGAAGAAGTAATGGACCCGGCAACGATCATCGGCATCGTCCTCGCGTTCGGCGCCGTCGTCGCGATGGTGACGATGGAGGGCGCCCACCTGAGCGCCCTGCTGCTCCCCGCCCCCATGGTGCTGGTCTTCGGGGCGACCATCGCCGTCGGCATCGCCAGCGGCACGATCAAGGACTTCCTGACGGCGTTCAAGGCGCTCCCGCGCGCCCTGCGCGGCAAAGTGGAGCCGCCCCAGCAGGTGATCGACCAGGTCGTCGGCCTCGCGGAGAAGGCGCGCGCCAGCGGCCTCCTCGCCATGGAGCAGGAAGCCGAGGGCGTCGACGACCCCTTCCTGAAGCGCGCCCTGCAGAACATCGCCGACGGCACGGACGGCGACGAGCTGCGCGTGCTGCTGGAGGACGAGATCGCGACGCGCTCCAAGAAGGACCGGGTGGCCGCCAAGTTCTTCAGCGCGATGGGCGGCTACGCCCCGACGATCGGCATCATCGGCACCGTCGTGTCGCTGACCCACGTGCTCGAGAACCTCGCCGAGCCGGGCGAGCTGGGACCGCTGATCGCGAGCGCGTTCGTCGCGACGCTGTGGGGCCTCATGTCGGCCAACTTCCTCTGGCTGCCGCTCGGCGCGCGCCTGCGCCGCCTCTCCGAGCTGGACGTCGAGCGGATGACGCTGCTCATGGAGGGCGTGCTGGCCGTGCAGTCCGGCTCGCAGCCGCGCCTCCTCGGCGAGCGCCTGCGCGCGATGGTGCCGGACGGCGACGCGGACAAGCCGGCGTCGAAGGCCGCCAAGGCGTCGCGCGGCGCGAAGGATCCCGTCGAGGAAGCCGCCTGACATGTCCGCCCGCCGTCGCAAGAAGCACGAGGAGCCCGAGGAGCACGAGAACGAGGAGCGCTGGATGGCCTCCTACATGGACATGGTCACCGTGCTCATGTGCATGTTCATCGTGCTGTTCGCGATGTCGACGGTGGATGCGAAGAAGTTCGAGCAGCTCAAGGACTCGCTGGCGACCGGCTTCGGCCAGGTGAAGACGCAGAAGATCGACACCGCGGCCGGTGTCGTCGTGCCCCCGAAGCACGTCGACGAGTCGGGCAAGTCGACCGACTTCGCGCTGGCGCAGCAGGAGGTGCAGAACCTCCAGCGGCTGAAGGACCAGATCCAGGCCGCCCTCACCCACGACGGGCTGCAGGATGCGGTGGAGCTGAAGATCGACTCCCGCGGCCTGACCATCGGCCTGGTCGGCAACTCCACCTTCTTCGACTCCAACCGGGCCGAGCTCAGCCCCCGCGCGGTCGCCGTGCTGAACGACATCGGCCCGGTGCTCGCGCCCGCCTCCTACGACGTCTCGGTCGAGGGGCACGCCGACCTGCGCCAGCCGGGCGCGCCCTACCCGACCAACTGGGAGCTCTCCGCCGGCCGTGCGACCAGCGTGCTCCGTCACCTGGTGGAGGTGAACGGCTTCCCACAGGCCCGCATCGCGGCGGTCAGCTTCGGCTCGGCCCGTCCGGTCGACGGCTTCACCGGCACGACCGACAACGACCTCGCGCAGAACCGCCGAGTGGATGTGGTGGTGCTGTCCGCACAGCCCGACACCATCCGCAAACTGATCCCCCAGGCGCTGCAGGCCCCGGCCCCCGAGCCCACCACCGCTCCCGCCGCCTCCCGCTGACGCCCTCCCCCACCGTCGAGTACACGAAAAGTGCACGCCATTCGGCCGTTAAGCGTGCAATATTCGTGTACTCGACGGGGTTGAGGCCGGTATGGATCTTCAGATCAGTGATCGCGTCGTCCTCGTCGTGGGCGGCACCGGCTTCATCGGCTCCGCGGTCGTCGACCGCCTCCGCGCCGAGGGCGCGACCGTCGTCGTCGCCTCCCGCAACGCCTCCGCCGACGGGGTCGCACTGGACGCCGCCGACGAGAACTCCGTGCGCCGGGGAGTCGACGAGGTGCTGAAGCGTCACGGACGCATCGACGGCCTCGTCGTGACGGCCGCACCGCCCGCGCAGACCCTCGACCCGGCCCGCAGCTCCGACCCCGAGCAGATCCTGAGCGCGGTCGACGGCAAGGCGCTGTCGTTCCTCCGCGTCGCCCGCGCGGTGATCCCCGCGATGCGCGAGGCCGGCTTCGGCCGGATCGTCGCGATCAGCGGCCAGAACGCCTACATCAGCGGCAACATCACGGCGGTGGTGCGCAACGCATCCACCATCCTGATCGCGAAGAACCTCGCCGACGAGCTGGCCGGGACGGGCGTCGCCGTCAACGTCATCAACCCCGGCCTCGTCACCGAGACCCCCTCCGCCGAGGTCGCGCCGGGGCGAGGCGGGGAGTCGTCCCCCGACCAGATCGCCGACCTGGTCGCCTTCCTCACCTCGCCCCGGTCGGCGGTCGACGGCGAGTCCATCGCCGTCGGCCACCGGATGCTGGGGACGACCCTGCTCTAGCCGAGCGAGACGGCGGTCCAGGAGACCGGCGGCAGCTCGAGGGTGAGGATGCCGTCGGCGAGGGATGCGGTGGGCGTCGGGCGCAGGCCGACACGGTTCTGGTCCTGCATCGTGTTCTTCGCGTAGACGTCGTCGTCCCAGAGGGAGAGCGCCTCGCGCACCGCGGAGACGCCGAGGTCGCGCACGTCGACGCTCACCGTCTGCGTCTCGGTGGTGCTGCGGTTCACGACGAAGAGGGCCGCCGTGCCGTCCGTCTCGTCGACGGTCGCCACCGCATCCACCAGGTCGGCCTCGCCGTAGACCGCGGTCTCGTACTTCCCGGTGCTGATGGTCGGCCGCAGCACCTCGCCGCGCGCCAGCCGGCTCGTCACCGAGAACGGGAAGAACGTCGTCTGGCGCCACGCGTCGCCGCCCGGCTCGGTCATGATCGGCGCGATGACGTTCACCAGCTGCGCGAGGGATGCGCTGGTCACCCGGTCGTGGTTCTTCAGCAGCGTGATCAGCAGGTTGCCGAGCACCACCGCATCCGCGACCGAGTAGACGTCCTCGAGCTGGCGCGGGGCGTACCGCCACTCGTCGTTGACCTCCTCCGACGCCTGGTGCTCGTCGAGGTACCAGATGTTCCACTCGTCGAACGAGATCTGGATGCGCTTGCGGCTCTTCAGCTTGTTGCCCACGTGGTCGGCGGTCGAGACGACGGTGTCGATGAAGTACTGCATGTCCACCGACGACGCGAGGAACGACCCGAGGTCGCCCCCGCGCTCCTGGTAGTACGCGTGCGCCGAGATGAAGTCGACGTGCTCGTAGGAGTGCTCGAGCACGATCCGCTCCCAGTCGCCGAAGGTCGGCATCCCGGATCCGGACGAGCCGCAGACCACGAGCTCGAGGTCCTTGTCGGCCATCTTCATCGCGGCGGCCGTGCGGGCGGCGAGCTTGCCGTAGTCGTCGGCGGTCATGTAGCCCGTCTGCCACGGGCCGTCCATCTCGTTGCCCAGGCACCACATCCGGATGTCGTGCGGCTCCGGCGTCCCGTTGGCGATGCGCTGGTCGCTGAGCGCGGTGCCGGACGGGTGGTTGGCGTACTCGAGCAGGTCGAGGGCCGCCTGGATGCCGCGCGTGCCGAGGTTGACGGCCAGCATCAGCTCCGAGCCGGTGAGCTTCAGCCAGCGCGAGAACTCGTCGAGGCCGACCTGGTTCGACTCCAGCGAGTGCCAGGCGAGGTCGCGGCGGACCGGGCGCTGGTCGCGCGGGCCGACCGAGTCCTCCCAGCGGAAGCCGGAGACGAAGTTGCCGCCGGGGTAGCGGATCGTGCTGGAGCCGAGCTCGCGCACGAGGTCGACGACGTCGAGGCGAAAGCCGTCCTCGTTCGCGGTCGGGTGACCCGGCTCGTAGATGCCGTCGTAGACGCAGCGCCCCAGGTGCTCGACGAACGAGCCGAAGATGCGGCGGTTGAGGGGCGCGACGCGTGCGGCGCGGTCGATGACGATGCGGGTGTCAGACATGGGACTCCAGGGATGCTCGTTTGCGAAAGTCGCGATCTACAACGTTGTAGTACAACGATGTAGACCATAGTGCGCGGGGAAAGCGACCGTGTCAAACGGATTCCCGGTCAGCCCGCCGACGACTCCCGCTGCACCAGCCGGAAGGGCACGGCGATCTCCTCGGGCGCGAACGCTTCGGACGAGCCCTCCATGCGCCGGATCAGCAGATCGACTGCCGTGCGCGCGATCTCCTCCCGCCCCGGGTCGATCGTGGACAGGGTCGGCATCGAGTACTGGGTCTCGTCGACGTTGTCGAATCCGACCACGGCCACGTCCTCCGGGACGCGCAGGCCGGCCTCCTGCAGCGCACGCAAGGCGCCGAGCGCGATCGCGTCGTTGAACGCGACCACCCCGTCGAACGGGGTGCCGGCCGTCAGGAAGTCACGCATCCCCTCGGCACCGTTGCGCCGCAGCCACGTCCCGACCGGGACCACGAGGGACCCGTCGAACGGGATCCCCGCCGCGTCGAGAGCCTGCCGGTAGCCGTCGAGACGCAGCGCGGCCGAGCCGATCTCCTCGCCGGGATGCGCGCCCAGCGCGACGATCCGGCGGCGGCCGCCCGCGATGAGGTGCTCGGTGGCCGCCCGAGCGCCCTCGGTGTTGCGCATGGTGACGTGGTCGCGGGTCCCGTTCACGCTGCGGTCGCCCAGCAGTACCAGGGGGGTGCTGAGCTCGGCGATCAGGTCGGCATCCCCCTGGTCGAGCGTGAGGACGCTGTGGAGCACGCCGTCCACCATCCGGGCGCGCGGCTGGCGCAGCACGTCGATCTCGTGCTGCCGGTCGTCGCCGAACTGCTCGATCAGCACGGCGAGCCCCCGCTCGGCCGCCGCCCGCATCACGGAGTCGGCCAGCTCGGCGAAGTACGCGTTGCGCAGGTCGGGGATCATCAGCGAGATGACGTTCGTCCGCCCCGACCGCAGGCTGCGCGCCGACAGGTTCGGGGAGTATCCGAGGGTGTCGATCGCATCGAGGACCTTCCGCCGGGTCTCCTCGCGCACGTACGGGTAGTCGTTGATGACGTTGGACACCGTCTTCACGGACACACCGGCGAGCCGGCTGACATCGTGCATCGTCGCAGCCATGAACCCCCTCTCGCGCCTCCCCTGACATTACAACGTTGAAAGCGGGCCTCGCGCGCGGTCGCGCGGCGCCGAGTGGTGACATCCTGTCCCTATTCGCGGGGGATTCGGGCATCTACCCACGAGTCGTTGACGCGGGGACGCGGCAGGGGGACCGCGCGGGCGCGAGTGGTGACATGATGTCGCCATTCGCGGGGATTCGGACATCTACTCACGAATCGATCGGGCGCTCGTGGCATGCGCGCGCTCACGACGCGCGCGCCTGCGCCGCCCGATCGCTGAGGTGCACGTTATTGCGCCCGACACGCCGCACCCCCGCACAACAACGTGCACTTCAGCGCCGCAGCGGCACAGGGATGCGGCCATGCTGCCGGCGCCCAGCCGTCAGCTCGCCGAGGGTGCACCTTGTTGCGGGCGACACGCCGTCTCGCTGCGCAACGACGTGCACTTCGGCGAGAGGGGGCCGGGGAGAGACGAGGGTAGCGGGATGCGCGGGGCGCGTCAGCGCAGTGCCGCGGGACGCACTCGCACGGGCGCCAGCCACGTGGAGACGATCACCGCGGTGATCGCCCCGGCGGCCATGATCGCGGCGAGCACGACCACCTGGAAGCGGCCCGCCTCGAGGGGCGACACTCCCCCGAAGATCGCGCCCACGAACGCGCCGGGCAGCGTGACGAGCCCGGTCGTCTTGGTCTGGTCGACGGAGGGGGTCAGCGCCGAGTACACCGCGGTGCGCGCCTGGTCGAGTGTGGACTGCCGCGGCGTGGCGCCGAGCGCGAGCCATCCCTCCACCTCGTCCCAGTGGTCGCGAACCCCCTCGGTGAACCGGCGCCCGGCGAGCGTCGCGATGCTCATCGAGTTGCCGATCACGATGCCGCCGATCGCCAGCGCGTACCGGGCGGTGAACGCGATCGCGCCCGTCAGGAAGACGACCGAGAACGACACGATCACGCCGCTGGCCATCGCCGTCGCCATCATCGCCGCGTGCCCGCGCGACCATCCCACGCGGTGGGTGGCGGTGCCGGCCGCGACCGAGAACATGACGAGCAGCGCGAGCGCGACCCACAGCGGGTTGGTGATGACCCCCGCGAGGATGACGCTGATGATCGCCAGCTGCGCCGCACCCCGCAGGATGGCCAGCGCGGGCGCCCAGCGGTGCGGCACCCGGTAGGCGGCCAGCACCCCGACCGCGACGAGGGCGAGGACCGCCACGCCGAGCAGTGTCGGCGCGAGCTCGGCGACGATGGGCACGACACGAGCCTACGGGCTGCGCACAGCGGGACTCTGCACGACGACGACCGCCCGGCCCCGCCCGCCAGGCTCCGCCCGAGCGGCTGCCGCCCATGGACCCCGCCGTCAGCCGGCCCCCGTCAGCCGCCGCCCGTCAGCCGCCGACTCGGAACGCGAACCGGTCGCCGAACGAGAACCGGTACTCGTCATCGCAGCGGTAACCCCGCAGCCACGGACGCCCGTCCACGACGCGCAGGTAGAACCCTTTCGGATACGCGACATCGTCGCTGAGCGGCGCCGCGGCGACCTTGAGCGCCCCAGCCGGCGACCGCCCTGCGGACAGCACCGAGTCGGGCGCGTTCTCCTGCCACGACATCGCCAGCCGGAGGTACGGGCCCGTGTCCGGAGGGCACAGCTCCAGTCCGTGCGCGCGAGCCGCGTCGAACACCTCGGGCAGGGTCCCGCCGCCGACCAGTCCGAGGTCGGCGAGGTCGCGCTCCAGGATGTCGACCTCCTCGGCGTCGCGCGCGTCGAACACCGCATGGTCGAGCAACGTCTCGGCATACGCGTTGAGCTGCACTCCCGCCGCACGGAGGGCCGCCCGCAGCTCGTCGCGGGTCGACCCTCCGACGCGGAGCTTCAGGGGACCGTCCGGTCGGGCGTCAGGCGCGCTCATCCCTCAACGGTACCGATCCGCGTCACCCGCGCTGCGTAGGCTTCACGCATGCCGATGTCCGAGTACGTTCAGTCGATTCGCGACCGGGTCGGGACCGACCTCCTGCTGCTTCCCGCTGTCACCGCGGTCATCCGCGACGGCGAGCAGTTCCTGCTCGCCCGGGATGCCTCCGGATTGTGGAGCCTCATCGGTGGCGGGGTCGAGCCCGGTGAGGAGCCCGCGGACGCCGTCGTGCGGGAGATCTTCGAGGAGACAGGTGCTCACGTACAGATCATCGGGATCGTGGGCGCCTACGGTGGACCCCCACTCGCAGTCGAGTACCCCAACGGCGACCGGGCGACGTACATCACGACCGCCTACGAGTGCCGCCTTCTCAGCCCGGCGACGCCTGATCTCGACGAGATCGTGGAGCTCGGATGGTTCGACCGGGACGCCATTCCCGCTTCGGCCCGTCGCGAGTGGATCGACCGCGTGCTGGCTGACGTCCCTCGCACCGAGCCGACAGTCGCCGCGTCACACGCTTCCGAGCCCGGGGTTCACATCGCGGTCGCCGATGCCCTGTCCGAGGATGACTTCGACGCGCTTCAGCGACTGCTGCCGCAGCTCTCCTCAACGGCGACCTTCGATCGGGCACGAATCGAGGCGATGCTGCGGCACGACGGAACCGATCTGGTGGTTGCCCGCGAAGACGGCGCACTCGTCGGCATGGCGACGCTCGCTTCCTTCCCCCTGCCGACCGGCGCTCGCGGCCACCTCGACGACGTCGTGGTCGACGAGACGCTCCGCGGCCGCGGCATCGCCCGCGCCCTCCTGGAGGCGGTCATCGAATTGGCTCGGACCCGTCGTCTGCGGACACTGGATCTCACGTCACGGCCGTCGCGTGAGTCGGCGATTCCGCTGTACGAGGCCGTCGGCTTCGAGCGACGGGACTCCCTGTTGATGAGATACGCGGGCGACCTCGGGTAGCCGCGGTCTTGCTCTTGGCGTAGCGGGTATCGCGGTCAGATCGAGCTTGAGCTACCTTGAGGCGCATGGATCAGAGCGACGACGACAGGATCTTCACTCCCGGCTTTCGGAGCCTCTGTCTGAGCATCGTCTTCGGCACCCCGTTCCTGGTCGGATCGACGCTCCTCGTCATCGCGTGGGTGAGGGCGGCGAACTACACCGGCGTCGGCGAGGGAGTTCACGACATCCTGCTCTGGGGATTCTGGCTCGCGGTGATCGGTCTGATCGGGTTGCTTCCGGTGGCAGCGCTGCGGGGCGCTGGTCAGCGTAACCGCGCCAGCCACGTGATCCACCCTGGGTAGACAGCAGGGGCTCCGGCGTTTCCCGAAGACCCCTGCTGTCGATGCGACCAGTCAGGAGACGGTCCGGTTCCCAGGGAATCACCGCTTCAGGTTCGTCAGCTCCTGCAGCACCTCGTCGGACGTCGTGATGATGCGGGCGTTCGCCTGGAAGCCGCGCTGCGCGACGATCAGGTTGGTGAACTCCTGCGACAGGTCGACGTTCGACATCTCCAGCGAGCCGCCCTGCAACTGGCCGAGGCCGTCCTCGCCCGGTCCGCCGAGCTGTGCGGCACCGGAGTTGACGGTCGCGCGGTAGGTCGAGCCGCCGGCCTTCTCGAGGCCGCCCGGGTTGACGAACGTGGCCAGGGCGATGCGCCCGACGGACTGCTTGTCGCCGTTCGAGAAGAGGCCGGTGATGGTGCCGTCCTTGTCGAGGGTGAACGACTCCAGCGTTCCGGCCGCGCGGCCGTTCTGGTCCTTGAAGGCCACCGAGGTGATCCCCGAGTAGCCGGTGACCGAGCCGAGGTTCACCGCCACCCCGCCGACGGTCAGCGATCCGCCCGCGGTGAGGGTGCCGTTCGTGAACGTGAGCGATCCGGTGCCGGTCGCGCCGGCCGCATCCGCGCCCGCAACATCCCAGCCGGCCGCGGTCTTCGTGAACGTCAGCGTGAGCTTGCGGGCGGAGCCGTTGGCGTCGTAGACGGAGATGTCGCGCACGAGCTGGTCGCCGTTCACCGCGTCGGCGGGCAGGTTGCCGGTGACGTTCGCGGTGGTCGTGGCCGAGGCCGGGGTGACCGCCTTCAGCGGGATGGTGATGTCGCTCAGCGCGCCGCCCTGCTGCACGACGCCGTTGACCGCGTTCCACCCCTGCAGGATGGCGCCGCCGGGTCCCACCAGCCGGCCCAGCTCGTCGGGGTCGAGCGACCCGGCGCGCGTGTAGACGGTCTCGCCGCCCATCTTCATCACGAAGAAGCCGTCGCCGTTGATCATCATGTCGGTGGAGCGGCCGGTCGCCTGGGCCGCGCCCTGGGTGAAGTTGGTGGAGATGCCGGCGACGAGCACGCCGAGGCCGATCTGGGCCGGGTTCGTGCCGCCGGTCTCGGCCTGAGCGCCGCCGGCGCCCTTGACCAGCTGCGAGAGCGTGTCCTGGAACTGCACGGCCGACGCCTTGAACGCGGTCGTGTTGACGTTGGCGATGTTGTTGCCGGTCACGTCGAGCATGGTCTGGTGCGAGCGGAGGCCGGAGATGCCGGAGTAGAGCGAGCGGAGCATGGGTGGTTCCTTTCGTGAGGAAGAGCGGTGAGGTCAGGCGGTCGGTGCGGTGGAGCCCGAACCGGACGAGCCGGAGCCGGACGACGAGCCGGAGCCCGAGGACGTGCCGGAGCCCGCGGCGGCCGGCGTCACCACCCCGAGGATGGAGTCGAGCGCGATCTTCTGATCGCCGACCGTGACGATCGGCACGGCGCCCGCGTAGGAGACGGAGGAGGCGACACCGGTCTGCGTGTCGCCGTTCTTGTCGAGGTAGCTCACGGTGTGCCCGATGAGGGTCGCCGCCGCCTGCCGCATCTGCAGGGCGAACCCCTCCTGGGCGGTCGTGTCCATGTTGGTGAGCTTCTCCATCATGGCCAGCTGCGTGGTCTGCGAGATCATCTGGTTGGTGTCCATCGGCGAGCTCGGGTCCTGGTTGCGGAGCTGGGTCACGAGCAGCTGCATGAACGCCTCGCTGTCGAGCGACTGCTTCGGCGTGCGCGTGGGGGGTGTGGAGTAGATGCCGCCCGTGGAGGCGGTATCGGTTCCGGTGATGGGGTCGACGGCCACGGTGGCTCCCTTCTAGACGATCAGGTCGATGGTGTGCGTGGACCCGTCCGCGGGTGCGGACGGAGTGGAGCGTGTGGATGCCGCCTGCGCGACGCCGGCGCGGCGCGCCTCCTCGCGCTGCCCGCCCGCGAACCCGCGTCCGCCGTCGGAGGGTGCGTCATGCTGCGGCGCGGGCTGGTTCTGCGACGAGAGGTCGAGCGTTCCGCTGAGGCCGGCGCCGCTGAGGTCGCGGCGCAGGTCGGGGAGGATGGCGCGCAGCGCATCCCGTCCGAGGTCGGTCGGGGCGAACAGCTCGACGCGGACGCCCTCGCTGCCGACGTGCGCGCGAACGGTCACGGGCCCGAGGGTGTCGGGCGTGACGTGCACGGTCATCACGTGCTCGCCCGCTCCCGCCGCGGCCAGCGTGAAGACCGGGCGCGCCAGCTGCGCGGGCAACGAGGGGGTGGTGGAGGCGGCGGGCGCGGGAGCAGGGGGCTGGGCGGCGGCCGCGCGATCCGGCGTGATCGTGGGCGTGGGTGTAGGCGACGCGATGGGCGCGGGGGATGCTGCGGCGTCGGTCGCCGCAAGCTTCGGGCGCGCGGCGTCGGCAGTGCTCTGCACAGCAGTGGATGCGGTGCCGGCGGTTCCCGCGGAGGTGCCGGCCGCAACGGCTGCGGTGGATGCGGCGACAGTGGGCGTGGTCGGCGTTGCGACCGCATGGTCACGGGACTCGATCGCGGACGCCACGGGGGCGCCGGTTGCACCAGGCTGCTCGTTCCCGGCCCCGGCGAGGGACGTGTTGGGCGCGGCCGGGGGCACGGCAGGCGTGCCGGTGGGCGATGCGAACCCCGGCTGAGGGCCGGCGGCGCGCGACTCGGGCACGGCAGATCCCGCGGCGGCAGTCGGGGCGGCCGCCGTCGCTCCCGCGGACGGTTTCGCGATGTTCGCGCCGTTCGCCGTCTCGGACGCTGCCGCGGCCTCCGCAGGAGCAGCGATCGCCGAGGCGACGGCCGCACCCGGCGTGATCTCCGCCGTCGCCGCAGCGAGCGGAACGGCGCCGCCATCCGCGACGGCCGTGACGGCCTCGCCCACACCGACGGCCACCGCAGACGCAGCGCAGGCCGAAGCCGACACCGCTGCGGCAGTCGCATCCACGGTGACCGGGAGAGCGGCATCCGTCACGATCGCCGCGGCGGCCGCCGCAGGGTCGGCGCCAGGAGCACCCGTCGTCGTCCCCTCCGCACTCGTCGCATCCATCGCGGCCGGAGTCCCGACGTCGCTGTCCCCGCTCGCCGCGCGCGGACGCCCGTGACCGCTGTGCTCGCCCGACACCTTGCCGGGGTGCGCCCCGCGCCCGACGGGCCGACTGTGCTCGTCCCGTCGCGGTTCGGACCGCGCTGCATCCGGCCGCGCGCCCTGCGCGTCACGGGGCCCCGCATCCACCGCCCCCTGCAGGAACGCGTCGAACGCCTCCCCCGACCCCTTCGCCGATGCGCCGGAAGCCGGACGCGCGGGCACCGTCGGCGGCGCCGCGGTCACGCCGCCCGGGCTCACAGCGAACCGCCCTGGCTCAGCGACGCGAACAGCGACCGCAGCATGTCCGCCTGCGCCGACGAGCCCGCCGACCCGGCGGAGCCGGCCCCGGACAGCAGCGACGCCAGCGACCCGAGTCCTGCGGACGCCGCGGGAGACGCCACGGCCGGAGCCGCCTGCGGCACGACCCGGCGGATCGTCACGATGTCGGAGTCCTTCATCCAGTTGTCCACCAGGCTCACGGTGCGTCCCTCGCTGGGCGCGTGGATGACCTTGCCGTCGCCCGCGTAGATCACGATGTGCTCGCCGCCGTTGGTGACGATGAGGTCGCCGGGCTGCGCCTGGGCCAGCGACGGCACCTCGGTGCCGACCGTCGACTGGCCCGAGACCAGGCGCGGCACGTCGATCCCGAGGTCTTTGAACACCCGCTGCACCAGACCCGAGCAGTCGAGCCCGGAGGCGCTGGTCCCGCCGAACACGTAGGGAACGCCGAGGTACTTCTTGGCGTCGGCGACCACGTCCGACCCGGTCACGGCCCCCGTCGAGGTGCCGTCCGTGGCGCCGAGCGCCCCGGAGAGCGCCGAGGCGAAGTCCGCCGCCGAGGTCGAGGTCGCAGCCGAGCTCCCGGACGACGCCGACGTCGCGCTCGTCGCCCGCGTCCCCGTCTCCAGCTGCACCAGCGTCGCCTGGATCTGCGCGATCCGGCCGATCGCATCCGTCACGGTCATGCGTCTGCCCCGTTCCTGGCGCGCTGCCACGCGCCCGTCGCGATCTCGTCGATGGCCGCCTGCTCGGAGCTCAGGTCGCCCGCGACGACCTCCGCCCGGTGCCGCGACTCCAGCTTCTCCAGCCCGACCGCCCGCTTCTTGGCCTCCGTGAACGCGTGCTGCGCCTCCGCCGCCTGCGCCTCGGCCTCCGCGGCGAGCGCCGACAGGTCGGCCAGCATGCTGCGGCTGGAGGCGCGCGCGGCCGCCATGGCGAAGAGCGTCCCGGCGTCGGTCGCCTCGACCGGGACCGCGTGCAGCGCCGCGATCGCCCGAGCCTGCCGTTCCCCCGCATCCCGCCGCATCGCGTTGGCCGCGGCCAGGTCGCTGGCCGCGTGCTCCTTCTCGATCTGCCGCAGTCGCAGCAGGCCCGCCAGGGCGAACGCCCGTGCCATCACACGCCTCCCAGCATTCGGACGAGCGCGTCCAGCCGCGCCCACGATTCCGCCGCCGCGGCCGGTTCGCCGATGCCCTGACGCAGGAACGCGTCGATCGCGCCGGCGTGGGCGACCGCGGCATCCACCTTCGGGTTGGTGCCCGGCTTGTACGCACCGACGTCGAGCAGGTCCTGCGCGGCGACCTTGGCGGCCAGGATGCTGCGCAGCGCCACCGCCGAGGCCCGCTGCTCCGGCGTGGTCACGCGCGACGCGAGCCGCGAGACGGAGCCCAGTACGTCCACCGACGGGAAGTGGCCGACCACGGACAGCTTGCGGTCGAGCACCACGTGCCCGTCGAGGATGGAGCGCGCGGCGTCCGCGATCGGCTCGTTGTGGTCGTCGCCGTCGACGAGCACGGTGTAGAGCCCGGTGATCGATCCGGTCTCGCCCGTCCCGGCGCGCTCCAGCAGCTGGGCGAGCAGGGAGAACGTCGACGGCGGGTAGCCCCGGGTCGCCGGCGGCTCCCCCGCCGAGAGCCCGATCTCGCGCTGGGCCATGGCGACGCGGGTGAGTGAGTCCATCATCAGCACCACGTCGGCGCCCTCGTCGCGGAACGCCTCGGCGATCCGGGTCGCCGCGAAGGCGGCGCGAAGCCGCATGACGGCCGGCTCGTCGGAGGTCGCGACCACGACGACCGAGCGGGCCAGTCCGGCGGGCCCGAGGTCGTCCTCGAGGAACTCGCGGACCTCGCGGCCGCGCTCCCCCACCAGCGCGATCACCGACACCTGCGCGTCCGTCCCGCGCGCGATCATCGACAGCAGGGACGACTTGCCGACGCCCGATCCGGCGAAGAGCCCGAGGCGCTGGCCCCGGCCGGCGGTGACCATCGTGTCGAGCACCCGCACGCCGAGGCCGAGGGGCTGCAGGATGCGCGCCCGCCGCATCGCATCGGGCGCCCGGTTGCCGAGCGGAACGAACCCGTCCGGTTCGATCGGTCCGAGTCCGTCCACCGGTCGTCCGAGCGCGTCGACGACGCGGCCGAGCATCCCGCGTCCGGTCGGCACCAGCAGCGGTGCGCGAACGGCCCGCGCCGGCGCTCCCGCGGCGATCCCGGTCAGCGGCCCGTACGGCATCACGCGGACGCGGTCGGCCGTCGTGGCCACGACCTCGGCGTGCACGCCCGGCTCCTCGCCGATGACCACGACGTCGCCCAGCGCCGCCGGGACGCCCTCGAGCTCCGCGCCGAGACCGACGACACCGGTGACCCGGCCGACGCGTTCGACGGAAGCAGCGGCGACGGCCGTCCCCCAGCGTTCCAGGACCGCGCTCATGACAGCGCCTCCTTCGCACGGAGCATGGCGGCGTGGATGCGCCCGTCGAGCCAGCCCGTCGGCAGCTCGCCGATCGCGTCGCCGCGCGTCAGGGTCGGGTCCGCGACGAGCTGCGTGTCCTCGTACGCGATTCCGGCGCGGTGCAGCTCGGCGACGTCGTCCGGGTGCATGCGCACCACCGGCACGGCCCCCGGGCGGCCCGCGGCGACCACGCGCTCCACCGCCGCGCGCGCTGCCGCGAGCCGGTCCTCCAGCGCGACGCCCACCACGGTGGTCGCGAGCTCGAACGCCGCCTCCAGCAGCACGGACTCGGCCTCCGCGAGCAGTGGGACCGTCGCCTCCCGCAACTCCACCGCCGCACTCCGCAGCGCGGCGGCCAGCACCGCGACCCGGTCCGCCGCCTCGACGGCCTCCGCCGCACGCGCGTCCTCGGCATCCGCCAGCCAGCGCGCCTGCTCCTCCGCGGCGGCGCGACGCCCGTCGGCGAACCCCGCCGCGTACCCGCGCGAGCGCGCGGACGTCATCGCGGCGCGCTCGTGCTCCGTCTCGGCGATCACCGGGACGGCGAGCGGCTCGAACGCGACCGCGGAGACGGCGGACTCACTCGACATACGCGTCCTCGTCCCCGCGCTGCACGGTGATCGCACCCGTCGCCTCCAGGTCGCGGATGGCGCGCACGATCTCGGCGCGCGCGTCCTCGACCTGCGAGACCCGCACCGGGCCGAGGATGCGGACCTCGTCCTCGAGGATCTCCCGGTTGCGCTCGGACAGGTTCGACGTGATGACCTCGGTGACCGCCTCGCCCGCGCCCTTCATCGCGACCGCCAGCACCGCCGCATCCACCCCGCGCAGCACCTGCTGCACGTCGCGGGACTCCAGCCGCACGATGTCCTCGAAGGTCAGCATGCGCGAGCGCACCTCTTCGGCCAGCTGCGGGTCGCGCTGCTCCAGAGCCTCGAGCAGCGCCTTCTCGGTGGCCGCGTCGGAGCGGTTGATGATGTCGACGAGCGGCTGCACTCCCCCGACGGCGTCGGACGACGCCCGGGATCCCACCACCGCGGTCGCGCGCTGCTTCAGCGTCTCCGCCACCACGCGCACCGCATCTGGGCTCGGCGACCCCATGGTCGCGATCGCGTGGGCGACCTCCGTGCGCGTGCGCTCGTCCAGCCCGGTCAGGATGCGCGACGCGTGATCCGCGCGCAGGTGCGCCAGCACGAGCGCGCTGGTCTGCGGCAGCTCCCCCGCGAGCAGCATCTGCACCTGGGCCGGCTCCACGGTGTCGAGGAACTCGAACTGCTTGCCCGCGAGGTTCGACGCCACCCGGTTGAGCACGCCGGTCGCGCGCTCGGCGCCGAAGGACGCCTCCAGCAGCCCCACCGCGATGTCGCGGCCGCCGCGGGTCGTCATGGTGCCGCGGGTGGCCAGGTCGTGGAACTCGTTCAGCGCCTTCTCGGCGACGGCGGGGTCCACGCGGCGCAGCCGCAGGATCTCGGCGGTGATCTCGTCGGCCTCCTCGTCGGAGAACTGCTTCATCACCTGGGCCGCGCGCTGCTGATCCATGTTCATCAGCACCACGGCGACCTTCTGGGCGCCGGTCAGGGTCGCGTTCATACGCCGGCCCTGTCATCCATGAGGCTGCGGAGGAACTCGGCCGTCTTGTGCGGGTCGCGCTCGGCGAGCGCCTCGATCTCCGCCCTGCGGCGGTCGGCCTCCACCTCGGCCGGGTCCGGGGTCGGGTCCGGCAGCGGGTCCAGCTGCATCGGCACGGTGGGCGCCGCCTGCTCCAGAGCGATCGGGAACGGGGAGGCGTCGAGCGCGAGCGAGTCCGCGTCCAGCGCGAGCTCGGCGTTCTCGGCGGCCCGGCGCCGGCCGCGGCGGAACAGCGCGAACGCGATGATCGCGGCCGCGACGATCGCCCCGGCGATGAGGGAGGTGCGGATGATGCTGGTCAGCTGGTCGGCCGCCGCGGCGTCCTTCGCCTCCTTGATCGCCTTGGCCGCCTCGGTCGCCCCCGCCTTGCTGAACGGGACCATCTCGACGCTGACCGAGTCGCCGCGCTTGACGTCGATGCCCGCTGCCGCGTTGACCAGGTTGCGGATCTCGTTGGCGCTGACGCCGCCGACCGCGTCCGAGTTGAGCGCGACCGAGACCGTCTGGCGGTTGATCGCCCCGGCCGGGATGGTGCGCTGCTCGGTCACCTTGTCGACCGCGTTGTCCTTCGTGCTCGACTCGGAGTTGAAGCTGCCGTTGCCGTTGGTCCCGTTGGGCACGGCGATGTTGTCGGGGCCGAGCACGCCGGCGCCCCCCGCCGCCCCGGAGCCCGTGTAGGTCTCCTTCTGGGTGGTCTCGCTGAGCGAGGGCGCATCGGTCGGCGCGGTGTACGACTCCTCCGTGCGCTGCGCGCTCTCGGTGCTGACGTCCGCCGCCACCGCGACGGTCGCGTTGCCTGCGCCCACGACCTTGTCGAGCATGTCCTGCACCGCGGCCTTCACCCGGGTCTCGTAGTCGCTGGCCTGCTTGTCCGCTCCCCCGGTCGCGCCGCCGCCGACCGTGCTCAGCACGGTGCCGTCGGCGTCGACCACGGCGACGTCGGTCGGCTTCATGCCGGGAACCGCCGCGCTCGTGAGGTGCACGATGGCCTGCACCTGGTCGGCGCTGAGGTTCACGCCGCTCAGCGTCTCGACGAAGACGGAGGCCGTCGGGTCCTTCTTGTCGGCCGCGAAGACGGTCTCCTCGGGGATCGCCAGCCGCACGGACGCGGTCTTGACGCCCTTCATCGCGGCGATCGTGTTGCCGAGCTCGCCCTCCATCGCCCGCTTGTACGTGACGTTCTGCTGGAACTCGGACGACGTGACGCCCATCTTGTCGAGCAGCGAGTAGCCGCCCGTGTTGGAGGCTGGGAGCCCGGCGGACGCCGCCTTCAGCCGCTCGTCGTAGACCTTCTCCTGCGGCACCAGGATGGTGGATCCGCCGTCGGTCAGCTGGTACGGCACGTTGTCGGTGCGCAGCTGGTCGACGATCGCGGAGGCGTCGGACGCCGCGACGCCGGAGAACAGCGGCGTGTACGACGGCTGGGACGCCCACATGGCGATCCCGGTGATCCCGAGGGCCACGACCGCGACGCCGATGATCGCGATGACCCGCTGGGCCAGCGAGAACCCGCGGATGGAGTCGCCGATCCGCCGGAAGAAGCTCGTCACCTGCTGGGGCATCAGGCCTGCATCCGCATGATCTCGTTGAACGCGTCCACGGCCTTGTTGCGCACGCCGGCCACCAGCTCCAGGGTCACCTGGGCGCGGGTGGATGCGATGGTCGCGTCATGGATGTCGTCCAGGTTGCCGGTGACCGCCTGGATGGCCAGCTTGTCGCTGGTCCCCTGCAGCTGCTGCAGGTCGTCGACGGCTCCGGTGAGGGCGTTCCCGAAGGACGCTCCCCCGGTGCCGCTCGTGGCCGACGTCGCCGAGACGCCCGGGTCGGCGGTCACGGCGGAGATCGCTCCGATGGCGGGGATGGGCATCAGTTCCTCCCGATCTGCAGGGCCGCCTGGTAGGTCTCCTTGGCCCGGTCGACGACGGCCGCGTTGGCCTGGTAGCCGCGCTGCGCCATGATGAGCGACCCCATCTGCTCCGACAGGTCGATGTCCGGGTAGCGCACGTATCCGTTCGCGTCGGCGACCGGGTTGTCGGGCTCGTAGACCATGCGGCCCTCGGCGCTGCCGTAGGCGGCGCCCGCGACGTAGGCGCCGGAGACGCCTTCGCCCTCCTGCGCGACGATGTAGCGCGCCTGGAAGGCGGCGCCGTCGGTGGGCTTCGCCGTGTTGATGTTGGCGAGGTTGTCCGAGATGGCGTCCAGCCACTTCCGGTGCAGGGTCAGGCCGGTTCCGGCGATCCCGATGGCGTCGAAGGTCACGTCATACTCCTCAGCTGGTCTTCAGTGCGGCACGGATGGCGGAGAACTGGTTGCCGGCGGCCTGCGACGCGAACTGGAAGCGGAGCACGGTGTCGACGTTCGACAGCGTCTCGGTGTCGAGGTTCACGTTGTTGCCGTCGAGGCGGGTCGGCTCGAGCGAGCGCGCGGTGGTCGCGGAAACGTGTCCGTCGTGGTCGGCGACGGAGGCGGCGAGCGCATCCTCGAACGACACCCGCTCGGCCGTGTAGCCCGGCGTGTTGACGTTGGCGATGTTGTTCGCGATGGCGCGCTGGCGCGCGGCGAGGCCGTCGAGGGCGCTCGTCAGGGCGGCGCTGGTCACGGATTCGAGCACAGCTGCACTCCAGGGTCGTGGGGCGGCCCATCCGTGGCCAAGTCGATGAGCGATCCGTGCTCAGGAAGAGCTATCGACCGCTCCCTCGCAACCGTTAGCTCCCGCTTTCGGGGGGTGTTCGGTGGGCGATTCCCACACATCCATCCACAGCTCGTACCCCGATGTGAATTACAGCCGTGTGTTTTCGAAGACCCGTTCGAACGGCGCGCATCACGCTGAAAATGCCTGGTCAGGCGGCATTACGCTTCGCTGAGAATCTGAGAGTGCACACATCCCGCGCGTGTCCTCCACACGATTCACCCGCGTATCCACGGATTCTGCACAGAGTTATCCACAGGTGGAGAACCCCGTCGGGGGACTCAGCCGATCAGGTCGAAGTAGACCGGGTGCGGTCCGGCCTCCGCGCGGGGCACCGCACGCACCGCGGCCAGGTGGCGCGCGGTCGTCTGGCGCACGTCCTCGAGGTAGCGCATGGTGTGCAGCTGCGCCTCGAGCAGCCGCGCGGCGCGCTCCTGCAGCTCGGGCGGAATGGGGCCCAGACCGATCGGGGGACGCCAGGGGACCGGGTCCACCGCGGCGAGCGCACCGTGCAGCTCCTGCTCCATGCGGTCGAGGGCGTCGGACCAGCCGAGGACGTCCTCGCGCAGCTCATCCATCTCGGCGTCAGGCGACACCGAGGTCCCGATCCGTCTCCGCGGCGGTGGCGGCCGGCAGGATGCGGGCGGCCTCGTGCCAGGTCTGGCGCAGCGGCTCGGCCAGCTCGATCGCCTCGCGCACCTTCGCCGGGTCGCGCTCGATCATCCCGCCGACGATGAGGTCCGCCAGGTAGCCGTAGAGCTGGAGCAGGCCGTCCGCGCCGTCCCACAGGTCGACGCGCAGCGTGCCGGCGAGCTCGGCGACGATCTGGTCGGCGTGGCGCAGGTTCTCCCACGCCGTCGGCCACTGCGCCGCCTGGAGCGCCGCCTCGCCACGGGTGAGGTCGAGCAGGAGCCGGTCGTAGAGCATGGTGAGCAGCCGCGCCGGGCTGGCGGAGAGCACGCTGTCGCGGTTGTACGCGTTGAGCTTGGCGGCGGCGGAGGTGAGGACGTTCATGATGCGCTCGCAGTGGGGAGGGACGACAGCTGGCCGGTCAGCCACGACGATTGGGACTGCAGCTGCTGCAGCTGCACCTCGAGGTTCGCGTAGGTCTTCTCGAGCGTCGACCGCCGGTCGGAGAGCCGGGTGTCCCAGTCGGTGATCTGGTCGTTGAGGTCTTTGACGGTCGACTGCTCGCCCTTGATGCGCAGCGACAGCGATCCGGTGTACGTGTCGCTCGCAGCGGTCGAGGCGTCCGCGACCCGCTGCGCGATGGTCGTCAGAGCGCTCTTCACGGCATCCGGATCCGCCGCCATCGCAGTGGCGAAGACGTTCTGGTCGAACGTGACGGTGCCGTCGCGCTGGATGCTGATGCCGTAGGTCGAGGGGGAGACGCCGCCGATGGGGGAGCTGATCGCATCCACCAGCTTCTGGTTGACGTCGCGGGTCGTCGAGTCGCCGGTGAAGGCGCCGCCGGTGACCACGGTGCCGCCGGCCGAGTCGGTCGACGTGGTGACCGCCTGCTTCTGCGCGATCAGGGTGAAGATGTCGTTCACGCTCGAGACGAGCGAACTTGCGGCGGCGGTGAGTCCCTTGTCGTCGCGCGCGACGGTGAGCGTGACCGGGGTGCTGGACACGGAGCTCAGCGACACGGTCACGCCGGGCAGAACGCCCGTGAACGTGTTGGTCGAGCTGGTCACCGTCTGCGCGGCGCCGGTGCCTGCCCACAGGGTGAGCTGCGCATCCTGGGCCGCCCGCACTTGGGCCGCGCCCGGGTCGGAGAGCAGATTCGTCGCGGTGCCTGCGGTGACGTCGGCCGGCGTGCCGCGGTACGCGGTGAAGGCGCCCGCCGAGCCGGTCTTCGTGGAGCTGAGCTGCAGCCGGTAGAGCTGCTGGCCGGTGCCGGGGTCGAGTCCTGCGGCGACCTGGGTGGCGCTGACGCCCACGCCGGCCTGGTTGATCGCGGCCGCCACGTCGGCGAGGGAGGAGCTGCCCGCCGTGACCTGCTTCACCGTTCCGTCTGCGGCGACGAAGGTGAGGGTCGGGGGCTGGTCGGGCCACTGCGTGAGCGGCCCGGTCACCGTGACCTGGGCCTGCGCCAGCTTGTCCACGGTGAAGTCGATGGTGCCGTCCACGGCTCCCGTGCCCGCGGTGGCCGTGACCGAGGTGGAGGTGGTGGACGCGGTGTGCAGGTCGGTGCCGGCCGGCTTCGCCAGCTTGGCCGCCGCATCCGCGAGGGCCGCGACCTTCGTGTTGAGCGCCTGCATCGCAGAGATGTAGGTGGTGGAGTCGGTGACCTTGTTCTTCAGAAGGGTCTGCGGGATCGCCTCCGCCTGCATCAGGCTGTCGATCAGCTGCGTGGTGTTCAGACCGCTGATGAGCCCGTCGACGGCCATGCCCATGCGGTGGTCTCCCTCCTACGACGGCGGTGCGGGGTGCTTCGGGTGGTGCGATGGAGCGGGGTGGTGCGGCGGCCGGGGCACGCTTTTGGGACTACGCCCCGGCCGCCGGGCCTTATCAGCGGAGCAACTGCAGGACGCCCTGGTTGGACTGGTTCGCCTGCGCGAGCATCGCGGTGCCGGCCTGCGACAGGATGTTGGAGCGGGTGTACTTCACCATCTCCTCCGCCATGTCGGTGTCGGTGATGCGGCTGGACGCGGCCGAGAGGTTCTCCTTCGAGACGTTCAGGCTGCGGACAGCGGACTCGAAGCGGTTCTGCGAAGCACCGAGCTCCGAGCGGGCCGTCGAGATCGCGGTGATCGCGGTGTCGATCGCGGTGATCGTGGTGTTCGCCGTCGTGTTGCTCGTGACGTCGAAGCCGGTCGCACCGGTGGCGCCCGCGAGCGTGCCCACCGAGGTGGCGACGTCGGCCAGGCTGACCGCGATGGTGTCGTTCGCCGTCGAGCCCGCGCCCACCTGGAAGTTCAGCGAGCCGCCCTTGAGCAGGTCGATCCCGTTGAAGTTCGTGCCCTGGGTGATGCGGTCGAGCTCCTTGCCGAGCTCGTCCGCCTCGGTCTTGATGGCGGCACGCGAGGTGGTGTTGTTCGAGTCGTTGCCGCCCTGCACCGCGAGGTCGCGCATGCGCTGCAGGATGGAGTGGACCTCGGTGAGCGAACCTTCAGCGGTCTGCACGACGCTGATGCCGTCCTGAGCGTTGCGGGCGGCGACGGTGAGACCGCCGACCTGCGACTTCAGGCCCTCCGAGATGGCGAGGCCCGCCGCGTCGTCCGCCGCACGGTTGATGCGGAGGCCGCTGGACAGCTTCTCGAGCGACTTCGAGAGGTCGCTCTGGGTGTTGTTCAGGTTGCGGTAGGCGTTGTTCGCCGCGATGTTGGTGTTGATCTGCATACCCATGATGTTTCCTCCATGACTGGGTGGTGGTCCGCGGCCCTTCCGTGGTCCGCATCAGCCCCTATCGGCTGTCTGTTCCGTCCCGTTAGCGATCCGCTGTTAGGACGCGCGCGCCGAGCTCGGCGACGTGGGGGAGAGGCGCGAGACGCCCGCGACCGCGTGCTGCGCGAGACGCGCCAGATACGCGCTGCGCCGGGCCTGCGAGGTCTTCGCCTCGATGACGACGGGGTCGCCGTCATCGGAGTAGTGGGTCGCCATCCCCTCGCGCATCAGCCGGATCGCCTCCGACCGCTGCTGCGAGACGGCGGAGTGGGTGATGCCGAGCTCCTCGGCGATCTCGGTGACCGTGCGGTCGTCGAAGTAGATGGCCTCGACGATGGAGCGCATCCGGTCGGGCAGGGCAGCGACCGCCGCGCGGACGTACGCCGTCTGCTCGTCGGCGAGCAGCGCATCCTCGGGGGCCGGCGTCTCCGACACCAGGAACGGCTCGATGGTCTCGTCGAGGGCGGTGACGGTACGGGAGGCGTCCGCGAGCCCGGCCGCCGCGGTCTCGCGGTCGACGCCGAGGGCGTTCGCGATCTCCTCCACGGTCGGCTTGCGTCCGAGGGAGGACGTCAGGCTCTCCTGCACCGCGAGCGTCTCCTTGATCCGCTTGCGCGCACCGCGGGTGGCCCAGTCGGAGGCGCGGAGCTCGTCGGCGAGCGCCCCCACGATCCGGGTGCGGGCGTACGCGCCGAACGGCACGCCGGTGGAGGCGTCGTACGCGTCGGCCGCCTGCACGAGGGCGACGGCGCCGGCCGAGGCCAGGTCGTCGCGCGACAGGTGCGTGGCGCGCGAGCACAGGTCGGAGACCAAGTAGCCGACTAGCGGCAGGTTCTCGACGACGAGCGTGTTGCGTTCGTTCCGGTTCACGCTGGGCGACCCCTCTTCATCGGACGGGTACCGCGCGTCGACCTCGTTCGGGGAGGTTCTCGCGGGTACTCGGGCGGTGCGGTGGACGCTCGGACTTAGTCGGGTGCCGAGCGAGGTGCTAGGCGTCTTCCGTTGTTCACGGTAACAATTCGAGACTGTTCAGAATGCATGCCATCTGCCCCCATTACGGGGCAGCCCGTACCCCCAGTACGGGGAATACTGACACCCCTCTGTGAAGCGGTAGGTCGCATCCCACCACAGGTGCTGCTCGCGCCTAACATCGGGCGCAAGCGTGCCGATGGTCTGTCGTGACGGGGACACCGTCCACCCGTCCGTCAGACCCGAGGAGACCAGGTGCGCACATCGACTCACGAGGAAGTTGGTAGCGACATGGCCGCGAGCGAGCTCTCAGCGCAGCTGTGGAAGGAGCGCGAGCTTCTGGAGCTCCTGCTCTTCAAGCTGGAGGAGGAGCAGCTGCTGCTCATCGCCGGCAAGTCGCGCTGGATCTCCCACGCCACCCGTGAGGTCGAGCAGGTCATCGAGCGGATGCGCGCGGCCGGCCTGGCCCGCACCGTCGAGGTCGCATCCCTCGCCACCGAGTGGGGACTGAGCCCGGATGCGACCCTGCGCGAGCTGGCCAGCGGCGCCCCCGACGGCATCTGGTCCGACATCTTCGGCTCCCATCTGGCCGCCATGACCGAGCTCACCGCCCAGATCGCCGAGGTGCGCGACACCAACGAGCGCTTGCTGCGGGAGGCGGCACGCTCCACGCAGGAGACGCTCAGCTCGCTCTCCGGCGGAAACGACGACCCCGGCGTGTACGGCGCCGGCGGCGCGGGCAGCCTGGGCGACACCGCGCGCTTCTTCGACACGGAGGCGTGACCGGATGAGCACCTTCAGCGGGCTGAACACCGCCTACACCGGCCTGGTCGCGGCCAAAGCGGGCCTCGACGTCGTCGGGCAGAACCTGGTCAACGCGAACACCGCCGGTTACACCCGTCAGCGCGTCAGCACCTCGGGCGTCGCCCCGCTCAACAGCACCGGCCTCTTCAGCGGCGGCGTCCGCCCCGGCCAGGGCGTGAACGTGGACGGCATCCAGCGCCTCGACGACGCCGCGATCGACGCGCGCGTCCGCAGCACGACCGCGCTCTCCGGCTACACGAACACCCGCGCCGACGCGCTCTCCACGCTGGAGTCATCGCTCAACGAGCCCGGCACGAACGGCCTCTCGACGCAGCTGCAGAAGTTCTGGTCGGCCTGGGGCGACGTCTCCAACCAGCCCGGCGAGCAGGCTCCGGCCGGCGTGCTGCTCGGGCAGGCGGGCAGCGTCGTCACCCAGTTGAAGAGCGGCTACAGCGCGGTCGACGGCCAGTGGAGCGCGCTGCGCACCTCGGTCGACGGCATGGTGTCCGACCTGAACGCCGCCGCGACGCAGGTCGCCGACCTCAACGGCCGCATCCGCACGGCGCTCGCGTCGGGGCAGTCCGCGAACGAGCTGATGGACCGCCGGGATCTGCTCACCACCTCGATCGCCAAGCTGGCCGGGGGAGTGGTGCGGCCGAACGACGACGGCACGGTGGATGTGCTGGTCGGCGGCAACGCGCTGGTCTCGGGCACCACGGCCAACGCCGTGCAGGCGGCGGGAGCCAACCGGCTGGCCGACGCGGCCGGCGACCCGCCGCGGCTGGAGTGGGCGTACCGCCCCGGCGCGGCGATCGCCATGGAGGGCGGCTCCATCGCCGGCGCGGTGTCCACTCTCGCGCCGGCCGACGCGAACGGCACCGGGGGCGTCCTGGCCGAGGCGGCCGCCAGCTACAACGCCTTCGCCGTGACGCTCGCGCAGCGGGTGAACGCCGTGCACCAGACCGGCACCACGCCGACCGGCGCCACCGGCCTCGACTTCTTCGCCATCGACCCGACCAAGCCCGCCGCTCTCGGCCTCTCCGTGGTTCCCACGAACGTGAGCCAGATCGCGACCGGGACGCCCGGCGCCGGCGGGTCGGACGGGAGCGTCGCGGACGCGATCAGCCAGCTGGGCACGGGCACGAACGCCGTCGACAAGCAGTGGTCGGCGTTCGTGGTGCGCGTCGGAGTGGCGAGCCGCACCGAGCAGCAGCAGTCCGACCTGGCCGACATGGCGACGAGCTCGGCGACGAACGCCCAGCTGGCCGGCGCCTCCGTCGACCTGGACGAGGAGAACATGAACATGCTGTCCTTCCAGCACGCCTACCAGGGCGCCGCGCGCGTGATGACCGCCGTGGACGAGGCCCTCGATGTGCTCATCAACCACACCGGACTCGTCGGGAGGTAGCCGTGATCAGCCGTGTGACCAACGCGACCCAGACCCTCAACGCCCAGCGGAACCTGCAGCTCAGCCTGCAGCGTCAGGCCCAGCTGTACGACCAGGCGACCAGCCGTCGCCTGCTGAACAAGCCGTCGGACGACCCGACCGCCACCGCGAGCGCGCTCGGCGTCCGGTCGGACCAGGCCGCGACCTCCCAGTACCAGCGGAACGTCTCGAACGGCGACGCCTGGCTGACGACGGCCGACTCGGCGCTCACGTCGGTCGAGACGCTGATGCACCGCGTGCGCGACCTGACCGTTCAGGGCGCGAACGACGGCGCGATGTCGCAGACGGCGAAGGACTCGATCGCGACCGAGCTCGACGGGCTCAAGAAGAGCCTCCTCTCGCTCGCCAACACCACGTACCTGGGCCGGACGGTGTTCGCCGGCAACTCGGATGCGGGCGTCGCCTTCCAGCCGGACTACTCGTTCACCGGCACGGCGGGAAGTACAGTGGAGCGCAGGATCGGCCCCGACACCACGGTGCGGGTGGATGCGGACGGCGCCGCCGCCTTCGGTACCGGTGCGTCGTCGGTGTTCGCGCTGATCGACAACGTTGCGAACGACCTCCGCGCGGGTGTGAACGTCACCCCCCGCCTGGCGGAGATCGACGACAGGATGAAGGCGATCGTGGGAGAGCACGCGGAGGTCGGCGGCCGCCAGACCCGCATCGACAAGGCGAAGGACGCCCTGGCCGTCGGCGCGAACGCCCTCGAGGGCCAGCGCTCGTCCCTGGAGGATGTGGACTTGAGCAAGGTCATCCTCGACCTGAAGACCCAGGACGTGAACTACCAGACCGCGATCGCCGTGACGGCCCGCGTGCTGCAGCCGACGCTGATGGACTTCCTCCGGTGAGCGCCGTCCACTTCCTCACCCCGCCTCCCGGCCTGGAGCCGCTCGACGCCTTCACCCTGGACGCGGTCCCGGCCGCCGACGGCCTGTACACGCTTGCGTCCGTGGAACGCCCGGAGATCCGTCTCTTCACGATCGACGCCTCCCGCCACCTCCCCGGCTACTCGCCCGAGCTGCCCGACGACCGCGCCGCGGAGCTCGGCATCGCCGAGGCGGCGGACGCCCTTCTGCTGGTCGTCGTGACGCCCTCCCGCGAGGGCAGCACGGTCAACCTCCTGGCGCCCGTCATCGTCAACCGCGCCACGGGCGCCGCGCTGCAGCTCGTGCTGGAGGACGACGCGTTCCCGGTGCGCGCGGAGCTCGCGGCGCTGGCGGGGGCGTAGGCAGGCATTTACGCCCTAGAAGACTTGCGCGTCGCGTCGCGGTGCGACGTGTGGGCCGCAGATCGAGGTGAGCGACCGGTTCCAGTCGCTGAGAGCCGATGCGTCGACACGGCGAGTCGCCGTGCCTCGCACCGGTCCAGTGGTGAGCCGCTCGACCAGAGCGTCGGCTGCTGCCCGCAATCGCTGATCATGAAGGTCGTTCATCGACGCATCGAACGTGTTCCGCGCCTCCGAGAATGCGCGGTCCGCAGCGACCGAGGTGTCTGCTGCATGGCTGCTTGCTGCTGAAGACAGGTGCGATCCGGCTGCCCTCGCTCTCGCACAATCAGCAGCAAGCGACGGCGGAGCGGCAGCGGGGGCCGCGGCGCAACCGCTGGCTGCGGAAACAATGAGTGCGCCAGCAGCAAGCGCATTCACGACTCTCATGCAGCGTCTCTGTTTCAATCAGCGGCCTTCCCCTTGAAAGTGAGATGGGGTGCCGCGGCTTCTCGCGACCGCGGCACCCAGGAGCTTCGCAGCGGAGGAACATTGCGTGAAACTCGCTGAGTGGCTCACTTAGGTAGACGCAGGCGTCTAGAGAACGTGACGCGGGGTATTGGAAAGGGTTCAGCCGGCCTTCTTCGCCGGGCAGGGCGCTGCCTTGGCCATCGCGTCGATGGTCTGCTGCTCCGACCAGGGGAGGGACGCGACGGTCTTCGCTCCCTTCTGCGCGGGCGGAACCTTCGAGACGATGGATGCCAGGCGCTGCGCCAGCAGCTGGGCGAAGCCCGCCCCGGGAGTGGAGTTGTTGAGCGCCACGACGACCGTCAGCCCGGAGGACGGGTCGGCGAACACCGCCGACAGGTAGCCCGGGATCGCCCCGCTGCTGCCGCGCAGGGGACCGAGCAGCTGCACGCCCAGGCCGTAGCGCTGCCACGACTGGCCGTTCACGACGGCGTCCGTCTGCGCCTTGCGGGACTTCTCGCTGAGGAGGTGGCCGGTGGCGAGCGCCTGGCCGAACGCCTTCAGGTCGGAGACGGTGGAGACCACTCCGGCGCTCGTCCATCCCTGCGAGGGGGAGAGGCGGCTGACGTCGCGCATCGGCTCGCAGACCGTGGCTCCCGCGCCGTCGAGTCCCGCGGCGTAGCCGGTGGGATGCGGCCCCGGCACGGTCAGCTGCGCGCTCTCCGGCAGCGTGCTGGCGTTCATGCCGAGGCGGTCGAACACGTACTGCTTGTAGAGCTGGGGCCAGCTGCGGCTGGTGGCGTTCTGCAGCGCCATTCCGACGAGGACCGCGTTCGTGGACGACGCGCCGTACTTCTCGCCCGGGTTTCCGTAGCGCTGCATCGCGATGCCATCGCTCGCCAGCTCCAGCGGCGGCCACTGGCGGGTCGGGTTGAGGACGAACTGCGAGCGGAGGGCCGCGGCATAGTCGCCGATGCCCGAGGTGTTCTGGCACAGCTCCCGCAGGGTCACGCCGTCGACCCCGACCAGGCCGGGCACCCACTTGGTCACCGGGTCGTCGAGTTCGACGCGGCCCTCGTCGACGAGCCGGAGCAGCACGGTGCAGGTCATCGGCGTCGTGTTCTGGCCGATGCGGAACGTCATGCCCTCGGTGACCGGCTTCGAGCCGCCGCGGGTCGTCGTGCCCTGCGCGGCTGTCCAGCTGCCCGCCCAGGGTGCCCACACACCGGCGAAGCCCGCTGAAGCGTCGGCGAGGGTCATGGCGTCCGTGACCGCGGTCGAGAGGCGCTTCGAGACGTCCTTCGAGAAACCGCCGGACTGCTGCTCCGGCAGGTCCGTGCTGCCGGATGCGCCGGTGCAGCCGGCGAGGATCAGCGCGACGATTCCCGCGGTCGCGGCGAGCGCCAACCGCTTGAACGTCGTGTCTCGTCGCATCAGTTGTACCCCCGACGGTCGCCCTGCGTGTCCAGCGATTGTAACGTGCGGCAGAAACCAGACCCTTCCGCAAGGGGCTGTGGCTCCAATCCGATTCGGACGAAGCTTCGAATGGGAAAGTGAGGCGCGCGCCCGTGCGCCGTCCTATGGAAGGAACGAGACAATGCGCACATCACCGAATCGCCTGGTGGCCACCATCTTCGGTGCGGTCTACCTGCTGGTCGGGCTCCTCGGCTTCGCTGTCACCGGCGGCGTGGGCTTCGTCGCCACGAAGGGCGGACTGCTGCTCGGCATCTTCGAGGTGAACCCGCTGCACAACATCGCCCACCTCCTGATCGGCGCCGCCCTGCTCATCGCCGGGCTCACCCGCGTCGCCGCGGCAAAGGCCGTCAACATCACCGTCGGCGCCGTCTACCTGCTGCTCGGCATCGTCGGCTTCTTCCTCGTGGGCACGGACGCCAACATCCTGGCCCTGAACACGCCTGACCACTTCCTGCACCTCGTGAGCGCGATCGTCCTCCTCGGCACCGGCCTCGGCGCCGACCGCGGCACCCGCGCCACCACAGCCGCCGCCTGACCGGCGGGGCCACGGATCCCATGAGCAGGATGACGGAAACGCTGCGGGTCGCCCCCGCCGCCTCGGCCCATTCGGCCGTCGCGGTGGGCCCGGCGACCCGCGCGTTCCTGGCCGTGGCCGCGCTGGGAGCGGGGCTGCTGCATGCGGCCCTGGCTCCCGGCGCACCCCCTGCACTCCTCGCGGCCTTCCTGGTCCTGGCGCTCGCAGAGCTGGTCTGGGCCGCCGCCACGCTGGCGAAGGACCGTCCGCCGGCGTTCCGGCTGGTCCCGGCCCTGGCCCTCCTGCCCGTCGGCATGTGGGCCGCTCTTGCCGTCGTCGGCGCCACCGCCTCGGGCGGGACTGTCCTCGCGCTGCCCTTCGTGCCGATGGGAGCCGCCTCCCTGCTCGACGTGGCCGTTGCTGCGACCGCGGCCGTCGTCATCCGCCGCGGCCGGCCGAATCCCGATCAGAGCAGCTTCCTCCGCTTCTTCGCCGGCCTGGTGCTGAGCGCCTGCGTCGTCAGCGCGGTGACCATCCCGGCGCTGACCCTGACGGAGGCCGGGGTCGCCGCGGTGACGGTCCACCACCACCACTGACCGAGCCCCCGCGAGGGGCGGTCAGCGCCGGGTCAGCGCGAACGACGCGCTCCCGAAGCGCACGACCGAGCCGGGATCCACCTCGTGCCGCGTCTTCGGGTCGCAGGCGAACGTCCCCTCGCCCGGGTAGGTGATGGTCGTGCCGTTCGCCGAGCCGAGGTCCATCACCCAGAAGACGCCGTCGTACTGCCCGAAGGCCAGGTGGGCCCGGGACACGGACTTCACGTCGTCCTGAATGGTCACGAGCTCCACGTGCGCCGGGTCCTCCATCTCGGTTCCCGGGGTGTGTACGGCAGGATTCCGCCCGATCACACCGTTGCCGCTCGTCTCGAGCCGCTGCCCGTCGCTGAAATCCAGCACGAACGTCACCGCCATCCGGTTCCCCTCTTTCGCATGCGCCCCGCAGTCACCGCGTGGCCCCGCCGACCGGCATGCTGACCGGGCGCGCGTCGCTCATGAACCGCTCCACGTCGGGGTCGACCGTGATATCGCTCGGCCGCAGCGGTCTCGTCAGGTAGAGCCCGTCGAGCGTCGTGATCCGGCTGAGCGCGACGTAGGTCTGCCCGGACGTGAACGCGCGGGTCCCGAGGTCGACGATCGCCGAGTCGTAGGTCTTGCCCTGCGACTTGTGGATGGTGACCGCCCACGCCAGGCGCAGCGGGAACTGCGTGAACTCGGCCACCACGTCCTTCGTGAGCTTCTTCGTCTCGGGTGACCACGTATAGCGGAACTTCTCCCAGATGGCCGGCTCGACCTCGTGCACCTCGCCGTCGACATCCACGTAGACGTTGGAGTCGATCTTGGTGACCGTGCCGATCGTGCCGTTCACCCACCGCGGCCCGTCGCCCTGTCCCACGTCGTTGCGCAGGAACATGACCCGCGCGCCGACCTTGAGCTCCAGCGTCTCGTCCGCCGGGAAGTTGCGCCCGCCGAAGTCGCCGCTGACCTCCGCCTTGGCCGTGAGCGCCCGGCCGGGGAGCCGCTCCAGCGCCTGCGCGTTGATGCGGTTGACGGTGTCGTTGCGGGTCGCCAGCGTGATCGTCCCGTCGTCCGGAGCGGGGCGCGCGCCCACCTCGTTGAGCCGGTCGGCGATCTCCTTCGTCACCCGGCCATGGCGCACCGCGTTGAGCATGAAGCGGAAGTCCGATTCGTGCTGCCGGTGCACCTGCAGCAGCTCGACGATGCGGAGGTCGGTCTCCTGCCACACCTTCGCGTCGAAGAACCACATCGAGCGGTACGTGTCGGCGAAGTACGCCCTCTCCTCCCGGTCTCCGGGCACGGGCGCCAGCTGGTAGGGATCGCCGAACAGCACCACCTGCACGCCGCCGAACGGCTCGCCCGCGCGCTGCCGCGCCTGGCGAAGACTCCGGTCGACCGCATCCATCAGGTCGGCGTTGACCATGGAGACCTCGTCGATCACCAGGGTGTCGATGCTGTTGAGCAACTTGCGCAGCTCGGCGCTCTGGTCGATGGCGTGGTCGGCGATGACCCCGATCGGCAGGCGGAAGAGCGAGTGGATGGTCTGGCCGCCGACGTTCAGCGCCGCCACGCCGGTGGGCGCGGAGATGACGAGCGACTTCTCGGTGTTCCACGAGAGGTGGTTGAGCAGCGTCGACTTGCCGGTGCCCGCGCGGCCGGTGACGAAGACGTGCTCGCGGGTGTTCTCGATGAGGTCGAAGACCGCCTGCTGTTCAGGCGAGAGGGAAAGACGGCCCATGACCTCCCCTTCCGTCTCGCCCGGCTTGCCGGACTACTCTAACCCCGCCTGCACGGCGGCTGCCGCTTATCCACAGGACCCTAGGATGGCCTCATGGCTGTGGGGGAGACGCGCGCGCTCCGGCGCGCCGTCCTGCTCTGGTCGGGACTCGGCGTGCTCCTCCTGATCGCGCTCGGCGCCGCCTTCGGTGCCGTCCAGCGGACGTACTACAGCCCGTCCGGCTTCGTGGAGGCGTTCGTCGGGAACCTCGCGGCCCACCGCGTCCCGGAGGCCCTCGCCATGCCCGGCGCCGCGCCGACGCGGGCGTCGCTCCGCGCTGCTCAGCTGCCGACCGGCGCATCGCGGGAGCTGCTGCGGTCGGACACCCTGCCCGCGATCCGGGATGCACGCATCGCGTCCGAGACGGCCGAGAAGGACGGCACGCGCACCGTCGTCGTGGAGGCCTCCGCCGACGGCGAGCCCGTCTCGGCCACGTTCCACGTGCGGCAGACCGGCTCCGTCCTCGGCGTGCTGCCCACCTGGTCCTTCGCGTCCACGCCGCTGGGCGTCGCCCGGATCACTGTGGCGCACGCGGACGACTTCACCGTCGGCCGCCACACCGTGAACCCGCGCGCCGCCTCGCCGGACCAGCCGGCCGACGCCTTCAGCGTCTCCGCCGACTATCTCGCCGTCCCCCTCGCGCCGCTGGAACTGTCGCACACGTCGGCCTACGTTCGCGCTGCGCCCGTGCTCGCGCGGGTATCGCCCGGCGACGTGACCGAGACCGTCGTGGATGCGCAGCCCACCACCGCGTTCACCACCGCCGTGCAGAAGCAGGTCGACGGCTTCCTCGACCGCTGCGCGGAGCAGAAGGTGCTGCAGCCGGCGGAGTGCCCGTTCGGCGCCGAGATCGACGACCGGGTCCAGGGCGACCCGGTCTGGTCGATGGTCACCTATCCGGTGGTCCGCCTCGTGGCGGGCGACACCGGCTGGAAGACGGACGAGATGGTGGGCGTCGCCCATCTGGACGTGACCGTCCAGTCGCTCTTCGACGGCACCGTCAGCGAGCGCAGCGACGACCATCCGTTCTCGATGAGCCTGAGCAGCGTCACCATCCGGCCGGACGGGTCGCTCGCCATCGTGGTGGCGCAGGAGCCCTAGCGGACTGCGCGGTCGCGGTCCGCCATCCGGGCGAGCCGTTCGTTGTAGGCCTCGAGCTCGGCCTCGCCGGTGCGGTCGGCGTTGCGGTCCCGCCGGCGGGTCTCCCGCTCGTCGCTGCGGCTCCACTGGATCGCCACGACGATGGCGAGGATGACCGTCGGGATCTCGCCGATGCTCCAGGCGATCCCGCCGGCGGTCTGCTGGTCGATCAGCGGAGCGTCGCCCCAGGTGCGCCCCATCGCCCCGAACCAGTCGGCGAGCATCAGCCCGTGCATCTGCATGATCGACAGGCCGAAGAACGCGTGGAACGCCATGGTGAGCAGCAGGAGCAGCAGACGGAACGGGTAGGGGAGCCGGTACTTCACCGGATCGATCCCGATCAGCGACTGCACGAAGAGGTACCCGGTGATCAGGAAGTGCGTGATCATCCACTCGTGCCCGATGTGGTCCGTGGTGGCCCACCGGAACAGCGGCGTGTAGTAGAACGCCCACAGGGAGCCCGCGAACAGCACCGCGGCGACGATCGGGTTGGAGATGACGGCCGCGAAGCGCGAGTGCACCGCGAGCAGCATCCACTCGCGGCCTCCGCGCGACCCGTCGCGGCGCTTGCGGATAGCCCGGGCTGCCAGAGTCACCGGCGCGCCCGGTACCAAGAGGAGCGGGACGGCCATGGTGAGCACCATGTGCGCCGACATGTGGGCCGAGAAGAGGTACTTCTCGTAGACGTTCACACCACCGTTGGTGATGTAGAAGAGCAGCACGATGCCCAGGGTCCACAGGACGGTGCGGTAGATCGGCCAGGCATCGCCGCGGCGGCGCAGACGCCACATACCGGCGAGATAGAAGAAGAGCCCGAACGCGCAGGCGAGCACCCAGAGCAGGTCGAAGTTCCAGCTCGTGAACAGCCGCCCCCAGGTGAGCTCCGGCGGCAGCTTCTCGCCGGTGAGGATCTCGGCCGGGGTCGGCGTGGCCGCTCGCGTCTCAGGGACCGGCGTGACGGTGCGCGCGAGCGCAGCGGCGACGCCCGAGGCGATGCCCATGAAGGCGAGCTCGGCGACGACGATCCACCAGAAGCTGCGCGGCTCACCGCTCGTCTTCAGCCGGTTGATCAGGAAGCGGCGCTGGGTCAGGCCGAACAGGCCGAGCACCACCAGCGCCGCGACCTTGACCAGCACCAGGATGCCGTAGGGCGTCGCGAGCTCGGCGAGCGTGCCGACGCGCAGCTCCGCGTTCACATAGCCCGAGGCCGCCACGACGATGAAACAGACGAGGGCCACCGTTGAGTAGCGCTCCAGCACCGTGACCAGGCGACCCTTACCGAGGGTCTGCTTGACGACGACGAGGGTGACGAGCCCGCCCAGCCAGATCGCGGCGAACAGCACGTGCAGGCCGAAGGAGGTGACCGCGGCATCGTGACCCGCGGCCTCGGCGCTGTGCCCCTGCTGCGCCATCGGCACCACGGTCGCCATGGCGAGCAGGGTGACGAAGACGATGGCGGTCTGGTTGCGCACCGCGAAGCAGAGGACGGTGACCGCCGCGGCGATCAGGGTGATGCCGAGCCACGCCTGCCCGAGCGAGACGCTGGTGACGAAGGAGCTCAGCCCGTTGCTGAAGGTGGCGTCGAACGACCACGGCTCATTCGACACGCTCACGAAGGTGAAGAGCCCGGTCGCGGCCGCGGCGACCGTCATGACGCCGGCGCTGCCCGCGGCGAAGTCGAGCGCCTTGCCGTACTCGTCACGGTCAGGGGAGAAGGCGAAGCAGGCCAGCACGAGCGCGCCGATGGTTCCCGCCAGGCTGAGGTTGACCACGAGCGTCGCGGCGGGCAGCCCCCAGCGCACCAGCACGCCCGGGTCGGCAAGCAGGGGCGCGGCCGCGCCGCCACCGAACGCGAGGGCGGCGATCATGGCCACGGCGGCTGCGAGGAGCAGCACGGCAGGGCCGATCACGCGGAGGATTCGTGGCACCCGTCCAGCCTACGTCCACGGCCCTGGACGCCCGCCCACAGCAGCGGACGCCGGGATACGACGAAGGCGGCGCCGCAGATCGCGGCGCCGCCCTCGGGCAAAGCTGGGAAGGACTACTTGACGGCAGCCTTGAGCTTCGAACCCGCGGTCAGCTTGACGCGGTGACCGGCCGGGATCGAGATCTCCTCGCCCGTCTGCGGGTTGCGGCCGGTGCGGGCAGCGGTCTCGCTGCGCTCGGCGGCGAGCCAACCCGGGATGGTCACCTTGCCACCCTTGGCGACGGTCTCGCTGATGGTGCTGAAGAACGCGTCGACGACGCTCGAGACGGTGGCCTGGCTCTGACCCGACGCCGCAGCGACGGCGGCAACGAGCTCGGTCTTGTTCAGGTTGTCAGCCATTGAGTGTCCTCCTCGGACCTTGTGCTGGATCTACAGCTATCTTGTGGAACGGTTGAGGCCACACTGGGCCATTACGTTTGGTCGGTCGACCGCCTCGAATGTATCAGAATCCCGCGGAAACTCGCGGATTTCCGGCCTCTTTCACCGATGGAGACGCCAAAGGGGCGCCCGGCCGAAGCCGGACGCCCCTCGGATGAGCGTCGTCGCGCTGGATTACCAGCTCGACTTGGTGATGCCGGGCAGCTCGCCGCGGTGCGCCATGTCGCGGAAGCGAACACGGGAGATACCGAACTTGCTGAGGTTTCCGCGGGGACGGCCGTCGACGGCGTCGCGGTTGCGCACGCGGATCGGGGAGGCGTCACGGGGAAGCTTCTGCAGGCCGAGGCGGGCGGCCTCACGGGACTCGTCGGAACCGTTCGGGTCGACGAGGGCCTTCTTGAGCTCGGCGCGCTTGGCGGCGTAGCGCTCGACGACGACCTTGCGCTGCTCGTTCTTGGCGATCTTGGACTTCTTGGCCATGATTAGCGCTCCTCTCGGAAGTCGACGTGCTTGCGCACGATGGGGTCGTACTTCTTGAGCACGAGGCGGTCGGGGTCGTTGCGGCGGTTCTTCTTGGTCACATAGGTGTAACCGGTGCCCGCCGTCGAACGGAGCTTGATGATCGGACGGATGTCCTGCTGCTTCGCCATGCTTAGATCTTCTCCCCACGGGCCAGGAGGTCCTTGACCACTGCCTCGATGCCACGGGCGTCGATGACCTTGATGCCCTTGGCGCTCAGGGTCAGGGTGACGTTACGGCGAAGCGACGGAACGTAGTACGTCTTCTTCTGGATGTTCGGGTCGAACCGGCGCTTCGTGCGACGGTGCGAGTGCGAGATGTTGTGACCGAAGCCGGGAACGGCTCCAGTCACCTGGCACACTGCTGCCATTTCTTTCTTCTCCAATACCGTGGTGCCGGACGGCACCACCCAAGGTCACTTGTCGGCGCACGACTTCCCTACGCATGAAAGTGTGGGGGTTTCGTACACGATCTGAGCGGGAGGAGCCCACTCAGCCAAAGAACCACTCTACGCCATGGATGCGGGGCCGGCCAAATCAGCCTTGGCTGTGCACGAGGCGCACAGGCCGAACACGTCGACGACGTGCTGCGCCTGCGTGAAGCCGTGCGCTGCCGCCGCCTGCCGCGCCCACTCCTCGACCGCGTCCGCCTCGATCTCGACGGTGAGCCCGCAGTTGCGGCAGATGAGGTGATGGTGGTGGCCCGTGGTGCACGCCCGGTACAGGCTCTCGCCCTCGGGCGACTGCAGCGAGTCCGCATCGCCTTCCGCGGCGAGGTCGGCCAGCGCGCGGTAGACCGTCGCGAGGCCGATCGGCGACCCCGCCTCGTGGAGGCTGAGGTGCAGCCCTTGCGCGCTGATGAAGCCCTCCGTCGAGGTCAGGGCCTCGCGGACGGCCTCCCGCTGCCACGTGTTGCGCTTCACCATCCCAGGCTATCCCGCCCGGCTCACGAGCGGCCGTGAGCCCTCCGGCCGGCGGTCGCGCGTGACCGCTCGGCGCCGCGTCCTCCGGCCGCCCGCGATCCGGCACACCACGTAGATGACGAACGAGATCGTCGTGACGTAGGGGCTGATCGGGAGGGCGCTGCCGAGGGCGAGCATGATCCCGCCCACCACCGAGACGAGCGCGAAGACCACGCTGAGCACGGGGACGGCGAGCGGGGACGACGAGATGCGCATCGCTGCGGCGGCCGGTGTCACCAGCAGCGACAGCACGAGCAGTGCGCCGACGATCTGCACGCTCACCGCGACCGCCAGCCCGAGCAGCACCATGAACGCCAGCGCCACGAACCGGGTCGCGATGCCGCGCGCGGCCGCCACATCCGCATCCAGGCTGTCGAAGGTCAGCGGGCGCCACATCAGCAGCAGCGCGATCAGCACGATCGCGCCGATCACCAGCAGCGAGCCCAGCTGCGGATCGTCCACTGAGACGATCTGCCCGGTGAGCAGCCCGAACTTGTTGGCGCTCCGGCCGGGATACAGCGCGAGCGCCAGGATGCCGAGCCCGAGCCCGAACGGCATGAGCACCGCGATGATCGAGTTGCGGTCCCTCGCTCTCGCGCCGAGCACGCCGATCAGCACGGCCGCGATCAGGGAGCCGATCAGCGAGCCGGCCACCACGTTGACGCCGAAGAGCAGCGCGATCGCCGCGCCGGCGAAGGAGAGCTCGCTGATGCCGTGCACCGCGAAGGCCATGTCGCGCTGCATCACGAACACGCCGATGAGGCCGCCGACGATGCCGAGCACGGCCCCGGCGAAGATCGAGTTCTTCACGAGCAGCAGCAGCTCGCCGTAGTCGGTGAAGTCGAAGAGCTGCGACCAGATGTCGAGGTGCATCATGCGGCGGGCTCCGGGTGCGCTTCGCGGGTGTGTTCGTGGTGGTCGTGGGTCTCCGCGTCCGGGATGCCCACCACGACGATGCGGCCCCGGCTGCGGATGACGTCCACCGGGGTCCCGTACAGGTCCGTCAGCACGTCGCTGCGCAGCACCTCGTCGGGCGTGCCGGTGCGGAACCGGCCGCCGGCCAGGTAGAGCACGCGGTCGACCATCCCGAGCACGGGGTTCACGTCGTGCGTGACGAAGACCACCGCGCTGTCGTGCTCGCGGCGCCGCCGGTCGATGAGCTCGCTCACGCCGCGCTGGTGCTGCAGGTCGAGCGAGAGCAGCGGCTCGTCGCAGAGGAGGAGCGCCGGGTCGCCGGCGAGGGCCTGGGCGACACGCAGCCGCTGCTGCTCGCCGCCGGAGAGGGAGCCGACCGCGGCGTCCGCGTAGCGGCGGGCGCCGACCGCGTCGATCAGGCCGTCGACCTGCTCGCGGTCCGCGCGGCGGGGGAGCGGGAGGCCCCAGCGGTGACCGTTCACGCCGAGGGCGACCAGGTCGCGGGCGCGCAGCGGAGTGCCGGCGGGGATGAGCTTCTGCTGCGGGATGTAGCCGATGCGGCGATCGCCGCGGCGGACCGCGTGCCCCTCGAAGGCGATCTCGCCGGAGTCGAGACGCTGCTGGCCCAGGATGGTGCGCAGCAGGCTGGTCTTGCCCGAGCCGTTCGGCCCGAGGACCGCGACGAACTCGCCGGCGTGCACATCCAGGTCGAGGCCGCTCCACAGCGTCCGCTCGCCGAACCCGAGGGAGGCGTCGCGCAGCCGCAGGACGACGTCGCGATCGCCGGGCGCTGCCACCCGCTGCAACGGTTCGCTCATCGTGCCAGCGCCTTTCCGATCTCATCGAGCACGCCCTGCATCCAGCCCGCATAGTGCAGGCCGTCGGGCAGCGTCTCGGTCACGGGCACGACGGGGATGCCGGCGTGCTTCGCCGCGGCGAGCACCCGTTCCGTCTGGGCCCCGGTCGTCTGCTCGTTGTAGACCAGCAGCCGCACCTGGTGGCCGCTGAACAGGGCAAGCGTGTCCTTGAGCACGACCGGGGAGACGTCGTTCTCCTCCTCGATCGCGGCGCTGAACTTCTCGGGGGTCTTGTTCTGCAGCCCGATGGCGTCCAGCAGGTAGAGCGGCACCGGCTCCGTGATGGCGACGCCCTCACCGGCGTACGACGCCTTGAGCTTCGCCTCAGCGGCCTCCAGTGCGCTCAGTCTCGCTTCGAAGGCCTCGGCGTTCTTCTCGAACTCCGCCTTCTTCGACGGGTCCGCCTTCGCCAGGGCGGCAGTCAGCGCGTCGGTCAGCGTGCGGATCGTCGGGATGTCGTACCAGACGTGCTCGTTGAGCTCGCCGTCCACGGGCTTCTTGCCCGAGAGGTCCACGACGTTCAGGACGGTCGCGCTCTCGCTCTGCGCGCCCTTCACCAGCGTCTGCATGAAGTCGTCGTAGCCTCCGCCGTTCTCGATGACGACGTCGGCCTTCTTCACGGCGAGCTGGTTCTGGGCGCTGGCCTCGAAGGAGTGCGGGTCCTGAGCCGGGTCGGACATCAGCGAGGTGACGTGCACGGATTCGCCGCCGATCGTCTCGGCGATGTCGCCGTACACGTTGGTGCTGGCTACTACGCGAAGGGTGCCATCCGCCTCAGCGGACGGGGTGGAGCAGCCGGCGAGCGCCAGCGCGGTCACGGCGGCGAGCGCCAGGGCGGAGACGAGGGAGCGCGTCTTCATGGGGAGCCTGTCTAAGTCGCGAACGACACGAAGCGAGTGCACGCGGTCGCGTGCACCGCAACAGACTACGGCTTGTTGAGAATGATTGTCAAACTCAGTCGAGCAGGAGCGCCGGCTCCTCGATGATGGACGCCACATCCGCCAGGAAGCGCGAGGCGACGTCGCCGTCGACCACGCGGTGGTCGAACGAGGCCCCGAGAGTCGTCACGTAGCGCGGGCGCACCTCGCCGTCGACCACCCACGGCTTCTGCTTGATCGTTCCGAGGGCGACGATCCCGACCTCGCCCGGGTTCAGGATGGGCGTGCCGGTGTCCATCCCGAACACGCCGATGTTCGTGATCGTGATGGTGCCGCCGCTCATGTCGCTCGGCGGCGTCTTGCCGTCGCGGGCCGTCAGCGTCAGCTGCTCGAGGGCTCGCGCCAGCTCGAGCAGGGTCATGCCCTGCGCCTCCTTGACGTTCGGCACGATCAGGCCGCGGGGAGTCGCCGCGGCGATGCCGAGGTTCACGTAGTGGTGGACGACGATCTCCTCATCCGTCCACGTCGAGTTGACCGTGGGGTTGCGGCGCACGGCCCAGATGATCGCCTTCGCCATGATCAGCAGCGGCGACACCTTGACGCCCGCGAAGTCGGCCGAGTTCTTCAGGCGCTTCACGAACTCCATGGTCCGGGTGGCGTCCACGTCGACGAACAGGCTGACGTGCGGCGCGCTGAACGCGCTCGACGTCATCGCGCTCGCGATCGCCTTGCGCACGCCCTTGACGGGGATGCGCTCCTCGCGGTCGTCCGGCCACTCCGGCGTCTGGATGTTGCGGAACACGGTCGCCTGCGTCGCCTCCCGCACCACGTCGTCCCGGGTGATGTCGCCGATCGGACCGGTCGGGGTGACCAGCGTGAGGTCGACGCCCAGGTCCTTGGCGAGCTTGCGGATCGGCGGCTTGGCCACGACCGGACCGGAGGGTCGGGCCGCCGGGGCGGTCGCGCGCGCGGTCGCCGGCGCCTGAGGCGCGTGCGCTGCGGCGGCGGGTGCGGCGGCCTGCTGCGGGATGCTGCCGCTGAACGCGACGGGGATGGATGCCGTGCCCGGGTGGGTCACGCGGCGGCGCCGGCTGCTGCCGTGCCCGGCCGAACCGTAGCCGACCAGAACGGCGCCCGGCTTCGGCTCCTCCTCGTGCGAAACGGTCGCGGCCGCGTCGGCCACCAGCTCGTCGGCGGGCGCAGGCTCCGGAGCGGGCGTGGGGTCGCCTCCGGCGGTGACAGTGAAGATCGGCGTGCCGACCTCGACTGTCTGCCCCTCCGTGACGAGAAGTTCGCCCACCGTGCCCTCGAACGGCGACGGCAGCTCCACCAGCGACTTGGCGGTCTCGATCTCGACGATCACCTGGTTGACCGCGACCTGCTCGCCGGGCGCCACCTTCCACGAGACGATCTCCGCCTCGGTCAGACCCTCGCCCACATCGGGCAGCAGGAACTGGGACTCGCTCATGTGCGACTTCTCTCTGTCAGGGTGCGGCGTCGCTGCGCCGCCGGCGTTCAGTACGCCAGCGCTCGGTCGACGGCCTCGAGGATGCGGTCGGCGTCGGGGAGGTAGAGCTCCTCGAGTTTCGCCGGCGGGAACGGGACGTCGAAGCCGGCGACGCGGATCACCGGGGCTTCGAGCGAGTAGAACGCCTTCTCGGTGACCGTCGCCGCGACCTCGGAGCCGACGGACACATTCCCCGGCGCCTCCTGCGCGACGATCAGGCGCCCGGTCTTCTGCACCGAGGCCACGACCGGTGCGTAGTCGATGGGGGAGAGCGACCGCAGGTCGACGACCTCGATGCTGCGCCCCTCCTCGGCGGCGAGCTCGGCCGCGCGGAGCGCGACGCTGACCATGCCGGCCCACGCGACGACCGTCGCGTCGGTACCGGTACGGACGACGCGGCTCGCGTGCAGGGGGGTCGCGTTCTCGACCAGGTCGACCTCGCCCTTGGGCCAGTAGCGGCTCATCGGCTCGAAGAAGACCACGGGGTCGTCGGAGCGGATCGCCTCCTGGATCATCCAGTAGGCGTCGTGCGGCGTCGACGGCGCGACCACGCGGAGGCCGGCCGTGTGCGCGAAGTACGCCTCCGGCGACTCCTGGTGGTGCTCGACGGCGCCGATGTGCCCGCCGTGCGGGATGCGGATGACCACGGGGAAGCGCATTTTCCCGCTGTGACGGTTCGTCATCTTGGCGAGCTGCGTCGTGATCTGGTCGAAGCCGGGGAAGACGAAGCCGTTGAACTGGATCTCGACGACCGGGCGGTACCCGCGCATCGCGAGCCCGATCGCGGTGCCGATGATGCCCGCCTCCGCGAGCGGGGTGTCGACGACGCGCTGCGTCCCGAACTCCTGCTGCAGGCCCTCAGTCACGCGGAAGACGCCGCCGAGGGGACCGACGTCTTCGCCGAGGATGAGCACCTTCGGGTCGTCGGCGAGCGCGCGGCGCAGACCGGCGTTCAGCGCCTTGACCATCGGGAGCGACTGGATGCGCGGCTGGGGTGCCGCCTCCTCGGACGGCTGAGCCGCCTCGGGTGCGTCCGCCGGCGCGTGATCCGCGGCGGCGGCGTCCACGCCGACCTCCGCGGACGCCTGGGCGTCGGCGTTCGCCTGCGCTACGGCGGCCGCATCCTCGTCCTCGATCACGAACTCGCGCGTCCACTCCTGCTCGGCGACGTGCTCTTCGAGCACGCGCGAGTCGGGGTCGCTCTCGATGATCTCGACGACATCGATCGCCTGCGTGTCGAGAGAGGTGCTGTCCACCGCGCCGTCGCCGTCATTCGCGCCGCCGTCCTCCGGATGGCTCTCGATCAGTTCGGCCTCCACGTACTCGGCCTCGCTTCTCACGTCGCTCATGCGTCACCTCCGAACGATGCCTCGTACTCCTCGAGCCATCGCCGCTGCTCCTCGGTCACCGGGTGCGGCTCACTGTAGACGTGGTCGAACATCGAGGCCACGCTCGGTGTGCCGAGCTCCAGCGTGCGCCGGCGGATGTCCGCCGCGAGGTCGGCACCCTCCTCGTCCGCGCTGTCGAAGAACGCCTGCCCGACGCCCTGCTGCTCCAGGAAGATCCGGAACCGCAGGATGGGGTCGCGCTCGGCCCAGTAGGTCACCTCTTCGTCGCTGCGGTACTTGCTCGGGTCGTCGCTCGAGGTGTGCGCGCCCATCCGGTACGTCAGCGCCTCGATCATGCTCGGGCCTTCGCCGTTGCGGGCGTCGTCCAGGTGCTTGGCGGTGACCGCGTGGGAGGCCAGCACGTCGTTTCCGTCGATCTGCACGCCCGGGATGCCGAAGCCGCTGGAGCGCAGGTAGAGCGGGGTGCGGGACTGCGTGCTCACCGGCACGGAGATCGCCCAATGATTGTTCTGCAGGAAGAAGACCTGCGGGGTCTGGTAGCTGGCGGCGAAGACGTACGCCTCGCTCACGTCGCCCTGGCTGGTGGCGCCGTCGCCGAAGTAGACGATGGAGGCCGCATCCTTCTCGGGGTCGCCCGTGCCGACCGCTCCGTCGAACTTGATGCCCATCGCGTACCCGGTCGCGTGCAGCGTGTGGGAGCCGATGACCAGCGTGTACAGGTGGAAGTTGCCGACGGCGGGGTCCGTCGGGTCCCAACCGCCGTGCGTCGTGCCACGCAGCAGGCCGATGATCCCGATGGGGTCGATGCCGCGGATCATGCCGATCACGTGCTCGCGGTACGACGGGAACAGGTGGTCCTGCGGCTTCGCGGCGTGCGCGGAGCCGACCTGCGCGCCCTCCTGGCCCTGGCTGGGCACCCAGAGGCCGAGCTGGCCCTGCCGCTGCAGGTTGGCCGCCTCGTTGTCGAAGGCACGGACCCGCACCATGTCGCGGTAGAAGCGGCGGTAGTCGTTCTCGTCGAGCCGCTCCAGATACGGGAGGTACTCCGCCGACGTCTCGCTCGGCTGGAAACGGCCGTCCGCTGTCAGCAGCTGGACCGTGTTCGCCGGGCGCGGATTCTCGTTCGTCGCAACCACCGTACTAACCTAACCGCTTGCCGGGGTGGCCATTTGGTAGGTTCCGCACAACATCGGCCGCCACCTGAAGGAGTTTGTCCACAGACTGCTCCTCGCCGACACTGATCCGGATGCCCTCCGGCGGGAAGGCGCGGACCGTCAGGCCCGCATCGAAGAAGGCGTCGTTCGCGGCCTCCGTCTGCTCGCCGGTGGCCAGCCAGACGAAGTTGCCCTGCGCCTCCGGGACAGCCCAGCCCTGCTCGAGCAGCGCATCCCGGAGCCGGTCGCGCACCATGGCGATGCGGGCGACGCGCTCCATGAGCTCGTCCTCCGCGTCGATCGAGGCGAGGGCGGCGACGCGGGAGGCGTCGGTGACGGACAGCGGGATCGCCGCCGATCGTGCCGCGTTCAGGACGGCCGCGGGCCCGACGGCGTAGCCGATGCGGAGCGCCGCGAGTCCATACGCCTTCGAGAACGTGCGCAGCACGACGAGGTTCGGGTAGCGCGAGAGCAGCGGGATGCCGTCCACGGCCGCGTCATCGGTGACGAACTCGTAGTACGCCTCGTCGAGCAGCACGAGCAGGTCGGACGGGACGCGCGCCATGAACGCCTCGAAGTCCGCGGCTGTGACGATGGTGCCGGTCGGGTTGTTCGGGGTGCAGACGATGACGACGCGGGTGCGGTCGGTGATGGCGTCGGCCAGCGCGTCGAGGTCGTGGCTGCCGTCCGGCCGGTTGGGCACCTGCACGCTGGTCGCGCCGGCGACCGTGACGAGGCCGGGGTACGCCTCGAACGAGCGCCACGAGTAGACGACTTCGTCGCCCGCGCCAGCCGCGGCGGAGATGAGCTGGGAGAGCAGGGCGACCGAGCCGCTGCCCAGGTGCACCTGCTCGACGGAGACGCCGTGGCGCTCGGCCAGGCGCGCGCGCAGGTCGGCGCCGCCGGCGTTCGGGTAGCGGTTGAGCTCCCCGAGGGTCGCGGCCACCGCATCCACCACGGAGGGCAGCGGCGGGTACGGGTTCTCATTGCTCGACAGCTTGTAACCGTCGGCCGGCGCCGGGCGCCCCTGCCGGTAGGCGGGGACGGCGACGATCTCCGGGCGCAGTCTCACGCCGAGCGTGTCATCGGAACTCACAGACCCAATTTAGCCGCGCCCGCATACCGGCAGGGGAATTCCCTATGCCTGTGGACGGCGGCGCTGGGCGTGGAGACGTATGGAGGAGTTCAGGAAGGCGAGCCCTAGGAGCAAGGAGCTGAGGTCCTCGGTCGACCGGACGATGCTCAACGGAGCGAACAACGCGTTGATCGAAGCGATAACGTTCAGCGCTCCGAGCAACCACCCCGCCAGTGGGCGCGCCGTCAGTCGCCACCACGCGCGCGGAGCGGCGACCGGTTCGCCGAAACCGCGAAAAGACCGCGCCATTGCGATCAGGACGACGGTCCACACGATTTGGAAGACAACCGCTGAGGCGGGCGCCGGTAGGACCAGATCCAGCGCGCGGCCCACCAGCTGAGCGCCGAGAACATACGCGATGAGAAAGCCGAACTTGTGCCATGGGTTCATTACGCGAAGCGGCCACCACTGCAGCGGCGGGTACACCCTCTTGGTCCGCGCTTCATCCAGTGGCTCGGGTGCCACCAGGCCGTCGGGTCGTCTCGCCACAGGCCGACTCTAGCCACCCCTGTACCGCGTTGCCCGCGCCTGGAAGGATGTGGCCATGCGATTCCTGCTCAGACTGGTCGTCAACGCCTTCGCCCTGTGGCTCACGACGCTGATCGTCAGCGGCGTGACCGTGAAGCCCTATGCGGATGACACGACCGCGCTCGTGCTGACCTACCTGCTCATCGCGCTGATCTTCGGTGTGGTCAACGCGATCGTGGGGACGGTGATCCGCGTCGTCGCGTTCCCGCTCTACATCCTGACGCTGGGACTGATCTCCCTGCTCGTGAACGCCTTCCTGCTGTTCATCGTGTCGTGGATCAGCGACGCGATGGGCTTCGGGCTGCATATCGACGGCTTCTGGTCGGGTGTACTGGGGGCGCTGGTGCTCGGCATCATCGCGTGGCTGCTGGGCCTGCTGATCCGCCCGGTGAGCCGGGACTGACGTCGTCGGGGCCGCTCCTCGTGCGGGAGAATGGTGGGGAACCCGCCGCCTGATCCCGCGAGGAGCACCATGACCGCCCTGCCTCCCCAGCCGCTCAGCCCGCTCGACGGCCGCTACCGGTCCGCCGTGATCGGACTCGGCGACCACCTCTCCGAGGCCGGGCTCAACCGTGCGCGCGTGCAGGTGGAGGTGGAGTGGCTGCTCTACCTGACCGAGCACCGGATGTTCGGGTCGTCGCCGCTCACGGAGGAGCAGAAGCGGGGGCTCCGCGCCCTCGCCGACGACTTCGGCCAGCCGGAGATCGACCGGCTCGCCGAGCTGGAGGCGACCACCAAGCACGACGTAAAGGCGGTCGAGTACCTGGTCCGGGAGCGGCTGCACGCGCTCGGCCTCGACAGCATCGCCGAGCTGACGCACTTCGCGGCCACCAGCGAGGACATCAACAACCTCTCCTACGCCCTGACCGTCAGCGCCGCCGTGCGCGAGACGTGGCTGCCGAAGTTCCGCGCGGTCATCGCGGAGCTGCGCGCGCAGGCGAAGCAGTACCGCGACGACGCCATGCTGGCCCGCACCCACGGCCAGCCGGCGACGCCCACCACGATGGGCAAGGAGCTCGCGGTCTTCGTCCACCGCCTCGAGCGGGTGCGGGAGCAGATCGAGGGCGGCGTGCACCTCGGCAAGTTCAGCGGAGCGACCGGCACGTTCGCCGCCCACCTCGTCGCCGACCCCGAGGCGGACTGGCCCCGCATCTCGCGCGAGTTCGTCGAGAGCCTGGGCCTCGACTGGAACCCGCTGACCACGCAGATCGAGTCGCACGACTGGCAGGCGGAGCTGTACAGCCGCATCTCGCACGCCAACCGCATCCTGCACAACCTCTGCACCGACATCTGGACCTACATCTCGCTCGGCTACTTCCGCCAGGTGCCGGAGCCCGGCGCCACGGGCTCCTCGACGATGCCGCACAAGGTGAACCCCATCCGGTTCGAGAACGCCGAGGCGAACCTGGAGCTGTCGAGCGCCGTGCTGGACTCGCTGGCCGCGACGCTCGTCACCAGCCGGCTGCAGCGCGACCTGACCGACTCCACCACTCAGCGGAACATCGGCGTCGGGCTCGGCCATTCGCTGCTCGCCCTCGACAACATCGAGCGCGGCCTCGGTCAGATCGCCATCGACCGTCAGGCGCTCGCCGACGACCTCGACGCGAACTGGGAGGTGCTCGCCGAGGCCATCCAGACCGTGATCCGGGCCGAGGTCACCGCCGGACGCTCGACGATCTCCGACCCGTACGCGCTGCTCAAGGAGCTCACCCGCGGTAAGCGGGTCGACCACGCGGCCCTCATCGCGTTCGTCGAGGGGCTGGAGATCGGGCAGGCGGCGAAGAACCGGCTGCTGGCGCTGACGCCCGCCGGGTACATCGGGCTGGCGTCCGAGCTGGTCGACTACCTGTAGGGGCGCAGCGGCGGGCGGTCAGTGACCGCGCGGGCGGTCGTCGCCGTCCTGCCGCGCCTGGGCGGCCTTGGCGCGGGCCTCCGCATCCTGCTCGTGGATGTCCTCGACCTCCGCCTCCGTCGGCTTGAAGGCGAGCGCGAACAGCGCGAGCAGAACCAGGGCGATGATGAACGTCACGCCGAGCGCGATCCCGGCGAGCACGAACTCGCGCGTCGCGATCAGCACGATCAGGCCGACGAAGACGGCCAGGCCGGCCGAGATGCCGATCAGCTCGACGGGGAGGAAGCGGTCGCGCCGCGAAGGCCGCAGGTTCTGGGTCACTCGAGGGTCTTTCTTGTCGCGCGCGGTCACGATCCGCTCTCCGCTCCGCGGGCATCCGCGCTCGGGCGGGAGGCCCCGCGCAGCGTCGCGGCGCCGATCCCCTGGAAGACGCCCACGATGACGGCCCACGCCCCGAACAGGCCGATCGCGAGCACCGCGTCGGCGGGGATGAAGAGGAGGACGAGGGCGAGCACCGCGGTGAGAGCTCCGGTGATCAACCAGTCGCGGGCGGCGGCGTCCCGGCCGCGCTCGCGGATGCCGTTGTACAGCTCCAGGAATCCGGCGAGCGCCGCCCAGACCGTCACGAGGTAGAGGAACAGCCCCAGCCCGCCGCCCGACAGGGCGAGCGCCACCACGCCGGCGACGACGCCGATGGCGCCCTGCACCGCGAAAAGCGTGCGGGTGAGGCGACGGCCGGCGAAGAGCCAGCTCAGGATGCCCGAGGCGAGTCCGTCGACGAGGGCGAACACACCGAAGACGATGAGTCCGAACGCGGCCGTGTGCGCGTCCCGGGTGAACGTGATCACCGCGCCGGCGGCGAGGGCCGCCAGGGCCCGGATCGCGGGGACGACCCAGTACCGGCTGTGCGCGTGGACGGTCGGGTCCGGGGCAGGGACGGCGGTAGCCATTCGGCGACCTCTTTCGTACGGATTCGCCCTCCAGTCTAGTCAACGGCTTCCTGCGCGTTCGCCGCATCGTGGGGCCGCGGTGGTGGCGCAGCTTGCGACGAGCATCCGGTCGACCAGCGAACGCGGCGGCGACGTGGCCGGTCTGGTTCTGAACTTCTTCAGCTTCTTCACGATCGACTCGAACGTCTTCGGGCTCGTCGTGCTCGCCATCTGGGCCGTGCTGCTCGTGACCCTGGTATCCCTACCCGTTCCTCGACCCGCACACGAGCCAGAACGGCGCTGGGCGGTCAGACCACCAGCGGACGCGGAGCCGGCTCTTCGGCGCGTGCCCACAGGCTGAACGCGGCGAGCGCCCCGAGGGCGAGGAGGAAACCTCCGATCGGCGTCACCGTGTCGGTCACGCCGTGCTGCGTCACGAGCGCAGACACGATCCCGGCGATCACCCCGGCGACGGCGACCGTCGCGAGCGCGTACGAGATGCCCCGGGCCGCGCCGCCGAGAACGATCCCGCGGATGACGAGCGCGACGCCCCCGGTCAGCCAGAGGATGGCGACCGGCACGGCGAGCAGCATCCCCAGCGGGTCCCGCAGCAGCACGCCGGGCGTGACGTAGACCAGCGCAGCGGACAGCGCGAGCACCAGGCCGAGTCCGAGCGACGCCAACAGGCGTGCGCGGTCGGTGCGCAGAGCCGCGATCGGCTCCCGCAGCGACGGCCACGTGAACGACAGGGCGAAGGCCACGAGGGCGAGCGCCACACTGCCGGCGCCCTGCAGCACGGGGAGGATGATGCCCATCATGCGTCCCATTGAACCCCCGGCCGGGCGGCGGCGCGTCCTCCGCGAGGATGATCCGCCGCCCTCCGCTCGGGTGCCGTCCTACCCGACGATGACACCGAGGACTTCATTCAGCGCCTCCGTCGAGCTCGGGTGTGTGTAGATCGCGTTCTTGAGCGTGGTGGCCGCGACGCCCTGGCGCATGGCGAGCGCGATCGTGTTGATGATCTCCTGGGCGTCGATGCTGAGGATGGCGGCGCCCAGGATGAGGTCGGTGTCGGCGTCGAGGATGAACTTCATCACCCCGCGCGTCTCCTCCACCGTGTACGCCCGCGGCATCGCGACGATGTCGGCGACGTTCTCGCGGGCCACGCGGATGTTCAGCCCGCGCTCACGCGCTTCGCGTTCGGTCATCCCGACGGTCGCGAGCGGCGGCGTGATGAACAGCGTCGCCGGCACGGCCGCCCGATCGGCTGTGCTCCGCTCCCCGCTCCCCGCCAGTTGGTCGATCACGATTCGCGCGTCGTCCAGCGACACGTACGTGAACTGCGGGCCGCCGTTGACGTCTCCGAGGGCGAAGATGTGCGGTTGCGTCGTGCGCAGCCGGTCGTCCACCACGATCGCGCCACGGGCCGTCGTCCGAACCCCCGCCGCCTCCAGACCCAGGCCCGCCGTGGCCGGACGGCGTCCGGTCGCGGCGAGGAAGGCATCCGTCCGGATGTCGCGCGTCCGCCCGTCCTTCTCGTAGCTGATGATGGCGGCGCCGTCGGTGTCCGCCACCCCCGTGACGCGGGCTCCGGTGATGATGGAGATGCCGTCGCCCTCCAGGATCCCGGTCGCGACGGCTGCGACGTCCTCGTCCTCACGGACCAGCAGCCGGTCGGCAGCCTCCAGGATGGTCACCTCCGCCCCGAAGTGCCGGTAGATGGAGGCGAACTCCAGGCCGAGGTAGCCGCCGCCGATGATGACCAGCCGGCGGGGGAGTGTCCCCGTCCGTGTGAGGTCCGTGCTGCTGACGAGGTGGGCGCTGTCTGCGAGGCCCGGGATGTCCGGGACGATCGGCTCCGAGCCGGTGTTGATCAGGATGGTCGGCGCTGTGACCGTGATCCGGTCGGCGTCCCTCCCCACCTCCACCGTGTGCGGGTCGACGAATCGGGCGGTGCCGGTGATGACCGTCGCGGTGTCCTTGCCGTCGAGAGCGTCGAAGTTGCCCGCCCGGAAGGCGCTGGTCAGGGCGCGGACGCCCTCGATCGAGTTGGCGAAGAACTCCTGGGCTTCATCCTCCAGCCGCTTGGAGGTGGAGTAGTGGACCAGCATCTTGGTCGGGACGCAGCCGACGTTCGGGCAGGTTCCGCCGTACATGTCGGCGGACTGCTCGATCAGGATGACCCGCTTCCCCGCGTCGGTGAGAGCGTGCGCGGCGGTCTTCCCGCCTTTGCCGAATCCGAGGACGAGAACGTCCGCGGTGAGTGCTGTCGTGGTTTCCATGCTTGCAGTCAACAGCGACGGGCATGATACTTGTACACGTTCACGTCTCAAGAAAATGCTCGAAAGTCTCACAGTGGATGACATCAGCCGGATGCTGCGCATGGCGCGTCTCGAGGCCACGCTCGACAAGCGGTGCCTGCTCGGCGCTTCGACGACCATGGTGGTGCAGCCCGGCGCGGAACGCGACGTGCCGTTCCACGTCCTCCTCGAGGGCGAGCTGGAGTTCGAGGTCGGCGGCCACCTTTTCCCGATGGTCGCCGGCGACGTGATCGTCCTTCCCGCCGCCGTGCGGCACCGGGTCATCACCTCGGGCTCCCTGCCCGCCCGCGGAACGGTGGAGACCGCGGGCGCCACCTTCACGCGCACCTCCAGCGCCGGAGGCGGGCCGGCCGTGATCGACCTGTTCTGCGGCCACTACCGCGTGGCCCCGGGCGCCGGCGCCATCCTGTTCGGTTCGTTGCCCACGCCGACCCACGTGTCGCTGTTCGAATCGGAGGCGGGCAGGTCGGTGCTCCTGCAGCTGAGCGCGCTGATGCGTGCCGAGGCCCAGCACGACGGTGCGGGGAGTGCAGCCATCATGTCGGCGTTGTGCACGGTGCTGATCGCGCTCGTCCTCCGCACCTCCGCGAGCGCGGGCGCTCATCGAGGCCTGTGGACGGCCGCCGCGGACGGGCCTATCGCCGACGTGATCCAGCGCGTGGTGCAGAAACCCGGGGACTCCTGGTCGATCGCCGCACTGGCCCGCGATTCGGCGATGTCGAGGGCGACGTTCATCCGCCGCTTCCAGGCGGCTACCGGGACCACGTTCGGCCGATTCCTGGTTCGTACCCGCCTGATGTGCGCCGCCGACCTGCTCGCCGGCACCGACCTGACCGTGTCGACGATCTCGTCGCAGGTCGGCTACCGCTCCGAGTCCGCGTTCACCCGCGCGTTCCGGGAGGAGGTGGGCGTCACTCCCGCCCGCTTCCGCCGGTCGCAGAGGTCGGAGGCATGAACCTCACCGGGCCGAACCGCGCCGCGCCTCCTCGACGGCCCAGGCGGCGATCTCCGTCCGCCGGGCCGCGCCCAGCTTCGCGAGGATGTGCTCGACATGCGTCGCCACCGTCTTGGGTGCGATGTGGAGACTCTCTCCGATCTCACGGTTCGTGGCCCCGGCCGCAACGAGTCGCGCGACCTCGTGCTCGCGCGAGCTCAGCACCGACGTCTCTGCACCCCGCGCCAGGCGCCGGGTGAGGGCGTCGCCGCGCGCGATCAGCGCTTCGGCTCCGGCCGCCTCGGCCCGGACGCGCGCCGCGTCGACCAGGGCGGCCGCCTCGGCCGGACCGCGGGTCCGTCGGGCGCATTCCGCGCGGTCGAGCAGCGCCTGAGTCCCCTCCCACCATCGATCCACCCGATCCCAACCGTCCCCGGCAGCGGCGAGCAGCTCCTTCGCCCGGCTGAGGCGGCGTTCGGCCAGCGCGACCAGCGCCTCGGCATGCGCGATGCCGTACTCCGTGCCGGGGATGCCCCGCGACCGGACGAGCGCTGCCGCCCGCTCCACCCATCCACGGGAGCCGGTGACGTCGCCCAGAAGAAGGTGCGCCCGCGTGCCGGTGACCAGGTAGGGGAAGGCGTACGCAGCATCCTGGATCGCCTCCGAGCCCCGCCGACCCTGCTCGCACAGTTCGATCGCGCGCTCCGCGTCGCCGTCGGCGAGAGCGACCTCCGCGAGCCCCCACAGGGCGGGGGAGAGGCGTTGCAGCTCGTTCATGCGCTCGCCGATCTCCGCCGCCTCGGTGAGCAGGTCGGACGCCCGACGGGTGTCGCCGCGCGAGAGGGCCACGTAGCCGAGCACGTGCAGGGCGGTCACCTCGGTGGTGATCCCACCGCGTCCGTCGGCGCGAGCCCGGCTCGCCCGCCGCTCGGCCGCGTCGAGGGACCCCGTCGCCCACTCAACGTGAGCCAGGTGCGCTTCGAGGTAGTGGGCGTCGTTCCAGCGCTCGATCCGCGTGGCGTACGCGATTCCCTCCTCCAGCCACCGGCGTCCGCGCCGGTACTGGAGCAGCACCGACGCAGAGGAGCCGATCATGCGGTACGCGCGGGCGGCCGCGGCCTCCCATCCGCGGGCGGCGGCCACCGAGGCCGAGTGCTCGAGGAGCTCCCAGCCCTGCTCGCCCGCGCCGGCGAAGACCAGCACGGCTCCCCGCGTGACGTCCACGGCCAGACTCTCTTCGGGGTCGTCGGTGAGGAGCTCGCGCGCCTCCTCGGTCAAGCGGAGGCTGAGGTCGAGACGGCGATCCAGCATGGCGGCAGCGGCGTCGGCGGCGAGGAGGCGGCCGCGGACGCGCTCCGACACAGGCGTCGCGCCGACGCCGGCGATCCAGTCGAGGGCCTCTTCGATGGTTGCGGCTCGCGCCTCGTATCCGGCGCCGAGGAGGTGCCGGGCGGCGACGAGCGCCGGCACGACGGCGGCCGCGGCCACGGGGTCGCCCGCCTCGTGGAACAGTTCGATGGCCCGGGAGAACTCCCGTTCGGCCTCCCGATTGGCATCCGTCGCGGCGAGCTCTGCTCCCAGCAGCCGGTGGAGCTCTGCCCGCTCGGCCACCAGTGTGCCGGAGGGGACGGTGCGCTCCGCACGGCGATAGAGGTCGACTGCCTCACGATGGGCCGACAGGGCCGCGGCCCGTCCTGCCGCCCTGCGTGCTCGGGCGTACGCCTCGTCGGCGCGCCCGGCACGCTCGAAATGGCGGGACATGGCTGCGTCGGAGAGCTGCGGCACTGCCCCGACGACGCGCGCGTGCAGTTCGCGTCGCCTGGCCGCCGGCACGGAGCCGTACACGGCGTCGCGGATCAGCGCGTGACGGAAGTCGAACCCGTCTCCGGCCGGGACGACGAAATTCCCCGCGATGAGCTCCTCCAGCGCTGCGTCGACACCCGCGTCATCGCCCAGGACCGCCCCCAGCGAGCCGCGATCGAACTCCCGCCCGATCACCGCCGCGGCGGCCAGAGCGAGGGCCGCGTTCTCACCGAGCCGCGCCATCCTCACGACCACGGCCTCGCCGATGGTGTCGGGGACAGCATCCACACCGACCGCCACCAGTTCTTCGACGTGCAACGGGATGCCGTCCGAGGCGTCGAACAGCCGGTCGACCTCGTCTGCGGCGGGCTCCTCCCCTCCGATGGATGCGAGCATGCGCCGGGTGCCGTCGCGGTCGAGGCGCTCCAGCACCACCTCCTCAGCGCGTCGCTGGGCGAGCAGCCCCAACCGCCACGTCGTGAAATCCCGGGACGTCTCCGGTTCTTCGGAGCGATAGCTGGCGACGACCAGCGAGGGGACCAACGGCAAGGACACCGTGACCCGCTGCAGCACATCGAGGCTGAGCTGGTCGGCCCAATGCAGGTCTTCCAGGCGGAGCAGCAGTGGCGTCGCCAGACCCTCCGCCAGCGTCGCAGCGAGTTCGGCGACGAGGATGCGCCGCGCGCCCTCCGAAGCGGCGTCATCGGCGGCTCTCAGCACCAGTTCCCGAAGCCGATCGGCCGCCGCAACCTGCTCGGCCTCACGCAGCGCCGCCGCGATGCCGAGGAGGAGCAGCCCCGGCGTGCCGCGGTCACCCGCGAACGAATCCGCCCGGACGGACCGGCCGCCCGCTTGCAGGACGAACTCGTCGAGAAGACGCGACTTGCCGATGCCGGCTTCACCGCCCACGAGCAGCAGTTCGCCCCGTCCCGCCGCCGCCTCGGCCCTCCGGCGCAGTACGAGCGCCATCACGTCCTCGCGCCCGACGAACAGCGGACAGACTCTGGCCACGCCGCCCGCGGGCGGCGACCCCGTGCCCATGAGCGCAGTGTAGCGCCGGAACCGTTTCCGGAAGAAGGCGAGATGGGTCGGATGACCGATGTCGTGGCGGCCGCGGTCGGCGAGGCTGCTGTCAGAAAGGAGCCGATCATGGCCACATTCATCGACGTTCACGACGGATTCGTCGACGTCACCAGGGAACAGCTGCAGGAGGCGCACGATGCCGACGCTGCGATCGAGGCCGAGGAGGGGGTGCACATCGAGCGTGCGTGGCTCGACCCGGTGAGCGGGAAGGTGTTCTGCCTGTCCACCGGGCCGTCCAAGGAGGCGCTCATGCGCATCCACGAGCGCGCCGGACACCCGACCGACCAGGTCTACGAGGTGAGCATCCAGGTCTGACAGGCGCCGCGGCCGCGACCCGCGCTACCGCTCGACCTCGACGCCGATCCAGGCGGCGAGCTCGGTGATGGACGCGTCCACGGCGTCGCGCGTGTCGGCGGTGAACGGCACATCTTCGTGCACCGCCGCCACGCGCAGCAGCCCCGCTTTTCGGTCGGCGGCGGCGTCGAGCTTGCCGACGAGGCGATCGCCGTGGAGGATCGGCAGCGCGAAGTACCCCCAGCGGCGCTTCGCCTCGGGCTTGTACATCTCCAGCAGGTACTCGAAGCCGAAGAGTTCCTCGCTGCGCACCCGGTCGTGCACCAGCCGGTCGAACGGCGAGAGCAGGGCGGTGCGTCCGGCGAACGGCTGGCCGACCGCATCGGGGTCGACACGCCACTCGCGTGAGCTCCCGTCGACGCGCGCCGGTTCTCCCGCGTCGCCCACCAGTTGCGGGCGCGCGATACCCAGGGCCTTCAGCCGTCTGGCGTCACGGATGCCTTTTGCCTCGCGCTCGGGGACGACCTGGATGCCCGCCGGGTAGACGCGTTCCGCGAGGTCCCACGTGCGCTGGCGGCCGACCCGGCCGGCGACGGCGACCTCACCGAGGCCCTGGAGCAGTTCGAGCATCATCGTGACGTTGCGGTTGTGCGTCCAGCCGGAGGAACCCCACGGCGCCTCGGCGGTGTCCGGGATGTCCTTCGACATGAGCGGGCCTTCGGCGCGGAGGCGGTCGAGCACGTCCCGCCGGAAGCCCGGGTTCGCCTCCAGCCAGGCCTTCCATCCGCCGTGCACCGGCCCGGCGGACATGCGGTCGAGATTGAGCCCGAGGTCGGAGACATGCCGGACCATGGCGAACGGCGGCTGGACGGGATCGTCCTGTGCCTTGAGCTCGTAGAGCAGGCGGTCGCGCTCGACCGCCTGCTGGAGCTGCTCGGGCCGGTAGCCGGCGCCGAGCCTGGTGTAGGCGATGAGATCGGCGCTCGGAGCGATCACGGCCGTCGGGTCGAGCTGAAGGAACGTCAAGTGCTCGACGAGCGGGACGACCTCGGCGGCGGCGACCGCGGCCCGGGCGTCGAGCCGCTGGGCGCGAACGGCGATCCGCCGGGCTTCGTCGCGATCGAGGGTCAGCATGGGTGCAGGCCGGTCAGCTCACACGCGCTTAGATCGGCGCCATGTCCGTGAAGCGCGAGTACATGCCCTGGAAGGCGACCGTGACGGTGCGGGTGGGGCCGTTTCGGTGCTTGGCGACGATGAGGTCGGCCTCGCCGGCGCGGGGGTTGTCCTTCTCGTAGGCCGACTCGCGGTGGAGGAGGATGACGACGTCCGCGTCCTGCTCGATCGATCCCGACTCGCGGAGGTCGCTCAGGGCGGGGAGCTTGTCGGCGCGCTGCTCCGGGCCACGGTTCAGCTGCGACAGGGCGATCACCGGCACCTGCAGCTCCTTCGCGAGCAGCTTGAGCGCACGCGAGAACTCGCTGACCTCCTGCTGGCGGCTCTCGACCCGCTTGCCGCTGGTCATCAGCTGCAGGTAGTCGATGATCACCATCTTGAGGCCCACCCGCTGCTTGAGCCGGCGGCACTTGGCGCGGATCTCGACGAGCGTCATGTTGGGGCTGTCGTCGATGTACAGGGGGGCGTCGTTGATGCGGCCGCGGGTGGAGGCGATGGTCGTCCAGTCGCGGTTGTCGACCGTTCCCTTGCGCATGTTCTGCAGCGGGACGGTGGCCTCGGCGGAGAGCAGACGCATCGCGATCTCGCTCCGGCCCATCTCGAGCGAGAAGAAGATCGTCGGCATGTCGTGCTTGATCGCCGCGGCCCGGGCGAAGTCGAGCGCGAGCGTCGACTTTCCGAGCGCGGGTCGCGCCGCGACGATCACCATCTGGCCCGGGTGCAGGCCGTTCGTCAGCTCGTCGAGCTCGGCGAAGCCGGTGGGGACGCCCGTCATCGAGCCGTCCTTGTGCTTCGCGGCCTCGATCTCGTCGATGGCGACCGTGACCGCCTCGGTGAGCGGAACGTAGTCCTCGGTCTCCTGCGTGCCGGTGACGGAGTAGATCTCGGCCTGCGCGTTGTTGACGAGGTCGAGCACCTCGCCCTCGGCCTTGTAGCCCATCTGCGTGATGCGGGTTCCGGCCTCGACCAGGCGGCGCAGCAGTGCCTTCTCGCCGACGATGTTGGCGTAGTAGCCCGCGTTGGCCGCGGTCGGCACGAGGCTGGTGAGCGTGTGGAGGTACTCGGCTCCGCCGGCCCGGGAGAGCTCGCCGATCTTGGTCAGCTCGTCGGTGACGGTGATGACGTCCGTCGGCTCGCCGTGCGAGTACAGCGACAGGATCGCGTCGTAGATGATCTCGTGCTTGGGGATGTAGAAGTCGGTGCCCCGGATGACCTCGACCACGTCGGCGACCGCATCCTTGCTCAGCAGCATGCCGCCGAGAGCGCTCTGCTCGGCCAGGAGGTCGTGCGGCGGCGTGCGCTCGGGGGAGCGGGCGTCGCCCGGGTCACGACCGTCGGCGAGACCGATATGGGCGATCGACACGTTCACTCCTCCACTGTTTCGCGCGGGCACGACGAGACCATGCCGGGACGCCGGCTCGCGCTGGTCGCACGAACCGCTTCCCTGGCTCGATTGTCGGGACGACCTCCGACATCGCCGCTCTGCGGCGGCTGTCGTCCGTCGACGTCGGTCAACACTATGAACCCCATCCCCACATCACAACTCAGCCTGTGGATAAAACTGGGGAGAATCTGCGCGAAACGCCGTGGAGTGTGTGTAGAAGGTGTGTGGAACTCTGTGGACAACAAATGAGCTTGCGCGGATTTATCCACCTTGATCGGGTCTTTTTCTTTCCCCACCCTGTGTGTAAAAAGTTCCTTGAACCCTGTGTTCAACGTTGGGACGTGGGCGCACGGACCTGTGTACAAGACGGGGGAGAATCCCCTTAACGAGAGGTAGCGGCGGGCCTTCGCCCGCCGCTACACTTTCGCGTGTTTGCCTACTTGGCAGCGACCACCTGGAGGGAGATCACGGCCGAGAGGTCGTCGTGCAGACGCACGGTCGCCTCGTGGTCGCCGACCACCTTGATGGGGTTCGGGAGCTCGATCTTGCGCTTGTCGAGCTCGCCGATGCCGGCCGCCTTGACGGCGTCCGCGACATCGCCGGTCTTGACCGAACCGAACAGACGGCCCTCGCGGCCCGCCTTGACGGTCAGCTTGACCTTGGTCGCCTCGAGCTTGGCCTTGAGGTCCTGGGCCTGCTCGACGGTGTGCAGCTCGCGAGCGGCACGGGCCGCCTTGATCTGCTCGACCTGCTTCTCGCCACCGCGGCTCCACGCGATCGCGAAGCCCTGCGGGACGAGGTAGTTACGGGCGTAGCCGTTCTTGACGTCGACGACGTCACCGGCCGAGCCGAGGCCGGTGACCTCGTGCGTGAGAATAACCTTCGACATGTCGTTTCTCCTTAGCGGCCGGAGCCGGCGTAGGGGAGGAGCGCCATCTCGCGCGCGTTCTTGACCGCGCGGGCGATGAGGCGCTGCTCCTGGACGGAGACACCGGTGATCCGGCGAGCGCGGATCTTTCCACGCTCCGAGATGAACTTCCGAAGGGTGGCGACGTCCTTGTAATCGATGACGCCGACGCGAACGGACTTCGCGGGGGCGGCGTTCTTGCCGTCCTTGCCCTTGCGGATCGGCTTGCGGCGGTCGCCGCTCGACTTTCCAGCCATGGTTTCCTTTGCTTTCCGCCCGTCCCGGCGCTGGGCCGGCGGGCTGATGATGTGTGCCCCTCGTCCGAGAGGCGAGTCTCGTTAGAAGGGGGTCTCGTCGTTGTAGGAGCCCGGAGTGTTCCAGACATCCGCACCGGCGGACGGGTCGGCCGGAGCCGAAGCCGCCCACGGCTCCTCGACGGCGGGTGAACCGCCACCGAAACCACCCTGGCCGCGTCCTCCGCCGGAGGACTGCGTACGGGTGATCTGAGCGGTGGCGTAGCGCAGCGACGGGCCGATCTCATCGATCTCGAGCTCGATGCTGGTGCGCTTCTCGCCTTCCTTCGTCTCGTAGGAGCGCTGCTTCAGGCGGCCCTGCGCGATGACGCGCGACCCCTTGGTCAGCGAACCCGCGACGTGCTCCGCGAACTCGCGCCAGACGCTGGCGCGGAGGAACAGAGCCTCGCCGTCCTTCCACTCGTTCGCCTGACGGTCGAACGTGCGGGGGGTGGACGCGATGGTGAAGTTGGCGACTGCCAGCCCGTTCTGCGTGTAGCGCAGCTCGGGATCGGCGGTGAGGTTTCCCACCACGGTGATGACGGTCTCGCCGGCCATGGGACTAGGCGCCGGCCTTCTCGGAGGTGGCGGCCTTGCGGGCGGCCTTCTCGTCGGCGCGCTTCTGAGCGGCGGCGACCTGGGCGATCGCCTCCTCCGCGCGGAGGACCTTGGTGCGCATGACGGCCTCGCTGAGCTTCAGCTGGCGGTCGAGCTCCTTGGTCGTGTCGCCCTCAGCGGTGAGCTGGACGACGGCGTAGATGCCCTCGGACTTCTTGTTGATCTCGTAAGCCAGGCGACGACGTCCCCAGATGTCGACGTTGTCGATCGTTCCACCGTCGTTACGGACGACGTTGAGGAACTTGTCAAGGCTCGGAGCCACGGTGCGCTCATCGATCTCGGGATCGAGGATGACCATCAACTCGTACTGATGCATGACTAACCCACCTCCTCTGGTCTCAGCGGCTGCAGACGTTCTGCAGCAGGAGGGTGTCATAGACGTGCCCAGGGCAGGACTCTGCCCGGGCAACTTCCCTAGCGTAACGGATGCGGGTGCGGGACGCCAGCCGGCGGTGATCTCGGTCATGCCTCCACTCTCGCGAGAACAGCCCGCCGCCGATGCGCCGATGCCGGATCAGTGGAGAAGACGATACTGCGCCCGGTTGTGGACGAGTCGGTGCGCGAGACGGGGCGTCAGCGCTCCTCCCACCAGGCGAGCAGGCGGCGCGTCGCCTCCTCCTCACCGAGGGGGCCTTCGTCGAGCCGGAGCTCCAGCAGGTACTTCATCGCCTGTCCCACCTCACGGCCCGGCCGCAGGCCCAGGATGCTCATCACCTGTTCGCCGTTGAGGTCGGGCCGGACGGCCTCCAGCTGCTCGCGCTCCTGCAGCTCCCGGATGCGGGCCTCCAGGTCGTCGTAGGCGAAGCCGAGCCGGTCGGCCTTCCGCCGGTTGCGCGTGGTCACGTCCGCACGGGTCAGCATGTGCAGTCGCTCGAGCTCGGGGCCGGCGTCCCTCACGTAGCGGCGCACCGCCGAGTCGGTCCATTGGGCGTCGGCGTAGCCGAAGAAGCGGAGGTGCAGCTCGATGAGGCGCGCGACGGCGTCGATGGTGGCCTTGTCGAAGCGGAGCGCCGTCAGGCGCTTCTTCGCGAGCTTCGCCCCGACGATGTCGTGATGGTAGAAGCTGACCGCGCCGCCCGGCTCGAACCGGCGCGTCGCGGGCTTGCCGATGTCGTGGAGGATGGCGGCCAGCCGCAGCACCAGGTCGGGCGCCTCGCCCGGGTGCCGCTCCTTCTCGTACCCGATCGCCTGGTCGAGCACCGTGAGGCTGTGCTGGTAGACGTCCTTGTGATGGTGGTGCTCGTCCGCCTCGAGCCGCAGGGCCGGGATCTCGGGCACGACGAGCTCGGCCAGCCCGGTCTCGACGAGCAGCTCCAACCCGGCGCGGGGCTCGTCGGCCATCAGCAGCTTGCTGAACTCGTCGCGGATGCGCTCCGCGCTCACGATCTCGATCCGGTCGGCCATGGCGCTCATCGCCTCGCGCGTCTCGTCGTCGACCGTGAATCCGAGCTGCGCGGTGAACCGGGCGGCGCGCATCATCCGCAGCGGATCGTCCCCGAACGAGATCTGCGGGGTGCTGGGCGTGCGGAGCACTCCGGCGAGGAGGTCCTCCACACCACCGGACGGATCGACCAGCCGCACCTCGGGCAGTCGCAGCGCCAGCGCGTTCACGGTGAAGTCCCGGCGCAGCAGGTCGCCCTCGAGGGTGTCGCCGAACTCGACCTCGGGCTTCCGTGTGGTGCCGTCATAGCTGTCGCTGCGGTAGGTGGTGATCTCGACCGTGTCGTCGCCGAGACGGGCGCCGATCGTGCCGTACTTACGACCCACGTCCCAGACGGCGTCGGCGATCGGACCGACGACGCGCAGGATGTCGTCGGGCCGGGCATCGGTGGTGAAGTCGAGATCGTGGACCGCGCGCCCGAGGAGCGCGTCACGGACGGGCCCGCCGACCAGGGCGAGCTCGTGCCCCGCGGCCTCGAAAGCGTCGGCCAGGCGGGCGACCGAGGGCGTGCGCGCCAGGTCGCCGAGGCGTTCGAGGGATTCGGCGACGCTCTGCATGGTGCCCCAGTTTAACGGCCCCGCTGGCCGGGCTCTCAGGGGGTGGCCTCTAGAATCGTCGTCATGGAGGCCGAGTCGGGATCGCGCGTCGACGCATGAGCGCAGTCCCCTCCACCCTCCGGAAGGGTGCGCGGCTCCGCGCCCGCGTGCGGGTGCTGGCGGCGGCTCTGACGGTCGGCGCCCTCGCGGCCGCGACCGCGGCGACGGGCGCAGCCGCACCCGCAGGCGCCGCGACACCGAGCCCGACGCCCACCGCATCCTCCACCGGCACAGCGCTCACCGCGAGCGTCACGGCGGACGAGGGCGGCGTCCTGTCGCCGGGCAAGGACCTCGGCGTCTCGGTGACGGTCTCCAATCCGACCGACCAGGCGTTCGCATCCGGAACCGTGACGCTCTGGACCGACCCCTCCGCACAGGAGAACCGCAAGGCCCTGACGGATTGGCTCGCAGGCACCGGTGAGCCGGCGAACGCCGTCGCGGTCGGCCAGGCCCAGCTGAACACCCTCGAGCCGGGTTCGAGTACGGTCGTGCGGGTCGCCGCGCCGGCCGCGTCCCTCCCGTTCGCCGGCCGCACCACGTCCGGCGTGTTCGGGATCGGCGCCTCCGTCACGATCGGATCGGCCGGCGCGCAGGCCCGCGGCTCCGTGGTCTGGTACCCCGGGGGAGCGGCCAAGCAGGCCAGCGTGAACGTCGTCATGCCGATCGTCACCCCGCCGGGGTCGGACGGGTTGATCGCGGCCGACGATCTGGCGACCTACACGGCACCGAACGGCATCCTGACCCGCGAGCTGGACGGCCTCACCGGGCACACCACCGTGACGGTCGGGATCGACCCGATGATCATCGCGTCGATCCGGGTGCTGGGCAACGCCGCTCCGGCGAGCGCCATCGACTGGCTGACGCGGCTGTCCGAGCTGCCGAACGACACCTTCTCTCTCGGTTACGCGGATGCGGACGCCGTCGGCCAGCTCCAGGCGGGTCTCCCCGCGCCCCTGCCGCCGACGTCCCTCGCCTACGCCATCGACCCGAAGAACTTCACGCCCCAGCCCACCCCGGTGGGCGAGCCGTCGACGGCCACCGCGACCCCCTCTCCCAAGGCGACCACGCCGACACCGACCCCGACGGCGACGCCCGGACCGGTCATCCCCGACCTGAACGCCCTGCTCGCCTGGGACTACACGCTCACCGGGATCAGCTGGCCCGGCGACAAGACCGTCCGGCGCGCCGACCTCGCACCGCTCGCCGCGGCGGGGCTGAAGACCACCATCCTGTCGGGCAGCAACACCAACGCCGCCGACCTCGGCTCGACGCCCAACGCTCCGATCGCCGCGGGTGACGACCGTCTGGTGTCGTCCGATCAGCGGCTCAGCGACGCGTTGCGGCAGGCGATCTCCGCGCCGAGCGACGTCGCCTGGAACTCCGCGATGTCCAAGGTGAACGCCCAGCTGGAGCTGATCAATCAGGAGTCGGGCGACCCGCGGCGTCTGCTCGTGGCGCTGGACCGCTCGTGGCCGTCGAGCGGCACGCAGCTCGAGCGGACCCTCAATGCGCTGTTCTCGTCGCCCTGGTCGACGCCGGCGTCGTTCGCGACCGTCAAGGACACCACGCCGACCTCCGGCCTCGATCTGGTCGACTCCCCGGAGTCCGCACAGCGGATCACCGACATCCGCGCTCTCGTCGAAGACGAGGGGGCGCTCGGCCAGTTCGCCACGGTCCTCGACGACCCGACCCGGCTCACCGGCCGCACCCGCGCGGACCTCCTGACGTTGCTCGCCGTCTCGTGGCTCAACCCGCGCGCCGACTGGCCGGCGGCGGTGACGGCCGAGCGCGCCGCGACCGTCAAGACGCTGCACTCCATCCGCATCCTCCCGACGGAGAACGTCAACCTGGTGAGCGCGCAGGGATCGATCCCGTTCACCGTGAGCAATGGGTTACCGGGTGACGCGGTTACGGTCGTGCTGGCCGCCTCGCCCTCGAACAGCCGGCTCGAGGTCGACCAGTCGACGACCAAGCGCATCCCCCAGGACTCCCGTGCGACGGTCCTGATCCCGGTGAAGGCCAAGGTCGGCAACGGCCAGGTCGTGCTCTCACTGCACCTCTACAGCCCGACCGGCGTGCCGATCGGCGACCCCACCACGGTGACGGTGGATGTGCACGCCGACTGGGAGGGCATCGGCGCGCTGATCTTCGGCGTGCTGCTGGTGCTGCTCTTCGGCTTCGGGATCGTGCGCAACATCCTGCGCCGGCGCCGCTCGCGCGACAGCGGTGATGATGTAACCGGGTCGGACGGTTCCGCCGTGACCGACACTGAGAACGACGACCAGACCGAGCCGGCCGCGCCCGCGACGTCAGCCACCCCCGAGGAGCGCCCCGGTGGCTAGCGTCGGACGCGCCAGCGCGATGCTCGCCTCCGGCACGCTGGTCTCCCGCCTCCTCGGCTTCGCCAAGGCCTGGCTACTGGTGCAGGCGATCGGGGTCGTCACCTTCGCCGCGAACGCCTACGGCACCGCGACCATCGTCCCCAACAGCATCTACGCGATCATCGCGCAGGGCATCCTCAACGCCATCCTGGTGCCGCAGATCGTCCGCGCGTCCGTGAACGCCGACGGCGGCCGCGCGTACATCAACAAGCTGGTCACGCTCGGGATGGTCGTCTTCGCCGCCGTCGCGGTGGTCGCGACGTTCCTGGCGCCCGTCCTCGTCTCGCTGTTCGGCATCCCGGCAGCGCAGAAGGACCTCGCGACGGCCTTCGCCTACTGGTCGCTGCCGCAGATCTTCTTCCTCGGGCTGTACACGCTCCTCGGTGAGGTGCTCAACGCCCGCAAGTCGTTCGGGCCGTTCACCTGGGCGCCCGTGATCAACAACATCGTCGCCATCGCGACGCTGCTCGCGTTCATCCTCGCGTTCGGTTCCGCCGCGTCCGGTCGGCACGGCAGCGACTGGTCGTTCGGGATGATCGCGTTGCTCGCCGGCGGAGCGACCCTGGGCGTCGCGGTGCAGGCGCTCATCCTCTTCGTCTTCTGGCGACGCGTCGGCCTGCGCTTCCGCTTCGACTTCGGCTGGCGGGGCGTCGACCTGGGCACCGCCGGCAAGGCGGCGGGGTGGACGTTCGCCATGCTGATCGCGACCCAGGTCGCGGGTCTGATCGAGACCAACGTGTCGAACTCGGCGGGCGAGGGCTACGCCGGACCGTTCGCCATGCAGAACGCCTGGCTGATCTTCATGCTGCCGCACGGCATCATCGCGGTCTCGATCGTCACCGCGTTCTACACACGGATGGCGGAGCACGCCCACCGCGGATCGATCACCGAGTTCCGCGAGGACTTCTCGGCCGCCGCGCGATCGATCATGCTGCTCATCGTCTTCTCGTCGGCCGCCCTCATCGTCACCGCGTTCCCCGTCGCGCGGGTGTTCACATCCGACTACCAGGCGCTCGGTCTCGTGCTCATCGCGTACCTGGTCGGCCTCGTCCCGTTCTCGCTGGTGTTCATGGCCCAGCGTGCCTTCTACTCGCTCGGCGACACGCGCACACCGTTCTTCTTCACCCTGGCGCAGGTCGTGGTGATCGTCGCGGGCGTCCTGCTGTGCTTCCTGGTACCGCCCGGCATCCGTGCGGCCTCGGTCGCGCTGGTCGTCTCCATCGCCAGCTTCGTGCAGGCGGCGCTCGCCTTCTGGTTGCTCCGGCGGCGCACCGGGGGAGTGGACGGCGGCCGCATCCTCGCGTCGCTGTGGCGGTTCGTGGTCGCCGCGCTCGCGTCGATCGCCGCGGGAGCGGGCTTCCTCGTCATCCTGGGCGGAGTGGATGCGGGAGCATTCCCGGTCAGCGGTCCGATCGCCGCGGTCGTCACCACGGCCGTCGTCGGCGTGGTCATGCTGATCGTCTACGTGGGCTTCCTCGTCATCCTGCGTTCGCCCGATCTGGAGAGCGGATTGGCGCCCATCCTGAACCGCGCCGGACGGCGTTCGCGCGCGCCCAGGTGACAGGAATAGCATCCGCCTAGGATGTGTTCTACAGGTCGACGCCTCCAGACGAAGGCGTCGTGACAGCTCAAGGAGTTCCGCCGTGCGGCAGATCATCATCATCGGTTCCGGCCCTGCCGGATACACCGCGGCCATCTACGCGGCCCGCGCCAACCTGAAGCCGCTGCTGATCGCCTCCTCGGTCGAGGCGGGCGGTGAGCTCATGAACACCACCGAGGTCGAGAACTTCCCGGGCTTCCCGGAGGCCGTCATGGGCCCCGACCTCATGTTCAAGATGCAGGCGCAGGCCGAGAAGTTCGGCACCGAGATCGTGCTCGACGACGTCGTGTCGGTCGACCTGACCGGCGAGGTCAAGAAGGTCACCCTCGGCTCGGGAGCGGTTCACGAGGCCCTCGCGGTGATCTTCGCCACCGGCTCGGCGTACCGCAAGCTCGGACTCGCCGACGAGGAGCGACTCTCCGGACACGGCGTCTCCTGGTGCGCCACCTGTGACGGATTCTTCTTCCGCCAGCGCACGATCGCCGTCGTCGGCGGCGGCGACTCCGCGATGGAGGAGGCCACCTTCCTCACGCGCTTCGCCGACAAGGTCTACGTCATCCACCGCCGCGACTCGCTGCGCGCGTCCAAGATCATGCAGGACCGCGCCTTCGCGAACGACAAGATCGAGTTCATCTGGAACTCGGAGGTCGTGGCGATCGGCGGCGACGAGCAGGTGCAGAACGTCACGCTCCGCAACCTGGTCACCGGCGAGCAGAGCGAGCTGCAGCTCCACGGGCTGTTCATCGCCATCGGCAACGACCCGCGCGTCCACCTCGTGCACGGCCAGCTCGACCTGACGGCCGAGGGTACCATCGCGGTGGATGGCCGCAGCTCGAAGACCAACCTCCCCGGCGTCTTCGCGGCGGGCGACGTCATCGACCCGACCTACCGTCAGGCGGTCACCGCTGCGGCGTCCGGTACGGTCGCCGCGCTCGACGCGGAGCACTACCTGACAACGCTTCCCCAGAACTTGCTCGACAGCGCAGCGGATGGCGCGTCGGGTGACCTCGAACTCACGACCACCGCATAAGGAGATACAAGAAAATGTCAGCAGCACGTTCGGTCACGGACGCCAGCTTCGAGCAGGACGTCCTCAACAGCGAGAAGACCATTCTGGTGGACTTCTGGGCTGAGTGGTGCGGTCCGTGTCGCGCGGTCGGTCCGATCCTCGACCAGATCGCCTCCGAGCACGCCGACAAGATCGAGATCGTCAAGCTCAACGTCGACGAGAACCCGCAGACCGCTGCGAAGTACCAGATCACCTCCATCCCCGCGATGAAGGTCTACCAGGGTGGCGAGGTCGTCAAGACCGTCATCGGCGCCAAGCCGAAGCCCGCCCTCGAGGCCGACCTGGCCGCCTACCTGGCGTAGCGCGACCCGTCCTCTTCAGACCCGTCCGGCGCTCACCCGCCGGGCGGGTCTTTTTCGTACCCACGGCGGTCCACCGATTTTCTCCGCGGCGGGCCGTCCCCATAGCATTGCTGAACGGCAGACGAACGGAACCCACACGTGATCGAACAGGGCTCCCCGCAACAGCGGGGCAACAATCTGGACCCGTGGTATCACCACTACGCGCAGCGTACGAGCGGCCTGGCCGCCAGTGAGGTCCGAGCCCTGTTCGCCGTCGCCAGCCGGCCCGAAGTGGTCTCGCTGGCCGGCGGTATGCCGTTCGTCTCCGCCCTCCCGCAAGACCTGGTCGTCGGTGCGATGGACCGGGTCATGCGCGAGCAGGGCGCCGTCGCCCTCCAGTACGGGTCCGGTCAGGGCGTCCCGGCCCTGCGTGAGCAGATCCTCGACGTGATGGCGCTGGAGGGCATCAGCGGCAGCGCGGACGACGTCGTCGTGACGACGGGGTCGCAGCACGCGCTGGAACTGTTCAGCAAGCTCTTCATCGACCCGGGCGACGTCGTGCTGGCCGAGGGGCCCAGTTACGTCACCGCCATGGTCATCTTCAAGTCGTACCAGGCGGAGGTCGACCACGTCCCGATGGATGAGCACGGCCTCATCCCGGAGGCGTTGCGCGAGCACATCGCTCGGCTCAAGGCGGCCGGACGTCGGGTGAAGTTCCTCTACACGGTTCCGACCTTCCACAACCCCGCGGGAGTCACCCTCACCTGGGAGCGGCGGCTGGAGATCCTCGAGATCGCGCGTCAGAACGACATCCTGGTGCTTGAGGACAACCCGTACGGCCTGCTGTACTTCGACCAGAAGCCGCCCGCTGCGATGCGGTCGGTCGAGAAGGACGGCGTCGTGTACCTCGGCACGTTCTCGAAGACTCTCGCGCCCGGATTCCGGGTGGGATGGGCGCTCGCCCCGCACGCCATCCGCGAGAAGCTGATCCTCGCCAACGAGGCCGCTGTGCTGAGCCCCAGCTCGTTCAGTCAGCTCGTGATCTCCGAGTACCTGCGCGACGCGGACTGGAAGGGTCAGATCGACACCTTCCGCGGCGTCTACCGGGAGCGCAAGGAGGCGATGATCCAGGCGCTGCAGGAGCACCTGCCCGAGTTGAGCTGGACGGACCCGAACGGCGGCTTCTACGTCTGGGTGACCCTTCCGCCGCACCTCGACTCGAAGGCGATGCTGCCGCGGGCGGTCACCGAGCTCGTCGCGTACACGCCGGGGACGGCCTTCTACGCGGACGGGTCCGGGGCTCAGAACATCCGGCTCTCCTTCTGCTATCCGACCCCCGAGAACATCCGCGTGGGTGTCCGCCGCCTCGCGAACGTCATCGGGGGAGAGCAGGACCTGCTGGAGACCTTCGCCGGCACCGGAAACCTCGAAGCGGCGTCCCGCCGCAGCCGGACGAGCGCGAACCCGCCCACCGATCTGCGCTGACCGCGCCGCTGTAGACGCATGGATGACGAGAAAGGCCTGATCATGGCTGAAAACGAAGCACTGGACATCGTCGTGCTCGCCGGCGGGATCTCGCATGAGCGCGACATCTCGCTCCGCAGCGGCCGACGCGTCGCGGATGGCCTGAACGGCCTGGGGCACCGCGTCACCCTCCGTGACCCGGATGCTTCACTGCTGGCCTTCCTGAACGAGTCGAGGCCCGCTGTGGTCTGGCCGGCGCTGCATGGAGCGAGCGGTGAGGACGGCGCGCTGCGTGGTCTCCTCGAACTCACCGGTGTGCCGTTCGTCGGCTCCCGCGCCGACGCCTCCCGTCTAGCCTGGTCCAAGCCGACCGCGAAGACCGTCGTGGAGCGGGCCGGCGTGGCGACCCCGCGCTCGGTGACGCTGCCGCAGGAGACGTTCCGCGAGCTCGGCGCCGGGAGCGTGCTGGAGACGGTCCTCGCGGGATTCGACCTGCCGCTCGTGGTGAAGCCGGCCCAGGGAGGTTCGGCGCAGGGCGTCACGATCGTGGCGACCGCCGAGGAGCTTCCGCGCGCGATGGTGGATGCGTACACCTACTCCGATGTGGCGCTCATCGAGCAGAAGGTGGAGGGTGTGGAGGTGTCCGTCGCCGTCATCGACGTCGGCGAGGGCCCCGAAGCGCTTCCCGCGGTGGAGATCGAGCCGGTCGACGGCGCCTACACGTTCGATGCGCGGTACAACGCGGGGGAGACCCGCTTCTATGTCCCCGCGCGGCTGGATTCCGCGGTCGGCGCAGCAGTTGCCGAGGCGGCCACGACCGCCCACACCGCGCTGGGCCTGCGCCATCTGTCGCGTATCGACCTGATCGTGGATGCCGCCGGGACCCCGTGGTTCCTCGAGGCGAACGTGCTCCCCGGTCTCACCGAGACGTCGATCATGCCGCAGGCGATCGCCGCCGCGGGGCGCGAGACCGGCGAGGTCTACGCCGCGCTGGCGTCAGCTGCTATCGCTGACGCCTGACACCTGGTCAGGTGAAGCTCGGCTGACCCAGCTCGTCGAGGATCCTGTTGAGGTCCTGGATCGTCGCGAAATCCACCACGATCTGGCCTTTTCGTGCTCCCAGGGTGATCTTGACCCGCGTGTTCAGGCGGTCGCCCAGGGTACCGGCGATCTCGTCCAGGTGGCCGCGGTGACGTCCCGCGGTGGCCTTGGTCCTGGCAGGCTTCGGCGTCTTGCTGGCGGCCGCCTCCGCCTGGCGGACGGACAGATCCTCGTTGACGATCTTGTCGGCGAGCCGGAGCATCGCCTCGTGGTCGTCCCCGAGCGACAGGATGGCACGCGCGTGGCCCGCGCTGAGCACGCCGGCCGCCACCCGGGTCTGCACCGCTGCCGGCAGCTTCAGGAGGCGGATCGTGTTGGTGATCTGCGGCCGTGAGCGGCCGATCTTCGCGGCCAGCTCCTCCTGCGTGATACCGAAGTCGGCGAGGAGCTGCTGGTAGGCCGAAGCCTCCTCGAGCGGGTTCAGCTGGCTCCGGTGGAGGTTCTCGAGGAGCGCATCCCGGAGCATGTCCTCGTCGGCGGTGTCCTTGACGACCGCCGGGATCGTCTCCAGGCCGAGTTCCTTCGTCGCGCGGAGTCGACGCTCGCCCATGATGAGCTCGTAGCGTCCCGGCTCGTCGGGGAGCGGTCGCACCACGACCGGCTGTAGCACGCCCACTTCGCGGATGCTGGCGACGAGCTCGTCGAGCGCCTCCCGGTCGAACTCGGTTCGCGGCTGCACGCGGTTGGGCACGATGTCGTCGGGGGAGATGCTGGCGAGTCGTGCGCCCGGGACGGCCACCAGGTCGTCGGGACGCTCGGCCACAGCTACCGCCGAGCCACCGAGCCCGGCGGTGTTGTCGGGGAAGAAGACGTCCACCGGCCGACTGCTCTGGTCGCTGGTGGGGATGAGGGCGCCGATGCCTCGGCCCAGTCCGGTGCGCTTCGCTGCCATTAGCGGGGTACTCCTCTGCGTGCGATCTCCGCGGCCGCTTCCATGTAGGAGAGCGATCCACTGGAGTTGGTGTCGTAGCTGATGACGCTCTGTCCGTAGCTCGGTGCTTCGGAGATGCGGACGGAACGGGGGATGATCGTGTCGAGCACCTCGTTGGGGAAGTGCTCGCGGACGTCCGCCGCAACCTGGTGGGCCAGGTTGGTGCGGGAGTCGTACATCGTGAGCAGGATCGTCGACACGCGGAGCTTGGGATTGAGGTGCCGCTCGATGAGCTGGATGTTCTTGAGCAGCTGGCTCAGCCCCTCGAGCGCGTAGTACTCGCACTGGATGGGGATGAGCACTTCCGTGGCTGCGACGAAGGCGTTGATCGTCAGCAGGCCCAGCGACGGCGGGCAGTCGATCAGGACGTAGTCGATGTCGTACTCGTCGAGGAACCGGTCGAGAGCGCGGGACAGCCGCTGCTCACGGGCGACCATCGAAACGAGTTCGATCTCCGCGCCGGCGAGGTCGATCGTGGCGGGGATGACGAACAGCCCGTCGAATTCGGGGCTCTTCTGGATGACGTCCTCGAGCTCCCTGTCGTTCACGACGACGTCGTAGACACTGGGCGTGCCTTCCCGATGCTCGACACTGAGCGCCGTGGATGCGTTGCCCTGCGGATCCAGGTCGATGACGAGCACCCGCGCGCCCGACTTCGCGAGTGCGGCACTCAGGTTGACCACGGTCGTGGTCTTGCCGACCCCGCCCTTCTGGTTGGAGATCGTGAAGATGCGCGTCTTAGAGGGAAGGGGGAGGGTCGTTGCCGCGATCGCCTGGCGTCGGCGGGCCAGATTCGCGATCTCCTGGGCGAGCGGGGTGGTCCCGTCGAAGGTCGCGTCCTCAGTCATCGGCTCCATCTCGCTGTCGATCTCACCTACTCTGCCGCGGTCATCGTGGTGGGGTTGTTTCACGTGAAACCTCGTCGCTCTGTGGTGCTTCGCACCGGCTCTTGGTCGGTCGTTCGGCACACCCTCAGCGCACCCGTCGATCAACTCTAACTCGGATGCGAGACGCTTCCCGACGCGCCGCGCGCTGTGGCGACGCGGCTGATTGTGACTTTCTGGTGGAGTCTCCTACGAATGATCGGAGCCCGTCCTAGCCGGTATTTTTCCGGCGGCGCTGGTCTGAAGGATCGGCGCCCGGCGGCGGGGGAGTGGCTCGGGGTCGTGGCGTACTTATCCCGCGAGGCCCTCACCATTCCACCGTGTTTCACGTGAAACGCAGGGGTCGCCGGCGACCCCTAAGCGGAATTCCGGTGCGGGCGGCGGGGACGGGATCCCTGCACACAGGGTGCCCACCCTGCGAGGCGTACAGAAGAAAGCGCGTTTCACGTGAAACGGAGGGGCATCCCGCGGCGCCATAAAGCAGCTTCGGTGCAGGCGGCGGGAGAAGGGCTGCACTGCTTATGGGGTGCCCACCCAGCGAGGCGTGCGCACTAGAGCGCGTTTCACGTGAAACGTCAGGGCCTTCGGGCGTTCCATGATGGAGCTCCCTGCAAGCGGGGTCGATCCAGTCCCGGCCCTATGTTCTGCACGCCAAGGACTGCTGCCTTAGGTGTGTTTCACGTGAAACGAAAGGATCTCAAGCGGCTTCGATGGAGGGCGCGCCGCAACTGTGACCCTGGGCGCACAGCAGCTCGCTGTATCCCGCTAAGCGAGCGCACGGAAGTTTCGCCTAACCCTCTTCAGGCCTTCGCTCCGGCATCTGCGAAGCGAAGGTCCCGCTGGCCCGCTGTGCGCTGGCGCCCGACGTGGCTATCGTCGACAGACACTGCTGAGAGCGACGCGACCCACAGCGGCAAAGCCTGATCTTTCCGGCGGCGCCTCAGGTCGTCTGCGGCACGGACGTCGGGAGAGGCACAAGCACCGACGGGGCGCAGCAGTCGCGGGCTGAATGATGCTGCCGCAGCAACCTAGGAAAGGAGAGGCAAGTAGGGACGCATACTCTCCGTGGTCCGCGTGCCTGCACAACACGCGCGACGATGCCGCGGTGGGCTCTCACAAGGGCGATCGGGCTCGCTCACAGTCGTACCGACCGATTGGGCGCCTGCGCGAACCTTCTAGCGCTAGTTTCACGTGAAACGAAGCTCTCCGTGCTGACGTTCTTGGCGGATGATCGGACAGCGCGCGCCGGCACCCGCGTCGCATAGCTGGCCTCGACAGCAACCTGGCGAAACTGAACGCCTGTCGTGGCCGTGGGCCCGGAGGGGAGCCCGCCGTGGAATCCGGAGGGTACGTTTCACGTGAAACCGGGGCCGCGCCGGACAAGCGCGGTTGACGTGAACGCGGGGATAGTATCTCCTGCGCGTCGTGGCAGCCCGGTGGAGCGGAATTGCGCACTGCGATCGCTAGCTGAAGACACTTGAGCCGCGCACCTAGCCAACGTGCCGCCGCCAGCATGCCGAGTTTCGCGGCGCAACAATCGGCATGCTCGCCGACCGCCTTGTACCTAGTCCGCAACCTCAGAGGCAGCGACCCCTTGGCTTGTTGCTGGCCTGCTCGCTAGTCAGCCAACGACCTCCGGCACAGGCCTCCGACCCGATCTGGTGTGCGGTCGAGTCGAACTCGATGGCTGATCACGATCATGGGACCATCGCGACGCGCCCCGCTCAGAGTCGTCGCATGCGTCTCGATCCGGCACGGCGCATAGCGGAATCCGGGCGCCGACAGTTGCGTTCGTAGCTAGCTTGCCCGACCCCGGCGGTACCCCAGGGCCCGCCGGGGGAGTGCGCAGTTTTCACGTGAAGCTTCCGCCCTTACCCTGCTTCGTCCTATCCGGCAGAAACTCCCGCCGCAGATTCCGGCGTCGATGACTGCAGGGCAACATCAAGCCCCGCTGCAAACCCACGCGGTCTTTCCGTCGATGCACGCGGCGCACCCAGATGGTCGCACCCCAACATGCCTCGTCCAGAGCTCCGAGCGGAAGGCAAGAAGATCACCCGTGTCATCCGCATCAAGCCGGATAGTCGCCATCCACCCCCCGCCCGACACTTCCTTTAGCAGCCACGAGAACCCGAATAGCCGCTCACGGGTCCCAAATTCGGGTCTCCGGCGAGCCGCAAGATGCCCGGAGAATCCCGCTCAGCGAACGGAAGCGCATGCTTCGGCGCGCCCAGAGGCATCCTAAGCGGCGCAGAGACGCGTCGCGATCAGCGAACAGTCGCCCGAATGACCCTCGTGGTCTCCGACAACAGGCCTTCGCCGAGCTCCAGAACCTCGATATCGTGCACCGCGTATTTGCGGATCTCCTTGCCGGCGGCTTCCACCTCGGCCGGAGCACCCGCACCCTTCATAAGGACGAGTTCGCCACCGTCCCGAAGCAGGGGAGCGGTCAGCGGGAGGAGCTTACGGAACGCACTCACCGCGCGAGCCGTGACCTGGTCGAGCGGCTCGGACAGCCGCACATCCTCGGCGCGGTCTCGGACGACCCGCACATTCGTCAGACCCAGCTCGACGACCTGTTCATTCAGCCAGGCGATGCGCCGCTCCATCGGCTCGATGAGAACGAACGACACATCGGGACGCGCGATCGCCAGCACCAGACCGGGCAGGCCGGCGCCGCTACCGATATCACCGACGACGCCCGGACGCAGATGCGGCGCGACGATCGCGCAGTTCAGGATGTGGCGTGACCACAGCCGCGGAAGCTCCAGTGGTCCGATCAGTCCTCGCTCTTCGCCCTGCTCCGCGAGGTTGCGAGTGAAGCGACGAGCAAGATCGATCCGATCGCCGAACAGAACGGCAGCGGCGGGCGGCTCGAGTTCGAGATCAGTCACAGTTTCACGTGAAACTACGCCGCGGTGATGACAGTGTGGCGGTCGCGGCCCTCGCCGCGCGAGGTCGAGACGTAGCCGCGCTCAGACACGATGTCGTGCACCAGCTTGCGCTCGTACGACGACATCGGCGGCAGCGCGGCCTCGGCAGCTCCCTCGTCGAGGCGCGCGATCGCGCGGTCGACCAGCAGGCCCAGCTCGGCCTGACGGGCATCGCGCGAACCGGCGATGTCGAGAATCAGACGCGAGAAGCCACCGGTCTGGTTCTGAACGGCAAGTCGGGTGAGCTCCTGAAGCGCGGCGACGGTGTCCGGCTTCGCGAGGAGCGAGAGGTTCGAGCCCTCCTCGGCATTCACCGAGATGTAGGCGCGCCCGTTGCGGGTGTCGATGTCGATGTCGCCATCGATGTCTGCGATGTCGAGCAATTCCTCGATGTAGTCGGCGGCGACATCGCCTTCGCGGTCGAGGTCAGCCGGCGCGAGCTCGGTGCCCTCGGTCGATCCCTCGGACTCCTCGACGAGAACGTCGTTCTCGGCGGCGTCCACCGGCTCGGGGGAGGAGGTCTGCACGTCGGTCATCGGTGGGAGGTCCTTACTTTCCTGCCTGCTTCTTGGCACGCGTCTTGCTTACGGGCTGCACTCGCTGGGTCGGCTGCTTCTTCGGCTGCTCCTCCACGGTGAGCACCGTCGAGCCGTCCGCCTGAACCAGCTTGCCCTTCTTGGCCAGCCGGGCCTCGCGGGCCTTCGCCGCGTCCGATCCGGGAGTCGGCATATTGCGGATCACCAGGAACTGCTGGCCCATGGTCCACAGGTTCGAGGTCAGCCAGTAGAACATGACGCCGAGCGGGAACGCGAAACCGGAGAAGAGGAACACGAAGGGGAGCAGGTACAGCAGGATGCGCTGCTGCTTGAACTGCGGGCTCGCCTTGGTCTCCGGCGACATGTTCTTGGAGACGATCTGCAGCTGCGTGAGGAACTGCGATCCCGTCATCAGGACAACCATAACGGCCGCAATGATCATGACGGCGACCTGCGGCGGGTTGGCGTTCATGGCGCCCTGGAAGCTCTGGTGCAGCGGGGCCACGCCGAAGAGGGTCGCGTTTCCGAACTGCTGCGCCAGCTCCTCGTTGAGCGGGCCGACGCCGGCGTGACCGCCCTGCGCTCCGTTGAGGACCTGGAAGAGCGAGAAGAACACAGGCATCTGCAGCAGCAGCGGCAGGCAGGAGCTCAGCGGGTTGGTGCCCGTCTTCTTATAGAGCTCCATCGTCTCGCGGGACATCGCCTCACGCGAGAACTGGTCCTTCTTACCCTTGTACTTGTCCTGGATCTTCTTCAGCTGGGGCGCGATCTCCAGCATCCGTCGCTGGTTCTTGATCTGCCGGACGAAGATCGGGATCAGCGCCGCACGGACCACGACCGTGAGGCCGACGATCGCCAGCACCCAGGTGATGCCCGCCGCCGGGTCGAGTCCCATCTGTGTGAACAACCAGTGGAAGGCGACGAGGATCAGCTCCACGACCCATTTGATGGGCCAGAGGATGGTACCGATGATGTCCATGTGTTGTGGCTAAGCCCTTCGCTGGCTGATGACACTGTCGTGGGGTGCCACGACGAATCCGAACGGGGTGACCCGGTAACGCGGCTTCTTCGCCGGCGGGACGTCGTCGACTCCGCCCGCCGCCCACGGGTGGCAGCGCGCGATACGCCGGATGCCGAGCACCGAGCCAACGATCACTCCGTGCTGCTGGATCGCCTGCAGGGCGTAGGCCGAGCACGACGGGTAGTAGCGGCAGACGTCACCGTAGAGCGGGGAGATCACCGCGCGGTATGCACGCAGCACCAGCACTGCGGCATTCCGCGGCGCGAGGAGCACTGCTGCGAGCGCGGTGTTCATGGACGGACGATGCCCTTACTGTGACGACCTGGTCTGACTGCGGCTGGTGAATCGAGTGGAAGCGTCGAGAAGCTCCCCGTGCAGGCTAGCCCACGGCGCTTGAACAGAGGCTGGCAATGCGCGCACCACCACATCCAGGCCCCCGGCCGGAGCGGCGGGAGACGAGAAGTGGGGGAGCAGGTCGTACGCTGCGGCCTTCAGCCGGCGCCTGACCAGGTTGCGGTGCACCGCGTTCCCGACCGCTTTGCTCACGATGAAACCGAATCGCACCACGTCCGAGTCGGGATTCGGACGGATGTAGGTCACGGTCACCGCTCCGGAGAAGCGGGATCCGCGCCGTACCGTCGTCCGATAGTCCGACCCTCGCGTGATGCGATGGGCTTTGGCGAGCACCGGTCGGCCCTCTGCCGGAGGAGGGTCAGGCCGAGAGCTTCTCGCGGCCCTTGCGGCGGCGGGCCGAGAGGATCGCGCGACCCGCACGGGTACGCATGCGGAGGCGGAAGCCGTGGGTCTTCGCGCGCTTGCGGTTGTTCGGCTGGAACGTTCTCTTGCTCATATCAATCTCCGTGGGTGGTCTCTTCACAGGCCGGTGCTGAGCGGAAGGGCCAGCACGAGGAGGCCAGGAAAGTTTCAGGGCAGCCGGAAGGGCCGCAAGTCAACTGATTAAAACTACGGCCTGGGTGCAGGCGAGGTCAAACCGATGGACTCAAATCCACTGATTATGCACGGTATTGGCAGGCAAAGGATGTTCGACTCGCCGTCATATGCCTCGGATCGGATTTGATCGAGCTTCTGTGGACAAGTTACCGTGAGGTCGAAAGTTATCCCCAGGCCGTGCCAATTCTGGCCGGAGATGGCTACGGTATTTCTCACACAGCGGTGGATAACTCTGTGAATACCCACCGGCGGCATCCGAAGCCGCCAACCCGATGAGAGTCACCGGGGGTCGACTCGTCCCCTCGTCGGGCTGACGGCATCCGCAACACAGACGAAGACGGGGAACGATGGCAGGCGGCGAAGAGTCCATAGCTGCGGCGTGGCAGAACGTGCTCGGCAAGCTCGAGACCGACGACCGGATCACCCCGCAGCTGTATGGATTCCTGAGCCTGGTCGAGCCGAAGGGCATCATGGCCGGCACCTTCTATCTGGAGGTGCCGAACGAGTTCACCCGCGGGATGATCGAGCAGCGGAGCCGGCTGCCCCTGTTGAACGCGATCGGCGGTCTCGACGACGACCTCGCGGTGAACACGTTCGCGATCGTGGTGAACCCGGAGATCCAGCAGGAGACCATGGCCGGCACGGGCGCCGAGCCGGAGGTCGCTCCGGCCTATGTCGAGCAGATCGCCCCGCCGATGGTCAGCCAGCCCACCGAGATCACCGCACCGCCGCGCGGCGGCGACACCCGCCTCAACGCCAAGTACAGCTTCGACAACTTCGTCATCGGCCAGTCCAACCGCTTCGCCCATGCGGCGGCGGTCGCGGTGGCCGAGGCTCCGGCCAAGGCCTACAACCCGCTGTTCATCTACGGCGACTCGGGACTCGGCAAGACCCACCTCCTGCACGCCATCGGGCACTATGCGATGAGCCTGTATCCCGGCATCCGCGTCCGGTACGTGTCCTCCGAGGAGTTCACGAACGACTTCATCAACTCGATCGCCAACAACCGGGGCTCGTCGTTCCAGGCGCGCTACCGCAACATCGACATCCTCCTCATCGACGACATCCAGTTCCTGCAGCGAGCGGTCGAGACGCAGGAGGCGTTCTTCCACACCTTCAACACGCTGCACGACCACAACAAGCAGGTGGTCATCACCTCCGACCTGCCGCCGAAGCATCTCACCGGCTTCGAGGACAGGATGCGGTCGCGGTTCGAGTGGGGACTCATCACCGACGTCCAGGTGCCCGACCTCGAGACGCGCATCGCCATCCTGCGCAAGAAGGCGCAGAGCGAGAAGATCCAGGTTCCGGACGACATCCTCGAGTTCATGGCGACCAAGGTGTCCAGCAACATCCGCGAGCTCGAGGGGACGCTCATCCGCGTCACGGCGTTCGCCAGCCTCAACCGCACGCCGGTCGACATGCCGCTGGTGCAGACGGTGCTCAAGGACCTGATCACGCTCGACGACGACAACGTGATCGCGCCGACCGACATCATCACCAACACCGCCGAGTACTTCAAGCTCTCGGTCGACGACCTCTACGGGTCGAGCCGCTCGCAGGCGGTGGCGACGGCCCGGCAAATCGCCATGTACCTGTGCCGTGAGCTCACCAACCTCTCCCTCCCCAAGATCGGCCAGCTCTTCGGCGGCCGCGACCACACCACCGTGATGTACGCGAACAAGAAGATCAGCGAGCTCATGAAGGAGCGCCGCTCGATCTACAACCAGGTAACCGAGCTCACCAGCCGGATCAAGCAGAACCACCGCTACGGCAAGTAGGCCGTCGGGCCCCCCTGTAGCGCACCGGTTATCCACATCTCCATCCCCAGAGTGGGGACAGTGCGTTATTAACACGTGTGGATAACTTGTGGAAAGGTTCCGGAGAACTCGACGATTAATGGGGACGAGAGACCGTGGCCTGTGAAAAGCCCTCCTCGGCGTCGACGGGCCCACGACCTTGTGAACAACAGGAATCCTCAGGCCATCAACAAGTCACCGACGTGTAGTTTCCAGTCCTCGTCTGGCTTCAACAGAGTTATCCACAGTTTCCACAGCGGTTAACACGATTACTTCTTAACTCTTCTCATAGGGGCGGACGACAACCTCAAGGGCCGACGGGCGCCGCTTCCGCGTCACAGGCCAGGCGCTAGGATTTGTCACGTCCGTTATCCGTCAAGCCGTCAGAGGTGACTTCGTGAAGTTCCAAGCCAATCGGGATGTGTTCAGCGAGGCCGTCTCCTTCGCGGTGAAGCTTCTTCCGCAGCGGACGACCCTGCCCATCCTGAGCGGCGTGCTGATCGAGACCACGGACAACGGGCTGCAGCTGTCGTCGTTCGACTACGAAGTCTCGGCCCAGACGGAGATCGCCGCGGAGGTCGAGGAGCCGGGACGCGTCCTCGTGTCCGGCCGTCTCCTCGCGGAGATCGCGTCGAAGCTCCCCAACGCGCCGGTGCGCTTCTCGACGGAGGAGTCGAAGATCGTCGTCCGGGCCGGATCCGCGAACTTCACCCTGCTCTCCATGCCCGTCGAGGAATACCCGAGCATCCCGCAGGTGGGCGGCGAGGCCGGTCTGGTGCCGGCCGAGGAGTTCGCTCAGGCCGTCGCGCAGGTCGGCGTCGCCGCATCCCGTGACGACGTCACGCCGGTCATCACCGGTGTCCAGCTCGAGGTGGGCGACAACACGCTCGGCCTCGTCGCGACGGACCGCTACCGCGTGGCCGTCCGTGAGATCGACTGGGACAACGGCACCACCTCGGGCGAACCGGTCACCGCGCTGGTGCCCGCACGCACGCTCACCGAGATCGGCAAGACCTTCGGCCACAGCGGCAACGTGTCCATCTCCATCACGAACCGCGACGACCGTGAGCTGATCGCCTTCACCGCCGACCGGAAGACCGTGACGTCGCTGCTGATCAAGGGCAACTTCCCGCCGGTCCGCCGGCTGTTCCCCGAGCAGGTCGACAACTACGCGGTGATCAACACCGCAGAGCTCATCGAGGCGACGCGACGCGTCGCCCTCGTGCTGGAGCGCGAGGCCGCGCTCCGCTACACCTTCACCGCCGACGGGCTGACGCTGGAAGCGATCGGTTCCGAGCAGGCGCAGGCATCCGAGAGCATCGACGCTCTTCTCACTGGCCAGGAGACGGTGGTTTCATTGAAGCCGCAGTTCCTGCTCGATGGTCTCGGTGCGGTGCACTCGGAATTCGTGCGCATCTCGTTCACCAAGACCGAGAACCCCAACAAGCCGGGGCCCGTGCTCATCACGAGCCAGACGTCGAAGGATCAGGCCGGCGCGGATTCCTACAAGTATCTGCTCCAGCCGAACCTGCTCCTGCGCTAGACCCGGCGCCGTCGAAGCGAAAGAAGAAGGACAATCATGCACATCGGCCTCATCGGCCTCGGACGCATGGGCAACAACATGCGTGCCCGGCTCGAGAAGAACGGCATCGACGTCACGGGTTACGACACGAACCCGGACGTGTCGGACGTGGCGACCGTCGCCGACCTGGTGGCCGCGCTGCCCGCGCCGCGCACCGTCTGGGTCATGGTGCCCGCCGGCGAGATCACCGACTCGGTGATCCGCGAGCTCGAGCCGCTGCTCGAGAAGGGCGACCTCGTCATCGACGGCGGGAACTCGAAGTTCACCGAGGACTTCAAGCACTCGGAGCTGCTCGCGCCACGCGGTGTCGACTTCATGGATGTCGGCGTCTCCGGCGGCATCTGGGGTCTGGAGAACGGCTACGGCCTCATGGTCGGCGGCTCGGCCGACCAGGTCGAGCGCGTGATGCCCGTCTTCGACGCCCTCCGGCCGGAGGGTCCGCGCGACGAGGGCTTCGTCCACGTCGGCGAGGTCGGCGCCGGCCACTACGCGAAGATGGTGCACAACGGCATCGAGTACGCGCTGATGCAGGCGTACGCCGAGGGCTACGAGCTGCTGGACACGCGCAAGGACATCATCAAGGACGTCACCGGCACCTTCAAGGCGTGGCAGCGGGGGACCGTCGTCCGTTCGTGGCTGCTCGACCTGCTGGTCCGGGCGCTGGAGCAGGACCCGGAGTTCGAGCACATCGAGGGCTACGTGCAGGATTCGGGCGAGGGCCGCTGGACGGTCGAGGAGGCGCTGAACAACGCCGTCCCCGTGCCGACGATCAGCGCGTCGATCTTCGCGCGCTTCGTCTCCCGCCAGGAGGACTCGCCCGCCATGAAGGCCGTCGCCGCGCTGCGCAACCAGTTCGGCGGCCACGCTGTGAAGGCCGTGGACTGAGACCCGTCACTCTGTGCGTGTCACACACCTCTCCCTGACCGACTTCCGCAACTACCGCACCGCGGAGGTGCCGTTCGCGGCCGGCGCGAACCTTTTCGTCGGCCGCAACGGTCAGGGGAAGACCAACCTCGTCGAGTCGCTCGGCTACCTGAGCACCCTCGGGTCGCACCGGGTGTCGAGCGACCAGGCGATGATCCGGAAGGATGCGGACGCCGCGATCGTGCGGGCCCGCATCCAGCATGACGGCCGTGAGCTCCTCGTCGAGGTGCAGCTCAACCGGGGCAGCGCGAACCGCGCGCAGGTGAACCGGGCGGCGATCAAGCCGCGCGAACTCCCGCGGTACTTCTCGAGCGTCCTCTTCGCCCCGGAGGACCTGGCGCTCGTGCGCGGGGAGCCGGGGATCCGCCGTCGATTCCTCGACCAGCTGCTGATCCAGCGCAACCCCCGGTTCTCGGCGGTCATCGCGGACTACGAGCGGGTGCTCAAGCAGCGCAACACCCTGCTGAAATCCGCGCGCGCGTCCCGCGTCAGAGAGGACCAGCTCGGCACTCTCGACATCTGGGACGATCGCCTGGTGCAGCTGGGCTCCGAGCTGATGGATGCGCGGCTCGAGCTGGTCGGGCGGCTGAGCGATCCGCTCGTCGCGGCCTATCGGTCGGTGGCCGGCGACGACCACCACCCGCGTCTGGTCCCTCAGCTCACCATCCACGGTGCCCACGTCGAGGACGACGACGATTCCGCCCCCGACGATGTGACCGGGTCAGCTGGTGTCACCACCCCCGAGGCCTTCCGGCGGGCACTGGCCGCCGGACGTCGCAAGGAGCTCGACCGCGGTCTGACGCTCGTCGGCCCGCATCGCGACGACGTCCTCTTCGAGCTGAACGGGCTTCCGGCCAAGGGATACGCCAGCCACGGGGAGTCGTGGTCGTTCGCGCTCGCCCTGAAGCTGGCCTCCGCCGAGCTCCTGCGCCGCGAGTCCACCACCGGTGACCCGGTGCTCATCCTCGACGACGTCTTCGCCGAACTGGACCAGGCCCGGCGCCGGATGCTTGCAACCGCCGTGGCAGGTTACGAGCAGGTGCTCATCACGGCGGCCGTCTTCGACGACGTGCCCGACGAGCTCACGGCCCACACCGTCCGTATAGAGGCGGGCGCGATCGTGGAGGCGACCGGTGTCTGAGCGGGTCAGCGAAGCATCCGCCGTCTACCTCCGGCTGAAGTCGCTCTTCACCGGGACGCCGGCGCGCCGTAAGCGCGCTGCGCGCGACGAGCAGAGCCCCGGGACGAGCACGCCGTTCGGTTCCGGCCGCGACCCTCACGGCGTCGGGGACGTGGTGGATGCGCTGGCCGCGCAGCTGGGCTGGACCTCGGCTCTCGCCCAGTCCGACCTCCTCGAGAGGTGGCGCGAACTGGCCGGTGAGGAGACGGCGAAGCACGCCGTCCCGGACCAGATCGTGGACGGCGTGCTGGTCGTCCGCTGCGAGTCCACGGCGTGGGCGACGCAGCTGCGGATGATGCGCTCCGAACTCCTCGCGCACATCGCGGAACGGTTCCCCGAGGCGGGCATCGCGTCGATCCGTTTTCAGGGGCCGGACGCCCCCTCCTGGAAAAGAGGCCCCAGGTCCATTCCAGGGCGCGGTCCGCGCGATACTTACGGCTGAGAGCACAAAAGAGGTCGCCAGTCCGAAGAAAATGGCTCAGACGGCCGTTTTCCGGCATTTCCACCGCGCGCTCTTGGTAGAATGGAGAGTCACTGTTGAGTGCGGTCAGGAGCCTAATTTCATATGACGATGGAACCGAACGCGGCCGGGACGGAACACGAATACGGCGCTAATGAGATCCAGGTCCTCGAGGGTCTCGAAGCCGTCCGCAAGCGACCTGGGATGTACATCGGTTCCACCGGTCCCCGCGGTCTTCACCACCTGGTCTACGAGATCGTCGACAACTCGGTCGACGAGGCCCTCGCGGGCCACGCCGACAACATCGAGGTGACCATCCTCGCCGATGGTGCCGTGCGCGTCGACGACAACGGTCGCGGCATCCCCGTCGACGAGCATCCGGTGGAGAAGAAGTCCACGGTCGAGGTGGTCCTGACGATCCTGCACGCCGGAGGCAAGTTCGGCGGCGGCGGATACGCAGTGTCCGGCGGACTGCACGGCGTCGGCAGCTCGGTCGTGAACGCGCTGTCCAGCCGGCTCGACGTCGAGGTGCACCGGCAGGGGTACGTCTGGCGGCAGAGCTACCGCAACGGTGTCCCGCAGGCGCCGCTCGAGCAGGGCGAGGCGTCGGAGCGCACCGGAACGATCATCACCTTCTGGCCGAGCCCGGACACGTTCGAGACGATCGAGTTCGACTACGACACGCTGCGCACCCGATTCCAGCAGATGGCGTTCCTCAACAAGGGGCTCCGGATCGCGATCACCGACGAGCGCGCCCCCGAGATCGAGCCGGTCGAGGGAGAGGTCGACGAGGAGCACACCCCGCGCCACGAGGTCTTCCTATACGAGCGCGGACTCATGGACTACGTGCAGTACCTCAACTCCGCGAAGAAGGTTGAGGTCGTCCACGACGAGATCATCTCGTTCGAGTCGGAGGACACCGAGCGAAAGATCGCCCTCGAGGTCGCCATGCAGTGGACCACGAGCTACAACGAGAGCGTGTTCACCTACGCGAACACGATCAACACCCACGAGGGCGGCACGCACGAGGAGGGCTTCCGCGCGGCGCTGACCACGCTGGTCAACCGCTATGCGCGTGAGAAGGGCATCCTGAAGGACCGGGATGACAACCTCTCCGGCGACGACGTGCGCGAGGGCCTGACCGCGGTCATCTCCGTGAAGCTCTCCGAGCCGCAGTTCGAGGGGCAGACCAAGACCAAGCTGGGCAACACGGAGGCCAAGGCCTTCGTGCAGAAGGTGGTCGGCGACCAGCTCGGCGACTGGTTCGACCGCAACCCGAACCAGGCCAAGGACATCATCCGCAAGGCGCTGCAGGCCGCGACCGCGCGACTCGCCGCCCGCAAGGCCCGCGAGACCGCTCGCCGCAAGGGACTGCTCGAGAGCGGCGGGATGCCGGGCAAGCTCAAGGACTGCCAGTCCAAGGACCCGACGATCTCCGAGATCTTCATCGTGGAGGGCGACTCGGCCGGCGGTTCAGCCGTGCAGGGCCGCAACCCGGAGACGCAGGCGATCCTCCCGCTCCGCGGCAAGATCCTCAACGTCGAGAAGGCGCGGCTCGACCGCGCGCTCGGCAACAACGAGGTCCAGGCGATGATCACGGCGTTCGGCGCCGGCATCGGCGAGGACTTCGACCCCGAGAAGGCGCGCTATCACAAGATCGTGCTGATGGCGGATGCCGATGTCGACGGTCAGCACATCACCACACTGCTGCTCACGCTGCTGTTCCGCTACATGCGGCCGATGATCGAGCTCGGCTACGTCTACCTGGCGCAGCCGCCGCTCTACCGCCTCAAGTGGTCGAACGCCGAGCACGAGTACGTCTACTCGGACCGCGAGCGCGACGCCTTCCTGGCCGAGGGACTGGCCGCCGGCAAGCGCATCCCGAAGGACAACGGCGTTCAGCGCTACAAGGGTCTCGGCGAGATGGACTACCAGGAGCTGTGGGAGACCACGATGAACCCGGAGACGCGCACGCTGCTCCAGGTCACGCTCGACGACGCGGCCGCGGCCGACGAGATCTTCGCCACCCTGATGGGCGAGGACGTCGAATCACGACGCTCGTTCATCCAGAAGAACGCCAAGGACGTCCGGTTCCTCGACATCTGACGCTCCGGCGCCGATGACGTGAGGGAACCGAAGAGGAAGAGAAGACTGTGACGGACGAAGAGAACGTGTCGGGCGACGGGGCCGGTTTCGGCATCCACGGAAGGATCGACCAGGTCGACCTCCAGTCGGAGATGCAGAGGTCGTACCTCGACTACGCCATGTCGGTCATCATCGGGCGCGCCCTGCCCGAGGTGCGCGACGGCCTGAAGCCGGTGCACCGTCGCGTCATCTACGCGATGTTCGACGGCGGATACCGTCCCGACAAGGCGTTCTCGAAGTGCGCCCGCGTCGTCGGCGACGTGATGGGACAGTTCCACCCGCACGGCGACTCGGCGATCTACGACGCGCTCGTCCGCCTCGTCCAGCCGTGGAGCCTGCGCTACCCGCTCGCGCTCGGCCAGGGCAACTTCGGATCGCCCGGAAACGACGGCGCTGCCGCCCCCCGGTACACCGAGACGAAGATGGCGCCGCTCGCGCTGGAGATGGTCCGCGACATCGACGAGGAGACCGTCGACTTCCAGGACAACTACGACGGTCGCACCCAGGAGCCCGCCGTCCTGCCCAGCCGGTTCCCGAATCTGCTGGTCAACGGCTCGGTGGGAATCGCGGTCGGCATGGCCACGAACATCCCGCCGCACAACCTGCGCGAGGTCGCGGCCGGCGCGCTGTGGTACCTGGAGAACCCGGACGCGCCGCGCGAGGAGCTGCTCGAAGAGCTCATCAAGCGGATCAAGGGACCGGACTTCCCGACCGGTGCGCAGATCCTGGGTGTCAAGGGCATCCACGACGCGTACCGCACGGGCCGCGGCTCGATCACCATGCGCGCCGTCGTGAACATCGAGGAGATCCAGGGCCGGGTCTGCCTCGTGGTCACCGAGCTCCCGTACCAGGTCAACCCGGACAACCTGGCGATCAAGATCGCCGACCTGGTCAAGGAAGGCCGTATCGGCGGCATCGCGGACATCCGCGACGAGACCTCCGGCCGCACCGGTCAGCGACTGGTCATCGTGCTGAAGCGCGACGCCGTGGCCAAGGTCGTTCTCAACAACCTGTACAAGCACACGCAGCTGCAGGAGAACTTCGGCGCCAACATGCTGGCGATCGTCGACAACGTGCCGCGCACGCTCTCGCTCGACGGCTTCATCGTCGCGTGGGTCGACCACCAGATCGACGTCATCGTGCGGCGCACCCGCTTCCGTCTCCGCAAGGCGGAGGAGCGGGCGCACATCCTGCGCGGATACCTCAAGGCGCTGGACGCCCTCGACGAGGTCATCGCGCTCATCCGTCGGTCGGCAACGGTCGACGACGCCCGCGACGGCCTGAAGGGCCTGCTCGAGGTCGACGACGTGCAGGCGGACGCGATCCTGGCCATGCAGCTGCGTCGCCTCGCCGCCCTCGAACGCCAGAAGATCATGGAGGAGGCGGACGCGATCGAGAAGCAGATCGCGGAGTACCACGCCATCCTCGACGACCCGGCCCGTCAGCGCTCGATCGTCGGCGAGGAGCTCACCGAGATCGTCGACCGGTTCGGCGACGACCGCCGCACCGAGATCATGTTCGGCTACGACGGCGACATGAGCGTCGAGGACCTCATCCCCGAAGAGGAGATGGTGGTCACCGTCACCCGCGGCGGCTACATCAAGCGCACGCGCAGCGACAACTACCGCAGCCAGCACCGCGGCGGCAAGGGCGTGAAGGGCGCACAGCTGCGCGGCGAGGACGTGGTCGACCACTTCTTCGTCACCACCACGCACCACTGGCTGCTGTTCTTCACCAACCAGGGGCGCGTGTACCGGGCCAAGGCGTACGAGGTGCAGGAGGCCGGCCGCGACGCCAAGGGCCAGCACGTCGCCAACCTTCTCGCTTTGCAGCCGGATGAGCAGATCGCCGAGATCCTCGACATCCGCGACTACGAGGCGGCCAAGTACCTGGTGCTCGCCACCCGCGAGGGCCTGATCAAGAAGACCGCGCTGTCGGAGTACGACACCAACCGCACCGGTGGCATCATCGCGATCAAGCTGCGGGAGGGCGACGAGCTCGTCTCCGCACTGCTGGTCGAGGAGGACTCCGACCTCCTGCTGGTCTCGCGCAAGGGCATGTCCATCCGCTTCACCGCGTCCGACGAGGCTCTGCGTCCGATGGGACGTTCGACCTCCGGTGTGATCGGGATGCACTTCCGCGGCGAGGACAGCCTGCTCGATGCATCGGTCGTCTCGGACGAGGGCTACGTCTTCGTGGTCACCGAGGGCGGGTACGCCAAGCGGACGTCCGCGGACCAGTACCGGCTCCAGGGTCGCGGTGGTCTGGGCATCAAGGTGGCCAAGCTGAGCGACGACCGCGGCGATCTCGTGGGCGCTCTCATCGTCGGCGAGGACGACGAGGTCCTTGTGGTTCTTGCCAGCGGCAAGGTGGTACGCTCTGCCGTGGCCGAGGTACCCGCCAAGGGCCGTGACACCATGGGTGTCGTCTTTGCACGTTTCGCCGAGTCCGACAAGATCATCGCTCTGGCGAAGAACACCGAACGCGACCTCGTCGACTCCACTCTCGCGGAGGAGACCGAGGCGGTCGGGAAGGAAGAAACCGTAGATGAGCAGTAGCGTCGCCGACAAGCTCGCCAAGAAGTCGACCCGCCGACCCGCATCCGCCAAGCAGGTGCGGCTCAAGCTGGTCTACATCGACTTCTGGTCGACCGTGAAGCTGTCGTTCCTCGCGGGCATCTGCCTGGCGATCATCGCCATCGTCGGTACGTTCCTGGTGTGGACGGTCCTCGACCGCACCGGGATCTTCGACCAGATCAACAGCCTGTTCAAGGACATCTCGGGCGCCGGCGGGAGCGACCTGCGCTCCATCCTCGGGCTGGGTCAGGTGATGGGCTTCTCGCTCATCGTCGCCATCCTGGACATCGTCGTGGTCACCGCCCTCGGAGCCGTCTTCGCCCTGCTGTACAACCTGTCCGTGAAGATCACGGGCGGCCTGCTGGTCGGCTTCACCAACAACTGACCGATTTCGCAATGCCAGGACCGATCGGGTAGTCTCGTATCTGCCCATTCGGGGATATAGCTCAGGCGGTTAGAGCGCTTCGCTGATAACGAAGAGGTCCGAGGTTCAAGTCCTCGTATCCCCACCATCACCTCTCGCGGGGCCTTAGCTCAGTTGGTAGAGCGCCTGCTTTGCAAGCAGGATGTCAGGAGTTCGAATCTCCTAGGCTCCACACTTATCGCATCGGCCGCGGCTCGACGCGGCCGGCTCACTCGTTCGGCGGGACGATCGTCCGTGTCGGGAACGGGCTCGAGTACGACACGCTCGTGGTCACGCTTCCGAGCGTCCCCACTCGGCCACTGAGCTGCTCCAGGTGGCGCATGGATGTCGCCACCACTTTCAAGATGAAGCAGTCGTCCCCGGTCACGTGGTGCGCCTCCACCACTTCGGGCAGTTCCGCCAGCAGGTCGTGCAGCGGCTTGTACTGGCTGCTCGGGTAGCGGAGCCGCAGGTAGGCGAGGATGCCGTAGCCGAGGCGCTCAGGATCCACCACCGCGCGGTATCCCGTGATCACGCCGACCTCCTCCAGACGTCGGACCCTCTCCGCCACCGCGCTGTTCGACATGTGGACGGTGCGCGCCAGCTCGGCGATGGACTGACGCCCGTCCCGCTGCAGCTCCGCGAGGATGGTGCGGTCGGTGCTATCGGCGACGAACGGGGATGTGACGGTCATGGCGCGATTCTGCCATGAGATCGACGGCGGAATGCGCCGGATGCCGTCGATGGTCTCTTCAGCAGCGCGGTCCGATTTCCTAGTCTCGAAGCCATGACACTGACGATCTCCGAAGCCACCCAGCACTTCTCCGCGAAGCTCCGTTTCGAGACGGACTCGTCCGACGTCCATGCCGCCCTGGAGCGCGGTGATCGGTTCGTGCTCGTCGACAGCCGTTCCGTCACCGCATGGGCACAGGGACACGTGGGCGGCGCCATCCACCTGCCGACGGCCGAGATCCCGGAACGTGCCCCGGCTCTCATCCCCATGGATATGCCGGTCGTCGTCTACTGCTGGGGACCGGGATGCAACGGGTCCACTCGGGCGGCGCTCGCGTTCAGCCGGCTCGGTTACGAGGTGCGCGAGATGATCGGCGGATACGAGTACTGGGCGCGGGAAGGGCTGCCGACCGAGGACGAGGCGGGCCGCATCACTGCGTCGGTCGACCCCCTCACCGCGCCGCGCGGGATCGACTGCGCCTGCTGACCTACTTGAGCAGGCGCGACAGCACGCGGTCGGCCAAGGGCTTGCCGCCGGTCTGGCAGGTGGGGCAGTACTGGAAGGTGGAGTCGTGGAAGATGACCTGGCGGATGGTGTCGCCGCAGACCGGGCACGGCTGACCGGTGCGGCCGTGCACCCGCAGGTTGGACTTCTTCTCGCTCTTCAGTTCGGAAGCTGCGAGGCCGTCGGCGCGAGTCAGCGCATCCCGGAGCGTCGACTGCATCGCCTCGTACAGGCGAGCGACGTCGTCGGCTGCCATGTTGGCCGGCTTGTACGGCGACATCTTGGCCACGTGCAGGATCTCGTCGGAGTAGGCGTTGCCGATCCCGGCGATGAGCGACTGGTTTCTCAGGACGCCCTTGATCTGCGCCCGGCCCTGGGCCGCGAGGATGGCGGCGAACGCCTCCTCGGTGAACGACGGATCGAGCGGGTCCGGTCCGAGTCGCTGGATGCCCGGCACCTCGGCGGGGTCACGGACGACGTAGATCGCGAGGCTCTTCTTGGTGCCGGCCTCGGTGATGTCGAGACCGGAGCCGTCGTCGAGAACCAGCCGCGCGGCGAGCGGGCCCTTGCCCAGGCGTCCGTTCGGGGGAGGGGGCGGAGCGTCGCGCCAGCGGATCCAGCCGGCCCGTGCCAGGTGCACCACGACATGGAGCTCGCCCGCCGCGATGTCGAGGAACTTGCCGTGGCGGCTGACGCCGGCGATGGTCAGACCATGGAGCGCGTCGGCCGGTGGGTCGAACGTCTTCAGCGCCGAGAAGGCGACGATCGACAGGCGGTCGATGACGCGACCCTTCAGCCGGCCATCGAGGTCGGCGGCGAGGGCAGTGACTTCCGGCAGTTCGGGCATCACCCCTAGTCTGCCCCTCACCACCGACAACGGAAGTAGAGTGTGGCGATGGATATCCGCGTCGCCGCCTACGGTGTGATCACGCTGGGTGACCGCATCCTTCTCGCCCACTGGAACGAGAGCGGCCGGTCCGGATGGACGCTCCCGGGCGGCGGCATCGACCCGGGTGAGGATCCGGCGGACGCTGTCGTGCGCGAGATCGCGGAGGAGACCGGCTACGTCGCGGAAGTCGGCGCGCTGCTCGGGATCGACTCCAAAGTGATCCCGGCCGAGCACCGGTTCGTCCCGGAGGCCGGCCCCCTTCACGCGCTCCGTATCGTGTACCGCGCGACCGTAGTCGGCGGGGAGCTGACGAACGAGCTGGACGGCACCACGGACGAGGCCGCGTGGTTCCCGCTGGCGGGCATCCCGAAGCGCCACGTCGAGCTGGTCGACATCGCCCTGGCCCTCGCCGGACTCGACGACGGCGCGGGCGGCGCCACGGCCTAGACGGTCGCCGTCCTGCCTTCGCTCGGGATAACGATCCACGCCACCAGGTAGGCGATGAACTGCGGACCGGGCAGCAGGCACGACAGCAGGAAGATCAGACGCACGGTCCACGGCCGCAGGCCGAAACGGAGAGCGAGACCGGCGCACACGCCGGCGAGGATGCGGCCATCGCGGGGCCGGAAGAGACTGTTCATGCTCTCCAGCGTGTCAGCGGGCGCGCATCCTCACCATCGGGGAAACCCCCGAAAAGACCCGGGGGTCGTTACTGCTGAGTGGTGCCGCTCGCCGGAGCAGCAGGCTCCTCGTCGGCGACCCACAGCTCGTCGTCGGCGCGGAACGTCTGCCAGACCGCATAGAGCAGACCGACGGCCGCGATGATCCCCAGACCGATGGCGATGACGCTTCCCGCCCCCGGACCAGAGTTCTGCGTGGCCGCTTTGGTCTTCTTGGTCAGCTCCTTGCCGGCCTTCTTGAACTCGCCGGCGAAGGCGGCGGAGCGGGCGGCGCGTGCGTGGTCGACGACCGAGAGCGCGGTGCCGACGGCAGTGCCGACCGCGGGGATGACGTCAGTCACGACGCGCTCGCGCGCCTGGCCCACGTAGCGGCCCGCGGTGGCCTTCGCGGTGTCGGCGGCGGGGCGCACGTACTGGTCGTACCCCCCACGGACGCGCGGCGCGATCTCTTCGCGGGTGTAGTAAGCCGCCTGCTTGCGAGCCTCGGCCGCGAGGGCGTTGGCGTTCGCCAGCACCTCCTGCTGCTGAGTCCACAGGTCCTCGGCTCCGCTGCGCAGTCGCTTGAGCTCCTTCTTGCGCTTCCGTGTCAGGCTCATCTGTTCCTCCGTCGAGTCGGGGTGGCGACTGACTCCATCTTGCCACCGAAAGGGCTGAGGATGGCCCGAGAGGTCCTCAGGCCGCCCAAGTCGTCTGTACGCCCTGTGCAAGAATTGGTGCCATGTCTAAGCACACCGCTGTCGCCACGCTCCACACTAACTACGGAGACATCAAGGTCAACCTCTTCGGCAACCACGCGCCGAAGACGGTTCGCAACTTCGTCGGGCTGGCGACGGGCGAGATCGAGTGGACGCACCCCGCCACGGGCGAGAAGTCGACCGCTCCTCTCTACGACGGTGTGGTCTTCCACCGCATCATCCCCGGCTTCATGATCCAGGGCGGCGACCCGCTCGGCCAGGGCGTCGGCGGACCGGGCTACCAGTTCGACGACGAGATCAACCCGGAGCTCGACTTCACCCAGCCGTACATCCTGGCCATGGCGAACGCCGGCATCCAGGGCGGCCGCGGCACCAACGGCTCGCAGTTCTTCATCACTGTTGCGCCGACCACCTGGCTGCAGGGCAAGCACACCATCTTCGGCGAGGTCGCGGACGACGCGTCGCGCAAGATCGTCGACAAGCTCGCCGAGGTGCCGACGGATGCGCGCGACCGGCCGCTGGACGACGTGGTCATCGAGTCGATCGACGTCGAGCAGGTCTGAGAGAGGGCGGGCGAGCAGCACACATGACTCAGCCCGTCGACGCCCGCGCGAGCTACTGCTACCGGCATCCTGACCGGCAGAGCTACGTGCTCTGCCAGCGCTGCGGCCGCACGATCTGCGGCGAGTGCCAGACTCCGGCCGCCGTGGGTGTGGTGTGCCCGGAGTGCATGGCGCAGCAGCGCGCGACGCATCCGCGCACCAAGCCGGCGTGGCTCACGCGGTTGACCGGGTCGGGCGCGCCCGTCGTGACGTACGCGATCATCGCCGTGTGCGTTCTCGTTTTCATCGTCCAGACGCTCGGGCAGCTGCTCAACCTCCCCGTCAACAGCGCCATCGTGTACGCGGGCGCCTACTCCTACCCGAGCGGCACGTTCGGGGTGGCCTTCGAGCCGTGGCGGATGCTCACCAGCGTGTTCGCGCACGCCAACATCATCCACATCGCGCTGAACATGTACACGCTGCTCGTGTTCGGGATGGCCCTGGAGCCGTTGCTCGGACGGGCCCGCTATCTGGCGCTGTTCCTGATCAGCGGCTTCGCGGGTTCGCTCGGCGTGCTGCTGCTCGCCTCTCCGGTGCAGCCGGTGCTCGGCGCATCCGGCGCGATCTTCGGCCTGTTCGGGGCGTTCTTCATCATCCAGAGACGGCTGGGCGGCAACGCGACCCAGATGCTCGTGCTGCTCGCCATCAACCTGGGGATCGGCTTCCTGCCCGGGTTCAACATCGCCTGGCAGGCGCACGTCGGCGGGCTCGTCGGCGGCTTCCTCGTCGGGCTGATCTACGTTGAGACCCGCAAGCCGCAGCGCCGCCGCTGGCAGCTTCCGCTGCTCGTTCTGCTGTGCCTGATCTTCGTGGCGATCAGCCTCATCCACTTCTTCGTCTGATCCTGTAGTTCCCACAACGCGTGGATAAGTTATCCACAGGCTTATTAACACTGTGGGTAATTACACGGCTGTAACTCTCCACAGGCTTATTAACACTGGGGAAAGCACGCGGGAACGAGCGTCGACTACTCACAGGCAGCCTGTGGAGAAGTGTGGAAAACACACGACCCGGGCCGGCTGAAAGCCGACCCGGGTCGAAGAGGGAGTGCGAGACGCGCTAGCGCCAGCGGGTGGTCATCAGGAAGCCGATGAACGCGATCCCGAAGCCGACGAGGATGTTCCAGGCGCCGAGGGCCGGGATGGGGTACTGGTTCTGGCTCACGTAGAAGACGATGATCCAGATCAGTCCGAGCAGCATGAAGCCGAACATGAGCGGCTTGAACCACACCGGGTTCGGCGCCTCTTCTCCGGACGCCGCTGCAGTGCGCTCGGCGCGGGCGGGTCGCTCAGGTTTCGTCTTCGACTTGCTGCGGGCCATAGCACCACAGTGTAGCGGGGAAGCCCCGGAGCTTTCTGAGGCCCCCGAACAGGGGCCGAGTGGGTGCAGGGCCCGTGTCGTTTCACAGAGACCGTCTCTAGAATGTGACACATGACCCCGCCCGACACCCGCGACCGTCGTCGGGGACGCCGCCCTGCACGGCGCCCAACGGTGGTCGGTGTCATCGGCGAGCTGCTGATCACGGCGGGCGTGCTCGTCCTTCTCTTCCTCGGCTGGCAGATCTGGTGGAACAACCTCGTGCTGGCCGGTCAGCAGACCAGCGCCGCCGCCCAGCAGAGCCAGAAGTGGGTGGACGACGCCATCAAGGCGCCCAAACCGGCACCCGACCCTGAAGCGGCCCAGGTCGATCCTCCTGTGATGGCCGCGCCTGCTCCCTACCAGCCCTTCGCCGTCCTCTACATCCCTCGGCTCGGCCCGGACTGGAAGCGGGTCATCCGGCAGACCGTCGACACCGAGCGTGTGCTGAACAGCTACACGGCGGGAGTGGGCCACTATGTGGACACTCAGATGCCCGGTCAGGTCGGCAACTTCGCCGTCGCCGGGCACGACTCGGGATGGGGCAACACCTTCATCGACCTCTCGAAGCTGCGCATCGGAGACCGCATCTACGTACAGACTCAGGACGGCTGGTACACGTACACCTTCCGGAACTTCGAGTACGTGCAGCCGACTGCGGTCGGCGTGCTGCTGCCCGTGCCGCGCCAGCCGGCCGCGACCCCGGTGGAGCGGTTCATGACCATCACGACGTGCAACCCGCCCTTCCATGCTGGAGAGCGGCTGATCGCGTACAGCGTGTACCAGACGTTCGCGCCGCCGCAGGACGTTCCGAGTGAGATCGCCGCCGCGGTCGGACAGGCAGGCTGACGATGTACGGAGCCCTGTGGAGAGTTCTGCCCGGCCCGTGGTGGGTGCGGTTGCTCATCCTGCTCGTGCTGGCGGCCGTGCTCCTGTTCACCCTGGTGACCTGGGTGTTCCCCTGGGTGGATTCGCTCCTCGGTCCGCAGGAAGGTACCGTGGGGCCGTGACTCGCGTACTCGTCATCGACAACTACGACAGCTTCGTCTACACGCTGAACGGCTACCTGCGCGAACTCGGCGCCGAGACCGATGTCGTGCGCAACGACGATGTCAGCGCCGACCAGCTGGCGGGGAAGCTCGCCGAGTACGACGCCGTCCTGCTCTCTCCGGGCCCGGGAAAACCGGCCGACGCGGGCGTGTCCGTCCCCGTCGTCGAGCAGGTGCTGACCACCGGCCAGCCGCTGCTCGGCGTGTGCCTCGGCCACCAGGCGATCGCCGAGGCGTTCGGCGGGGTGGTCACCAACGCCGAAGAGCTGATGCACGGCAAGACCTCGAAGGTCACCCACGACGACACGATCCTCTTCGACGGCGTTCCGCAGCCCTTCACGGCCACGCGCTACCACTCGCTGGCTGTCGTCGACGGCACTCTGCCCGAGGAGCTGCAGATCACCGCACGCACCGAGGGCGGCGTGATCATGGCGCTTCAGCACCGGGATGCACCGATCTACGGGGTGCAGTTCCACCCGGAGTCGGTGCTCACCGAGGGCGGCTACCGGATGCTGGGCAACTGGCTGGAGGCGTCCGGACTGGCGGGCGCAGCCGAGGCGGCCCGCTCGCTCAACCCGTTGGTCAAGCTGGGCTGACGGCGCCGCAAGTCCCCACCAGCCATCGCCGGAGGGAAAGCTTTCTCGGTGCTCGTTCTCGCGCCTTCCGTCACCGAAGGCGCGACGATTACTTGACATATCCTCATTTGTTGGAGGACAGTTCATAGCTGACACCATCGGACGGAGTCAGACCGTGAAGAAGCTGTTCGCTCTACCACTCACTGTTCTCGCGACGGCCGCCTTGATCTTCGCCGCGACCGGACCGGCGGCAGCTGGTGCCCGCTACTCGGTCACGACAATCAGCCTGGCGAACACGCATTCACGTCCGCAAGCGATTGCGGCGGACCCCCTCACCGGTACGTTGTACGTTGGCCAACAGGACGGCGCGGCCGGCGCAATGATTGCAGTACTCGGTCCGTCGGGTGGCTTACGCACATACATTCGCGTGGGCGAGAGCTTTGATGCTGCCTCGAACGTTCCTCCAGATGGAGAGCGACCTGCGCCGCATGCGCCGTCACGAGTGATCGCGCTGACGGTCAACTCTCTCACCCGGACGGTGATCGCGTTGGTCACTGATACCTGGATCAACACGAACCCCACATACTCAGGGCTCTCAGGATCGTACGTCGTAACTGTCAACATGCGGACGAACACCGTCTCACATCGCTACACCGTCGCGGCACCAGCATCGGAGCCCGAGGCCGCTGCAGAGGGGTGGCACGACATCAGCACTATGTGGACGGGCTTTGCCCTCGATCCGGTCAGGAACGTGCTTTGGGGGATCGAGGGGTATGACCCAAGGTCGAGCAACGCAATAGATCGGCTCGATCTGACCACAGGCGTTCATGGGCGAGCCGCCCTGCCGGTTGTGGCGAATGACTCGCCCATCGACGCGGTACCCACGATCGCGTTCAATATTGCCAACGGGCACGCGTACGTAAGTGTGGCGGGCGTCATCTTCGTTGTCGACGGATCCCTGAGGATCATCAACAGGCTGCAAGTTCCGGGCCTCCCGGGATGTGATGTGTTGCCAGGTAGCGGCCAGACCGCGATCGTTGCCTCACCGTGGACGAGCACGCTGTATATGACGTGGTGCGGCGGTATCTATGTGATCAATGGAGCGACGAACGTCGTCACGCGTCCCTTCCCGACGATCCCACTCGGCAAGGCCGGACTGGCTTACGACCCCCTGGGGCGATCGTTGTACGTGTATGAGACTCGCAATGGTGTGAAGGGTCTAGGCATATACAGCACCGTGACTGCGACGTCGCGCGGCTTCGTGCCTCTGGCCCTGAGCGATGAGGTTCCGACGGCGGGAAACGCGTGGATAGCGAACAGCCCGTTACTCAAGACGACATACGTGACAAGCTCGGCGTCCACGATTAGTGCGATCGCCACTCGCTGACGAGAGCGCTGATCAACGCGGCGGCGTCGAAAAGGCGTCGGATCAGCCCGAGCAGTAGGTCAGATCGACGGTCGTGCCCTGTGGCACATCCCCCGGGGCGACCGACTGCGTGTGCACCATCGTCGCGCCCTTGTCCTGCGGGCACGTGGGGTCCGGCTTCGGGTTGGCGGTCAGACCGAGCTGAGACAGGATGCCGGTGGCGGCCTGGATTGTCTGCCCGGTGAGGTCGGTGAGCGTCACCTTGCCGCTCGATACGTGCAGGCCGATGGCGTCGCCTTCGTGCGCTGACGCGTTGGCCGCGGGATCCGTGGAGATCACGACGTTGGCCGGCACCGTGGGTGAGTTCTCCGACGTCGTCGGACCGACGGTGAGCCCGGCCTGTTGCAGTGCCTGCGTCGCCGCATCCACCGTCATGTTGTGCACGTCCGGAACCGACACGGTCTTCTTGCCGGTGGAGACGTAGACGGTGATGGTGTCACCGGTCGCGACGACGATCCCCGCACCGGGGTCGGTGCGGATGACCTCGCCCTGCGAGTAGGTCGGGCTCGACTCGCTCGTCTGCACCCACTTGAGCTTCATGTTCTCGAGCTCAGCCGAGGCCTTGTCGAGGGTCTGCCCCGACAGGTTGGGCACCTTGCGCGACGTCTCCGGCATCGTCGTGCTCGGCGCGAGCCGGAGCACCCAGGCGAGGACGGCCACGATGACCACCGCCATGATGGCGATGCCGGCCCAGATCCAGATGACCGGTGGGCGGCGCTGCGTGCGCGTCATCGTCTGGTCCTCGGCCAGCTGCCGGAAGGCCGCCTCCGGGCCGGACACCGAGCTCGGCGGCGCGCCGAACAGCGTCTCGGCGAGCTCGTCCTCGTGCTTGCGCTTCGGGACGCGGCCCGCGGCCGCCTCCTCCAGGTCGGCGCGGAACTCCGCGACGGTCTGGTAGCGCTCGAAGCGGTCCTTGGTGAGGGCGCGGGCGACCACGACATCCATCGCGGGGGAGATCTTGGGATTGACGGTGCTCGGCGCGACCGCGGTCTCGCTCACGTGCTGGTAGGCGACGGCGACCGGGGTGTCGCCGCGGAAGGGCGGACGTCCCGTGAGCATCTCGAAGAGCACGACGCCCGTGGAGTAGAGGTCGGTGCGGGCGTCGACGGACTCGCCCTTCGCCTGCTCGGGCGAGAAGTAGCTGGCCGTGCCGAGCACGGCGGTGGTCTGCGCGACGGTCGCCGATGAGTCGCTGATGGCGCGGGCGATGCCGAAGTCCATGACCTTCACCTGGCCGGACTTGGTGATCATGACGTTGCCCGGCTTGATGTCGCGGTGCACGACGCCGGCGCGGTGCGAGTACTCCAGCGCGGTGAGGATGCCCTCCGTGATGCGGACGGCCTCCGAGAGCTCGAGCGGGCCCTTCTTGATGAGGTCTTTCAGAAGGACGCCGTCGACGAACTCCATGACGATGAACGGGAGCTGGGCCTCGTGACCGTTCGGCTCACGCACGGTCTCCTCGCCGGCGTCGAAGACGCGGACGATCGTCGGGTGCGTCATGCGGGCCGCGGCCTGCGCCTCCTGGCGGAAACGGGTGCGGAACGCGGGGTCGGTCGCGAGGGAGGGCTTCAGCAGCTTGATCGCCACCGTGCGGCCCAGTCGGGTGTCGGTGCCGCGGTGCACGTCCGACATACCGCCCCGGCCGATGAGTTCGCCCACCTGATATCGGCCTGCGAGCAGGCGGCTATCTGGGCTCAATGCGGACTCCTTCTGGGTGCTGACTCCGGTTAGTGTAGCGGGGCCCGGCTGGATATCCGCCCGAGGCCCCGGGCCGGGGTCACTTGTTGCCGTTGCCCCCGGTGCCCCCGGCACCCGGCGCCGGCGTGGAGGTCGAAGACGTGACCTCGTACGGCAGTGCAGGCGACTGGCCGGACTCCACGGACTCCCCGCAGAAGATGGTGTAAGTGAGCTGGTAGGTTCCGGCCGCGCTCGGCGACCACACCATCTTGGTGTCGTTGACCGGCGTCTGCGGCTGGCCGTTCACGTAGAGGCGTCGGCCGATCAGGTTCTGCCCGGCCGGGCAGGTGGCGGAACCGAAGTTCACCGTGATCTGCGAGTTCGGCGTCCCCTGGCCCGAGGGCGGGGTGGCCGAGACGGTGTCGGTCGGCGTCGGGACCGGCGCGACGGGGCCGTAGACCTTCACCGAGATCGTCGAGCCCTTCGGCACCGGGCCGGTCGGGTTGACCGAGTAGACCTTGTTCGCCTGGTCCTGGGTCGTCGCGGCGTTGCCCTGCGAGACGTCGGCGACCATCCCGAGCTGCTGGAGCTTGTCGCGCGCCTGGTCGGCGGTCAGGCCGAGGAAGTCGCTCTCGGTGATCTGGACGGTGTTGCTCGTCGGGGTCGGCTTCGGGGACGGCGTGGTCGGCTGGCTGGTGGGTGTCACGACCGGCGACGACGTCGGCGCCACCTTGGGCTGGGCGACCAGTGTGATGATCGTGCCGATCAGCACGAGGGCGAGCAGGGCGATGAGGGCGATCAGCGGCCAGGTCCAGCGGCTGCGCTTGCGCTCCTCGACCGGCTCGGTGGTCTCCTCCTCGACGACCGGCGCGACCGCGGTGGCGGGCAGGACGGTCGTGGCCTGGGTCGGCGCCACGGGCGGCTGCATGAGCACGGTGGCGGCATCCGTCGCGGCGGCTGCTCCGAGGATGGCCGGGACCGCGGCCGCAGCGGCACGCACGTCACCGCGGCGCAGAGCCTGGGCGGCGCGCGCGAGGTGCGCGGCGGAGGAGGGACGGTCCGCGGGGTTCTTGGCGATGCAGGCGAAGACGAGATTGCGGACCGGCTCCGCCACCGTGGCGGGGAGCTCCGGCGGCGCCTCGTTGATCTGCGCCATCGCGATGGCCACCTGCGACTCACCGGTGAACGGTCGGCGGCCTGCGAGGCACTCGTACGCGACGATGCCGAGCGAGTAGATGTCCGTCGTCGGGGACGCCGGGTGACCGGATGCCTGCTCGGGCGACAGGTACTGCACGGTGCCCATGACCTGACCGGTGGCGGTCAGCGGCACCTGGTCCGCGATGCGGGCGATGCCGAAGTCGGTGATCTTCACCCGGCCGTCCGGGGTGATCAGCAGGTTGCCGGGCTTGATGTCGCGGTGCACCAGGCCGGCCGCGTGCGCGGCGTGGAGCGCGGCGGCGGTCTGCGCCACGATGTCGAGCGTCCGGTCGGTGCTGAGGACGTGCTCCCGCTCCAGGATGCTCGACAGGGCCTCGCCGGGGACGAGCTCCATCACGAGGTAGGCGCTGCCGTCCTCCTCGCCGTAGTCGTAGACGTTGGCGATGCCCTCGTGGTTGACGAGAGCGGCGTGGCGGGCCTCCGCGCGGAAGCGCTCGAGGAAGCCGGGATCGCCGAGGTACTCGTCCTTCAGGATCTTGATGGCGACGGTGCGACCGATGACGAGGTCCGTGGCCTGCCACACTTCGCCCATGCCGCCGATCGCGATCCGCGACTGCAGCTCGTAACGTCCCCCGAAGGTGAGCCCTGCTGTGGGTCTCATTTATTCAGCACCGCCTCTAGTACTTTCCTCGCGATCGGAGCGGCAAGGGAGTTCCCCGTGCCGTTCTGACCCTGTCCACCGCCATTTTCGACAACTACAGCCACAGCGAACTCGGGGTCGTTCGCCGGCGCGAAACCGGTGAACCACAGCGTGTAGGGATCGTTCTCCCCGTTCTGCGCCGTGCCCGTCTTACCGCCGACCTGGACCCCGTCTATTCTTGCATTGCTCGCCACGCCGTGATCGACGCCGTCCACCATCATCTGCTTGATGGTGTCCGCATTCTGCTGGGTCAGCGGACGCGAGAACTCCTTCGGCTGGAAGCTCTCCTCGGTCTGCAGATCGGCCGACCGGATGGAGTCCACCAGGTTGGGCGTCATCAGCGTGCCGCCGTTGGCGATCGCTGCCGACACCATCGCCATCTGCAGCGGCGTGGCGCGGTCGTCCATCTGCCCGAACGACCCGAGGGCCCGCTCCGCCGGGTCGGTGTAGAGCGGGTAGATGCTCTTCTCGACCGGGATCGGGATGCTCAGCGACTGGTTGAATCCGAACTTGTCCGCCTGGTCCTTGATCACCTCGGGCTTCAGCTCCATGCCGAGCTCGGCGAACGGGATGTTGCAGGAGAGGATCTGCGCGGTGGCGATCGAGACGGTGGCGCCGGGTCCGCAGGTGGTGAGCGAGTCGTTCTTGACGACGGTGCCGGAGCCGGGGAGCGGCAGGGACGCGGGGTTCGGGAGCTGGCTGTCCTTGGTGTACTGGCCGGTTCCGAAGGCGGAGGCGCTCATCACGGGCTTGAAAGTGGACCCGGGCGGGTTCAGGTTGCCGCCGATCGTTCGGTTGATCAGCGGATCCCCGGGGGCCGCGAGCAATTGCTGATAGGCCGCGTCGACCGCCTTGCCGTCGTGGGAGGCGAGCACGTTCGGGTCGTAGGTGGGCTTGGACACCATGGCGAGGATCTTGCCGGTCTTGGGCTGCAGGAGGACCACGGCCCCCTGCTTGTCGCCCAGCGCATCCCACGCCGCCTGCTGCGCCACCGGGTCGATCGTCGTCTCGACGGCCGCGCCCTGCGGGTTCTTGCCCGTCAGGATGGCGTTCACCCGGTCGAAGAACTGCGAGTTGGCGGAGCCGCTCAGCTTGGCGTTGAGCGCGCCCTCGAGGCCGGTCGGCTCCCCGTTGATGGGGAAGAAGCCGGTGACGGCGGAGTAGAGCGGACCGTTGCTGTAGACGCGCTGCCACTTGTAGACGTCGTTCGACGGCACCGACTGGGCGATGGGCTGGCCCTGGACGAGGATGGCGCCGCGCTGCGCGGAGTAGCTGTCGTTGAGGGCGCGGGTGTTGCGGGCATCCGTGTTCAGCGTGTCCGCCTGGAACACCTGCAGGATGGACGTCGAGACCAGCAGGGCCAGGAACATCCCGAGCACGATCGTGCTCACGCGCTTGATCTCACGGTTCATGTCAGCTCACCACCAGCCGGGGTTGATTGCGGACGGTGTCGGACAGCCGCAGCAGCAGCGCCACGATGATCCAGTTGGCGACGAGGGACGAACCGCCCGACGCGAGGAACGGCGTGGTGAGCCCGGTCAGCGGGATGACGCGCGTCACGCCGCCGATCACGATGAAGCACTGCAGGGCGACCGTGAAGGAGAGTCCCACGGCGAGCAGCTTGCCGAAGTCGTCCTGTCCGGCGAAGCCGATGCGGAGACCGCGCGCGACGAAGACCAGGTAGAGCGCGAACAGCGCGAAGAGGCCCGCGAGACCGAGCTCTTCTCCGAGACTCGCGATGATGTAGTCGCTCTGCGAGACCGGGGTGACCCACGGCTGACCCTGCCCGAGGCCGGTTCCGATGAGGCCGCCGTGGGCGAGCCCGAAGAGCCCCTGCACGAGCTGGAAGCTGCCGCCCTGCGCGTCGTAGACGTTCTGCGAGAACGGGGTCAGCCAGTTGGCGAAGCGGTCGTGCACGTACGGGAGCAGCTGGCTCGCGGCGATCGCGCCTCCGACGATGAGGAGCAGGCCGAGGATGACCCAGCTGATGCGCGCGGTGGCCACGTAGAGCATCACGAGGAACAGACCGAAGATGAGCAGACCGGTGCCGAGGTCGCGCTGGAAGACGATCACGGCCATGGCCATCAGCCAGACCACGAGGAGCGGGCCGAGGTCGCGGGCGCGCGGGAAGCGGATCCCCAAGAACTTCTTGCCGACCGTCGACAGCGAGTCGCGCGCCTGCACCAGGTAACCGGCGAAGAAGATCGCGAGGCAGATCTTGGCGATCTCGCCGGGCTGGAAGCTGAACGGTCCGATCCCGATCCACACCCGAGCGCCGTAGATCTCGCGCCCGATGCCGGGGAGCATCGGGAGGAGCAGCAGCACGAGCGCGGCGAAACCGAAGAGATAGGTGTAGCGCTGCAGGATGCGGTGGTTGCGGATGAGCACCACCACCAGGATCGCGCAGATGATCGCGATGGCGCTCCACACGATCTGCTTGACCCCGGCGCTGTCCCAGCCGGCGTCCTTGTAGTGGATGTCGATGCGGTAGATCTCGGCGATCCCGATACCGGTCAGGAGCGTCGCGATCGGCAGCAGGAACGGGTCCGCCTGGGGCGCCACGAACCGGAGCGCGATGTGCATGCCGAGCACCAGCGCCGAGAGTCCCGCTCCCAGGTAGACGAGCGTCAGGTCGACGTGCCCGAGGGCGCCCAGCTGCACCAGGACGACGGCGGCCGCGTTGATGGCGCAGGCGATCAGGAGGAGGAACAGCTCGCGGTTGCGGAGCTTCGCCGGGAGGCGCAGCCGTTTCACCGGCCCGGTGAGGTTCCGGGGCGGACGGGCCTGCTCGCGCGCGGCGGTGCTACTGTCTGCCGGCATCGCTCAGCTGCTCCACGATCGTCTGGGCCGCACGCAGGTCGTCGGCGTTGATGGTCTGCTCGACCTGCTGCTTGTCGTACTCGGGGAGATCGTCGACGACGACGTCCGACTCCTGGTAGAGGTGCGAGAGGCTGATCGGTCCGATGCCCTGCTGCACGCCCTGGTAGATAGCCACCTTGCCGTCGGGCGCCGCTCCTATGTAGTAGCGGGACTGGGTCCACTGGTAGCCGAGCACGATGGCGAGCACAATCGCCACCACGAGCATGATCAGACCGACCATCCAGGTGATCCGGCGGCGCCGGGCGCGGCGCGCATCCTCCTCGATCAGCTCGTCGAGGTAGTCCTCGGACTGCGGCTCGAAGTGCGTCGGCCCTGTGGCCGGGCGGATGGGGTGCAGGCGGAGGCCCGGAAGGCGCGCGGCGCGGGTGGTCGGCTTCGGCTCGGCGCCGAACTGCAGGGGAGACGCGGCCGAGCCGACCGTGACGGGCTCCTTGACGACGTCACCGCGGGCGGTGTCGCCGATGTCGAGGACGATGGCGGTGACGTTGTCGGGCGCTCCGGCGTCGAGGCTCTGCTTGAGCAGCCGCTCCGCCACCTGCTTGGGCCCGTCCTTCGACGAGAGGGCGGCCAGCATGTCGTCGTGCTTGACCACACCGCTCAGACCGTCGGAGCAGATGAGCCAGCGGTCGCCCGGACGGGTGTCCAGCGTCCACGTGTCGATCTCGGGGGACGCGTCCACATCCCCCAGCACCCGCATCAGCACCGAGCGGCGGGGGTGGACCATCGCCTCCTCCTCGGTGATGCGGCCGCTGTCCACCAGCCGCTGCACGAACGTGTGGTCGGTGGAGACCTGCTTGAGCTCGCCGTCGCGGAGGAGGTAGATGCGGGAGTCGCCGATGTGGGCGAAGGCGATCTGGTCGCCGACGCGCACCATCGCGCTCACCGTGGTGCCCATCCCCGTCAGTTCGGGATGCTCGAACACGGTCTCCGCGAGCAGCGAGTTGGCGGCGATCAGCGACGACTGCAGCGCGAACTCGGCCTCGGCGGGCGTCTCGTACTCTCGGTCGGCCTCCCGGATCCGGGTGACGGCGATGGCGGAGGCGACGTCGCCGCCCGCGTGTCCGCCCATGCCGTCGGCGACGACGAACAGCTGGCGTCCGGCGTAACCGGAGTCCTGGTTGTTCGAGCGGATCTTCCCGACGTGGGAGATCGCCGCCGCCTTGTTCGTCGCCACGATTACCGCCGCAGCTCGAACGTGGTCGTACCGATCTTGATCGGCGTGTCGAGCGGGACCTGGGTCGGGACCGTCACGCGGCGGCCGTCGAGGAACGTGCCGTTCGTGGAGTCGAGATCCTGGATCATCCACTCGTCGTTCCAGAGGAGCAGGCGGGCGTGGTGGGTGGAGGTGTAGTCGTCGCGGATGACGAGGTTGGAGTCGCTGGAGCGACCGATCGTGATGGGATCGCGGCCGAGCGGCAGCTCGGTGCCGGCGCGCGGACCCGAGGTGATCACCAGCCGGCGCGTGGTCTGAACGCTGGCGTTCGTCTGGCCGCCGGCGCGGTTGGCGCCCGACGGCAGAGTGGAGACCGGTGCGGCCTTCATGACCGGTTCGGTCGGACCGGCCGGGACGGGCACGGGGGCGGGTGCGGGCGCAGAAGACGCCGCCGGGAACGGGGACGCGGGAGCCGCGGCCGCACGGGACTCGGGCAGCTTGCGGACGCGCTGGCCGAACAGGTCGGTCCGCAGGGCGTAGACGATCCCGAAGACGAACAGCCACAGCAGCAGGAGGAAGCCGAACCGCAGCACCAGCAGGGTCAGCTCACTGGGGTTCACGAAGGACTCCAGAAGTTGCCGACATCGTGGCGCCGGGTCGCGTCGTCGGCGCGGCCGCGCTGAGCGGGAGCCGCCTGGGGGAGCACGCGGAAGACGATCCGCGTGCGGCCCAGCGTGATGACCGACTCCGGCTCGAGGATCGCCTTGCGGAGCGGCTCGCCGTCGAGCTTGGTGCCGTTGGTCGAGCCGAGATCCTCGACCTGCGCCCGGTGGCCGTCCCAGGTGATCATGACGTGGCGGCGGGAGATGCCGGTGTCGTTCACGGTGATGTCGGCGTCGGTACCCCGGCCGATCACAGTGCGGGAGTGCGCGAGCGGGTGGTGCACGCCGTCGATGTCGAGCACGGGCGTCCAGGCGACGTCGCCCTTCACGTTCTCGGACTCCACCTGGAGCATCCCCACCGACAGCTCGGCGTCCTGCTCCAGCTCGATCGAGATGCCCCCGGCGAACTGGTAGTGCTGGGCGGCCGCGTGCTTCTGCACGAAGTCGATCAGCTCGTCGGTAAGCGCGGCGCCCATCGAACGCATCCGCGTGAAGTCGGCGTCCGACATCCGCAGCACGAAGCGATTGGGAGCGAGCACGCGGTCGCGCGCGACCACTGCCGCTTTGGTGTCGAGCTCCTTGCGGAGAGCGCTGGTGAGCTCGACCGGCTGCAGCCCGGAGCGGAAGGTCTTCGCGAACGCGCCGTTGACGGCGCGCTCGAGCCCCCGCTCGAAGTTGTCCAGAATGCCCACAGTCTCCCGCTCCCGGCTCGATGACTACATGCATGTTAGTCGGAACCCTGGGAAAGCCACTGGCTATCGGGTGAAGATCAGCCGACCGGAGGATGCCCGGATTCGTGAACGATCCGCGCGTCGTGTTAGAGTTCCTGGGTTCGCGCGAGTGGCGGAATTGGCAGACGCGCTGGCTTCAGGTGCCAGTGCCCGCAAGGGCGTGGGGGTTCAAGTCCCCCCTCGCGCACGAACGTGAAGGCCCCCGGGAGACCGGGGGCCTTTCGCATTTCCGGAGGCTTGTTCGCAGCTGGGAACCGCGACGGATGCGAGCGGGATAGCCACTCGGCGTCACGAAACGGGCGATATGCATTCTTAACAGGATGTGAGTTCCTCTTCCGCACTGTCGGCGGCCGCGTACCTGGGCATCCGGCGCAAGGCCCATGCCGCCGCTCTCGAGATGGCCGCCCGGGTTTCCGCCGCCGGCGTGCGACCCACCGCCGAGCGCATGGAGCGCTGGTCGGAGGCGTTCGCGGCGCATTTCGCGGAGGCGGAGCATCGGGTGCCGGACCCCAAACCGCCGCGGCCTCAGCGAACGCGGGTCTCGCCACCGGTGTTCGCCGTGCGCCTGGAGGACGACTCCTGGTGGTGACGAACGGCCGCGATAGGGCGTAGATCACCGAATGAAATGCATGCCGGGACCCGGAACGTCCTCAGGCCGCCGCCGATCCGTCTTCATGTGTGAGACCTCGCGCCGCACCGCGCGGACGGAAAGGAAGCACACAGCACATGAGCGCACACACGCGACACCGGGGGCTCTCGGCCCTCGCAGTCGGCACGGCGTTGTCGTTGGGAGCGCTGGGCGCCCTGTCGACCAGCGTCGCAGCGAACGCCACGTCGATCGACACGTCCCAGCAGGGGCGGATCATCATCCACAAGTACGAGAACCCGGGCAACGGCGACCAGAACCCGGCGGGCACGGGTACCGACCCGACCACTGCGCCCGTCGCCGGCGTGGTGTTCGAGTACTGCACGGTGAGCGGGATCGACCTGTTCGACGGCACCAACCGGGGCTGGGACGCGGTCAACGCCATCACCGCGACGGCTAAGCAGGCCGCGGCCGCGCAAGGCGTGACCCAGCTGGGCTCGTACGCGCTGAGCAACTGCACCCTGCTGCCCGCCACGGATGCGTCGGGACTCGCGACATCGCCCACGCTTCCGCTCGGCGTCTACTTCGTCCGGGAGGTGTCGACGCCCAGCAACGTCGTCGCGCCCGCGGCGCCGTTCATCGTGACGCTCCCGACGCCGGCCGACCACGAGAAGCTCGACGGCGACTGGGTGTACGACGTCAATCTGTACCCGAAGAACACGGTCGCCCAGGGTCCGGCGAAGAACGTCGTCGATCAGCCCGGCAACGGTGTGATCCTCGGTGCGCCGGTCACCTATCAGGTGACCCAGCTGATCCCGGCTCTGGCGCCCGGGCAGACGTACGACAGCTTCGTGCTGTCGGACACGCTCGATCCGAAGCTGAGTCCACGCGCCGCCGTCCCGGTCACCGTCGTGGCGGGGACGACGACCTTCGTGGCGGGCACGGACTACGACGCCGCATGGACGGGTCAGAAGCTGGCGGTGACCTTCACCGCCGCGGGACGGGCGAAGCTCCGAGCCGGCATGAACGTGGTGCTCACCTTCGAGGCGACCGTCACCGCCCCCGGGGCGATCGAGAACCAGGCGTTCGTCGACCTCAACGACCTGAGCCTCACCCCCGGGACGCCGAACGGGACGGACGGCTCGCCGTCCTCCACGGTCGTCACCCGCTGGGGCGATCTGACCGTCCAGAAGGTGAATCAGGCGAAGAACAGCGACGGCCTGAGCGGCGCGAAGTTCCGCGTCTACATGGGCACCACCGACCAGCAGTCGTCGTGCACGGCGGACATCACGGGACTTCAGCAGGTCACGACGGCAGGTACGAACACGCCGTACGTCGCGACCTCCGACGGCTCAGGGACGATCGTGATCCCTGGACTCTGGGTCGGAGACACGGAGAAGACCGTCGCGGCCGACGGCACGGTGAGTGACACGACCGTCGCCGGGCACGACCTGCAGCAGCGCTGCTACGTGCTCGAGGAGATCGCCGCGCCGAACGGGTTCGTGCTGCCCTCGGGCGCCGCCGCGCTCACGCCCGTGATGGTGAAGGCGGGCGCCAACGGCACCGTGCCGCTGGTCAAGATCCAGAACACGCAGCAGGGAGTGCCGCAGCTGCCGTTCACGGGATCGAGCATCCAGCTCGCCATGACCATCGGCGGGATCGCGCTGCTCGTGGTGGCTCTCGGTGGTGTGCTCGTCGTCCGCCGTCGCAACACCCGCCGCGAGGGCGCGTGATCAGCGTCGCGAGGACGCAAGAGGATGCGGCCGACAGTAGGGCGGTACGCCGCACCGCGACGGCGATGGCGACCGGGCTGGCTGCTCATCCTGACGATCGTCGTCGCCGTCATCGGAGCGACGATCCTGGCCTACTCTCCCGCGGCGAGCTGGCTGGCCTCCTACAACCAGTCGCTGGTGGTGAGCAGGTACAACCAGTCCATCGCGAAGGTGAAGCCGCGCGCGTCAGAGCAGCTCGCGGAGGCCCGGCGCTACAACTCCGACCTGTCGGCCGGAGCGGTGCTAGAGCGCAACACCCGGGTCCCCACGGGCAGCGGGAGCAACGCAGGGAAGGCCTACGACTACTGGAGGCTGCTGAACACCCCGAACGGCACGATGTCGCGCATCCAGATCCCGAAGATCGGGGTCGATCTGCCGATCTACCACGGCACGAGCGACGCCAGCCTGCTGAGAGGGGCCGGTCACCTGCAGGGCACCTCGCTGCCGGTCGGCGGGACGAGCACGCACGCCGTCATCACGGCCCACCGCGGGCTGGCGGAGGCGACCATGTTCACCGAGCTGGACAAGCTCGGTCTCGGCGACAGATTCATCATCACGACCTTCGGGCGCGTGCTCGCCTACCGGGTGATCAGCACCCGGGTGGTCGCGCCCGAAGACACCACGACCCTGCGGCAGAGGACGGGGGAGGATCTGGTCACGCTCGTCACCTGTACGCCGCTCGGGATCAACAGCCATCGCATCCTGGTCACGGGCCGCCGTGTCCTGCCCACGCCTGCCGAGGACGTCTGGACGGCGAAGGGGGGCGGGGCCGCCCTGGAATTCCCGTGGTGGGCCGTTGTGTACGGCGGCGCCCTGATCCTGATCGGGCTCTACGGGCGGTGGGCCGGACTCGCGGCGCCGGTCGTCGCACACCATGCGGCGCGCGAGCGGACTCGACGGAGCGGGCGTCGACGCGGCGGCTGACGGGATGCGCTCGGGACCCCTGACCGCCGCGGCGGACGGGCCACTATCCTGTGCCTGGAAGGCGCCCCGCATCGTCGGGCGCCGCAGGGGATGCGGGAGGCCGTGTGCGCGTGTGGCAGTGGCTGGCTCGGCACGATCCGGGCTACAGCGCGCTGCGCCGCGCCGGGCGGGCCGCGATCGTCATGCCGCTGCTGTTCGCCTTCGCCAGCGGGGTGATCCGCAACCCGGACGTCGCCATCTTCTCGGCGTTCGGGTCGTTCGCGATGCTGCTGTTCGTCGACTTCGGTGGGCCGCTCCGTGAGCGGGCCCAAGCGCTGGCGGCGCTCGCCGTGGCCGGTGCGGTGCTCGTGTGCCTGGGGACGCTGACATCCCAGCCGGCGTGGCTGTCCGCGCTCGCGATGGCGGTGGTCGCGCTGGCCGTGCTCTTCGCGGGGGCCGTGAGCTCGGTGACGGCGTCGGCGAGCACCGCGCTGCTGCTCGCATTCGTGCTTCCGGTGACCCTGCCGGGCACTGTGGCGTCCCTCGGGCCGCGCCTGCTCGGCTGGGGGATGGCGGCGGTCGTCTGCATCGTCGCGGTCACGGTCCTCTGGCCGGCACCGTCCCGCGAACCGCTGCGAGGACCGGCGGTGGAGGCGCTCCGGGCGCTGAGCGCACGGCTGCGGGCGGAGTCCGCCTACATGCTCGGGATGCGCGAGGCATTGGCGGGGCGGGACGAGACGGAGGACGGTTCCCTCCTCGCCGAGCGGGATCGCGCGGTCGTCGCGGCCGATGCCGCGGTCGGAGCGCTGCACGAGTCGTTCCTCGCCACTCCGTATCGGCCGACCAGCCTCAGCACCCCGGCGCGGACGATCGTCCGGCTCGTCGACGAACTGAACTGGCTCGACACCGTCATGGCCCAGTACGACCGGTACGCCCGCCCGCTGGCCGCCTCCGACCCGACGCATGACGCGGCGAGGGCGCTGAAGGCAGCGGCGGCGGACGTGCTCGACGAGGGTGCGTTCGCGCTGGCGCAACACGGCGCCGACCCGTCCGACCTGGAGGACGCGCTCCGCCGCCTCTCCGACGCGCGGCGGGCGGTGGAGGCGGCGATGCTCGCCCAGCCGGCCCCGGCACCCACACCGGGCGGCGCAATGGATGAGGTGGTCACCACACTCGACCCGGGCTTCCGGGCACAGGAGCTCGCCTATGCGGTCGCGACGGTCGGCGGGAACATCGGCCTCACCGCACGGGCCGAGCGCCGCACCTGGTGGCAGCGGCTGCTCGGGCGCCAGCCCGGCGACCTCAGCGGCCCGGTCGCCGCGGCCGCCGAACGCGCCAGCGGGTACATCGGCTGGAACTCGGTCTGGCTGCGGAACAGCATCCGCGGGGCCATCGCCCTGGGGCTGGCGGTGCTGCTCGCGAAGCTGACGGGGGTCGAGCACTCGTTCTGGGTGGTGCTCGGCACCCTGTCCGTGCTGCGGTCCAACGCCCTGAGCACCGGCCAGACCGTCCTGCGCGGGGTGCTCGGCACCGTGCTCGGAGTCGTGCTGGGCGCTGCGGCGCTCTTCGTGATCGGCGGCAACCCGGTCGCGCTGTGGATCGTGCTGCCGCTCGGCATTCTCGTCGCCGGCGTCGCCCCGGCGGCGATCTCGTTCGCGGCGGGTCAGGCGGCGTTCACGGTCGTGCTCGTGCTCCTCTTCAACATCATCGCTCCGACCGGGTGGACGGTCGGCCTCATCCGCATCGAGGACATCGCCCTCGGGTGTGCGGTCAGCCTCCTCGTCGGTGTGCTGTTCTGGCCGAGGGGCGCCGCGGCGTCCTTGCGACGTGCGCTGTCGGACGCGTACTCGGAGGGCATCGGCTATCTGAGCGCCGCCGTCGCGGCGGGCGCGGGACCACGCGGCGGTGCGACCATACCGGTCGATGCACACGCTCAGTCGCTCCGCGCGGCGGCGGCGTCACGTCGGCTGGACGACGCCTTCCGCACGTACCTCGCCGAGCGGGGCACGAAGCGCCTCCCCCTGGCGGAGGTGTCTGCCTCGGTCACCGGGGTGGCGGGCGTGCGGCTGGCGAGCGACGCCATCCTGGAACTGTGGCGCGGACAGCCTCCCGTCGACCCGCACACGGCGGAGGCGCGCGAAGCGCTCAACGACGCCCTCGACCGCCTGGAGAGCTGGTACCGCGAGCTGGCGGCGCGACTCCTCGCACGCGGACCGTTGCCGGAACCGGTCCCCAGCGACCCGACCATGGTGGCGCGTCTTGCGGGAGCCGTGCTCGAGAGCCAGGCCCACTCGGCGGACATGCACGACAGCGCCACGGCGGTCCGCCTCATCTGGACGGCGGACTACCTGGAGGTGGTGAGCCGCCTCGAGACGGTGATCGTCGCCCCCGTACAGACGCTTCGAGACGCCGTCACGCCCTGAGCCGGCGGCGGAGCGGTTCTCACGCGCGCCGCGGCAGCCGCACGGTGACGACCGCACCTCCGCCCGCACGGTTGGACGCATCCACCGTGCCGTGATGACGGGTCACCACCTCGGCCACCAGCGCGAGCCCGAGACCGTAATGCCGGGCGCGATCGTCACCGGGCTGCGCGTCCCGGGCGGTCGCGAACCGTTCGAACGCGCGGTCCTCGACGCCCGCCGAGAAGCCCGGTCCGTCGTCCTCGACCGTCAGCACGACGCGGTCGCGGGCGACGGCGACCGAGACGCGGACCTCCGATCGCGCGTGGTCCAGTGCATTGTCGACCAGCGCCACGATCATCCGCCGCAGGGAGACGGGGGCGCCGGTCACCATCGCGTCCGGCGCCGCATCGACCGAGATGGTCAGGCCGCGCTCCTCCGCCCTGCCGTCGGCCGAGCGGGCGACGGCGGCTGCGAGCTCGCCGAGGCCGACGCCCTCGCTCTCCGCCGTCTGGCGCGGGTCGGCCGCCGTGAGCAGGTCCTGCACGATCTCGGTGAGCGCCCGACTGTCGTCGACGATCTCGTCCAGTCCCGTCCGCACCTCGTCGTCGCCGGTGTCCGAGGATCCCGCGGTTCCCGCGGCGACGTGCCGCCGCAGCAGCTGCGCGCGGGTGCTCAGCAGGGTGAGCGGCGTGCGCAGCTCGTGCCCGGCATCCGCCACGAACCGCCGCTGCAGCGCGAGCGCCTCGGCCAGCGGTCGCATCGAGCGGCGGGCGATCACGAGTCCGATGGCCGCCGCCGCGACGGTGGCGATCAGACCGGAGGCGACGAGCGCCACGACCAGCCGGTTGAGCTCCTCCTCCTGCTCGGCGAGGCTGTACGCGATCTGCACGACCTTGCCATGCCGCACATCCGTCTCGGTGAGATAGCGCTGGCCGCCCGCCTCCACGACGCCGGACTGCGACCCCCCGTGGGCGATGACGTCCTGGATCGCCTTCTCGTCGGGCAGCCCCTCCGGCATGTCGGGCGAGCTGTCGCGTCCACCGGGCATCACCACGGTGACGAGGAGGCTGCGCGGGGCGTCGTGCACCGAGTCGACCATCGACGCGTCCGACAACGTCTTCTGTGCGGATTCCGCCTGCCCGGCCGACACGACCGTGTACACGACGACGCCGAGCGCGATGAAGAGACCGAGGATGATCAGCGCGAACTGGGCGGCGAGCCGGAGCGAGGCGGAGCGCAGCTCCTGTTCGTCGGCGGTCCTCACAGCGACCCCATCCGGTAGCCGACGCCGCGCACCGTCTCGATGAGCGTGCGGCCGAACTTACGGCGCAGGTGGTGGACGTACGTGTCCACCACTCCGGGATCGTCGGCGTCGGCGAAGACCTCGTCGAGCAGGACCGCGCGCGAGAAGACCTGCCTGGGCCGGCGGGCGAGCCGCTCCAGCAGGGCGGACTCGCGCTCGGAGAGCACCGTGCGTCGTCCGTCGTCGACCGTGACCGTCCTGCTGTCGGTGTCGAGCCGTCCACCGGGGAAGCGGACGGTCGGCACCACCGAGGATGCGCGCCGGTTCAGAGCGCGGACGCGGGCGACGAGCTCGTCGATGTCGAAGGGCTTCGCCAGATAGTCCTCGGCGCCGGCGTTGAGTCCGTCGACCCGGTCGGGTGCCGTGCCGAGAGCGGAGAGGACGAGGATGGGCGTGGTGACGCCGTTCTCGCGCAGCCGTCGCAGCACATCCAGGCCCTCGATCGCCGGCAACCCGCGGTCGAGGACGATCACGGCGAAGGCGCCGGTCAGCCCGAGGTGCAGGGCGCGCTGCCCGTCGCGCGCGACCTCGACGTCGAACCCCTCCGAGCGGAGCAGCGTGTCCAGCATCCCGGCCAGGCGGCTGTCGTCCTCGGCGATGAGCACGCGCGCCGTGTCCGTCATGTCCGCAGTATAGGAGCCGAGGCCGGGCGCGGCCGGGGGTGCGGAGCCGTTCATCCGGCGGCCGCGGGACGGGCGAAAGGGAGCTCGCCGACGCCCAGGATGCGGCCCGCCGCATCCATCGCCAGCACGCCCCGCGCTCCCTGCTCGATGGCCCAGTGGAGGCCATCGGCACCGAGGGCGAAGACGGCGGTCGCGAGCACGTCGGCCGTGGTCAGGTCGTCGGCGATCACGGTGGCGCTCAGCAGACCGCCGGCGGGGGAGTCGTCGCGGCCGTCGACGATGTGGGATCCGCGCTCGTAGGCGCCGGACGTCGCCACGGCGCCGTCGGTGAGGGCGAGCACGGCGAGCATCGCCGCCGGATCGTGGGGCGACCGGATGCCGACGTTCCACAGTGCGCCGTCGCCCGGGCTTCCGGCGACCACGACGTCGCCGCCCGCGTTGAGGCTGTAGTCGCGGAGGCCGTCCGCCGCCAGCTCACGTGCCGCGCGTGCCGCCGCCCAGCCCTTCACGACACCGTCGAGATCCCACGAGCCGTCGGGCCGGCGGATGCGGAAGGCGCCGCCCGATGCGCGCGCGGCCGCCTCGCCGATCGCCACCACCTCGCGGAAGTCGTCGCTCAGCGCGACAGGCTCGCCGGCGTTGGCACGGCTCAGCTCGCTGCTCGGCAGGTAGGGGCTGAAGCGGCGGTCGGCCGCCCGCAGCACGGCGAACGCCCGCTCGGCCGCGGGCGCCGCATCCCTGTCGTCCCGGATGTCGATGGACATCGGGATGCCCATCACCGTCTCCCGGAACCTCACCGCTGGTCGATCGCCGACTGGACGGACTGGATGTAGCCCTCGGAGGTGTAGGTCGCTCCCGAGACGGTGTCGATGTTCGCCGACTGCGACGACAGCACCTCCTGCTCGAGGATCGGCAGCGCCTGCGCGTTGATCTCGACGTCCCGTCCTTCGCGGTCGGGGGACTGGATGGTGTCGACGGCCGTGATCGTGCTGCCGGAGAAGGTGACCTTCACCTGCACGGCGCCGTAGCGGGTCTCTACTGCGGAACCGGTGATGACCGTGGTCGAGGAGGACTGCGTCGGGCTCGGCGTCGCCGACGGGGAGCTGGACGCGGCGTCCGACGAGCCGGACGTGGTGCCCGAACTGTCGCCCCCGCTTCCGCTGGAGCCGGTGGCGCTCGACGTGGTGGTGGACGTCGCCGCCGGCGTCGTCGCGTCTTCGCCGATCCCGTAGAGCTTCAGGCCGACGGTCGCACCCATGACGACGAGGATGGTGGTGAAGAGGACGGTTCCCCGCCAGGATGTGCTGCTCATGACATGCTCAGTTCTTCTCGGTGGATGAAGCGCTTCGGCATCCGGAGCGCGCGGAGGGACGACTCGGCCCGTTCGCCCATCCCCTCGGGGCCGCAGATGAAGGCCTCCCAGTCGTGGGCATCCGGGATGAGGTGGCGGAGGGGCTCGACGTCGAGCGGGTCGTAGCCGAGCTCGGAGCGCCGCCCGACCAACGGGATGACGGTGACGCCCGGCATGGCCTGCAGTTCGCCGAGGAGGGCCAGGTGCCGCGCCGAGCGGGCCCGGTAGAGGACGACCGGTTGCGCGCCGCGCCGGACGAGCTCCTCGGCGAGGGCGCGGATCGGCCCGATTCCGGCGCCGCCCGCGATGAGCAGGATGCGCGCACGGCTCGCGCGGTCGGCGGTGAACCGGCCGAAGGGTCCCTCGGCGAACACCAGGGAGCCGAGCTTGAGAGCCGGCATACGCGTGGAGTGGTCTCCGATCGCCCCGACCGTGATGCGCAGGTAGCCGTCGGCCGGGACGGCCGACACGGAGTACGGGTGCGCGGACCCGAGGTGGCCGCGGCTGAGGAAGCGGAAGAGGAGGAAGTTGCCGGCGCGGACGCCCAGCTGCTCCACGCGCGGTCCGGTGAGCCAGACGCTGTTCACGCCCTCGCTCTCGGGGACGACCGCAGCCACCCGCATCCGGCCCTTCCACGCATCCATCGTCGGCAGGATGAACCGCCACGTCAGCACCGCGGCGGCCGTGCCGAGGTAGAGCGCGATCCACAGGATGCGGTTGATCGGCTGCGCGACGAAGTGGGCGCCGCCGCTCAACTGGTGGAAGAACGTGAGGAAGATCGAGACGTAGGTCGTGACGTGCAGCCAGTACCAGACCTCGTACGACAGCTTCGTGCGGATCAGCCGGGCGCTGCTCAGGCCGACGACCAGGAAGGCGATCGTGCCGATCAGCGCCGTCAGCATGTCGGGGTAGTTCTGCAGGATGCTGACGAACTCCGTCCACGGCGGGTTCGTGTCGACGAGTTCGCCGCCGAACACCAGGAACAGCACGTGCACGACGATCAGGAACAGCACGGATGCGCCGAGGGAGCGGTGCCAGGAGACGAGCTTGTCGAGGCCGACCGCCCGCTCGAACCACGGCACCCGGGCGATCAGCAGCACCTGTGCGCAGACCAGGAACCCGCCGACCATGCCCGCCAGTTCGCCGATCGACGTGAGGGCGTTCGCAGGGGTGACGGAGAAGCCGGCGGGGACGGTGAGCCACCACATCCCCAGTACGACCACGACGCCGAGCACGAGAGCCGCGCGGACGGTGCGTGCGCCGGCCGGCGACGACCCTCCGTGCGACCGCGGCCGGGGGCGGGAGGGCGCCTGCGGGAAGGGTGCCGCGGCGGTCGACGTGTGATCCATGTCTCCCAGGATGGCGGCGCATTCTTTCGGGATTCTTACGTGCGCTGTGCGGACGCTGATGGCTTGTTATGTGCTTGCCCTGACGCGCGCACGCCCTTCACCCCTCGCGCCGCACCTGCGATGCTGGGGGAGTCGGAAGGAGACGGCCGTGGACGACAACGCGTTCTTCGAGCGAGCCATCCTCGCGTCGGCGGCCGAGCCGGACGACGAGGATGCGGTGCGGCAGCTGCGCGAGCTGTTCGCACCGGAAGAGCTGGCCGCCTGGGAGTGGTACAAGGCGTCGGAACCGCGGATCACGGTGCCGGTGGAGCACGACGACGAGAACGACCGGTACGTCGCCGAGTGGGGCGAGTTCGGCATCCAGGGCACGTCTCCCGCGTCGTACGAAGCGGCACTCGACGCGCTGGCCGCGCACGTGCGCGCGTGGGCGGGCGATGTCCGGGATGCGGGACCGCGGCTCGGCACGACGGCCGAGTTGCGTTCGCTGGTCGACGAGCTGGACGAGCTCGACGACGAGGCGCTCCGCACCTTCCTGCTCGTCCGGGTGTCGTTCGACCGCGGCGGGCTCACCTTCGGCCTGGCGGAGTTCGTCGAGGAGGACGGCTCGACGACGCAGCGGGCGGTGCCCTTCGCGGATGGACGGCCGCCGGCGGAGATCGACCTTCCCGTCGACGGAGTCATGACGACGTACCAGTCGAGTGTGCGCGGCGGTCTCGTGGCCTTCTCGCGGGTCGGGGCCGGGCCGAGCATCGCCGCGACTCTGCGGCAGGAGGAACCGACCGGCGACGTGGGCGCGGAGTTCCCGCAGCCCGGTTTCGGGCCCTCCAGCAGCGAGGCCTGACCGCCCCTCCCGTTGACAGGCGCCCCCGGTGCGGGCACTGTGGCGTGGACGGCCGAAGAGGAGGTGCGGGTGGCGACGACTGAGCTGGATGCGCGGGAGCTCGCCCGCGCGATCGCCGCCCATCAGCTCCAGGTGCACGTTCAGCCGCAGATCGACCTCGCCTCCGGCGCCGTCGTGGCGGTCGAGGGCCTGTGCCGGTGGACGCATCCCACACGGGGTCCCGTACCGCCCGCCGAGTTCGTCGCGCTGGCCGAGGCGACCGGCGTCATCCACGACCTCGGCCTGTTCGCCCTGCGTGAGTGCTGCCGCATCGGCCGCGAGTGGCGGGAGCGCGGCTACGACCTGGCGGTCGCCGTGAACGTCTCCCCGCTGCAGCTCGAGACGGACCGCTTCTTCGACGAGCTCGAACGCCAGCTCGCGGACTCCGGACTGGCTCCGGCGGACCTCATCGTCGAGGTCACCGAGGCTGAGCGGATCGCCGACTACAGCGCCGTCACCGGCCGGCTGGACATCATCCAGAAGTGGGGCGTCACCGTATCCATCGACGACTTCGGATCCGGGCACTCGTCCATCGAGCGTGCGCTCGCCGTCCACGCCCAGGAGCTCAAGCTCGACCGCAGCCTCATCGCCGGCGCCGACTGGGAGGCGGTCGCCGACGCGGTCGCTCAGGCGAAGACGGGCGGTATGCGCGTCGTGGCGGAGGGCATCGAGACCGCCGACCAGCTGGCCGCCGTGCGCTCGGCGGGGTGCGATCGCGGCCAGGGGTATTTCATCGCGCGTCCGACCGATCCGGATCGTTTCGCCGACTGGTTGCAAACATTCGTAGGCTAAATTCATTAGGTGAGCCCTCGGACGGCGGCTCAGCCAGACGAAGGAGACGAGCGGTGCGCCCCATTGCTGCGGACGACCTGCCCTGCGCCATCGTGCGGCTGGATGCGGAGGGCCGGATCGTCGAAGCGAACGATCTGTTCGCCGAGTGGACCGGTCTGCCTGTGGCCGAGCTCACGGGACGGCCGTTCAAGTCCGTCCGGCAGCGGTTCGCCGGCGTGGGCGGACGGTCGGAGGGCATGGTGCGCCTGGCGCACCGCGACGGGTCGTACCGCCCGGTGATCGTCGGCCGCGAGGACTCCGGCGACGGGGCGGTCCTCGTGCTGGTCGACGCCGCCGACCGCGCCGAGCGCGAGCGGGAGCTGATGCGGTCGCAGGCGCTCCAGGAGCGCACCCGGAACCGGCTGGAGCTCATCATCGACTCCTCGATCGCGTTCTCGGCGGCGACCAGCGAGCAGGAGCTGGTCGACATCCTGGCCACGACCGTCGCGAAGGCCTACCAGGCCGAGCAGTCCGCGGTCTTCCTCCGGGACGAATGCGGCGGATTCCTGCAGGCGTCCGGCGACAACCCGCTGCACGGGATGCCCGGCGGCGAGACTCTCGTCGCCCAGGCCTCCGGGCTGCGGAACGTGCTCGCCGTGAGCGGCGCCGCTGCCGCCGACGAGGTGACCCCGGTGCTCGGCGCCGCCATGCGCGGCGCCGGAGTGCATGCGGTGCTCGTGGCGCCCATCCAGCACGACGATCTGCTGTTCGGTGTCTTCGTCGCCTTCTTCCTGCACCCGCGGCAGTTCGACTCGGAGGCCGCTCCGCTGGCGGACGCGCTCGCCGGACAGGCCGCGCAGGCGATCACCACCCTCCGCCTGCAGCGGCAGCTGGAGCACGCGGCCATGCACGACGAGACGACCGGGCTGCCGAACCGCCGTCGGCTGGAGACGCAGCTGCTCGAGTACGGCCGGGCCACTCCGGCCCTCGTCGCCACGCTCTTCATCGACCTCGACGGCTTCAAGCGTGTCAACGACGGTCTCGGCCATCACGTCGGCGACCTGCTGCTGCGGGAGGTCGGACGACGCCTGCAGGAGGTGGTGCGGCAGGAGGACCTGGTGGCCCGCTACGGCGGCGACGAGTTCGTCGTCGTCTGCGAAGTGCCCGAGGTCGCCGCTGCGGAGGACGTCGCCGACCGCATCCGCCTCGCGATCGGCCTGCCCTTCGCCGACCTGCCGGAGGGATTCCCGATCAGCGCCAGCATCGGGATGTCGATCGCCCGGACGAGCGACCCGGGCTGGAACCCGGACCGGCTCATCCGCGAGGCCGACCACGCGATGTACTCAGCGAAGAACGCGGGCGGCAACCGCGTGGTCGGCAGCTCGATCGACTGACGGTCAGTCGGCGTCCTCCCGCACCTTGCGGGCCTCGTCGATGAGCTCCTCCTCCTTCTGCTCCGACTTCTCGCTGAGACGGGTGTCGCGCGGCGGCAGCTGGATGGTCTCCTCGGCCGCCATGCCGGCCTGCAGTTCCCGGCCGCGCTCGGTCTCGGCGTCGAACTCCGCTCCGAAGAGAAGCGCGAGGTTGGCGATCCACACCCAGAGCAGGAAGACGATCACCCCGGCGAGCGGACCGTACGTCTTCTCGTAGTTGGCGAACGTCGCGACGTAGAACGCGAACAGCAGAGTCGCGACAGCGAGCACCACGATCGCGATCACGGCGCCCATGCTGATCCAGCGGAACTTCGGCTGCTTGGCGTTGGGGGCGGCGTAGTACAGCACCGCGATGATGACGACGACCACCAGGAGCAGGACCGGCCACTTGGCGATCTCCCACGCGATGCGCGGACCGGCGCCCAGGCCCAGAGCGTCACCGATGGCCTTGGTGACGGGACCTGAGACCACGAGGATGAGTGTGACGATGGTGACGAGCACCACGGTGATGACGGTCACCACGAGCTGCTGGGGCTTGAGCTTCCAGAACGGCCGGCCTTCGTCGATCTCGTAGATGCGGTTCATCGCGCGGGAGAACGCCCCCACGTAGCCGGAGGCGGACCAGATGGCGACGACGATGCCGAAGACCAGCGCGAACCCGGATGCCGGGGAGTTCACCGCGTTCCGGATGGGGCCCTCCAGCAGCTGCGCGGTGGAACCGGGCGCCACCTGCTTCACGATCCCCATCAGGGCGTTCGTAGCGGAGCGTCCCTGCCCCACGACGCCGAGCAAGGAGACGAGGGCGATCAGCCCCGGGAACAGCGACAGGATGCCGTAGTAGGTCAGCGAAGCCGCGATGTCCGTGCATTTGTCGGTGCTGAACTCGCGCATGGTGCGCTTCAGCACCAGCTTCCAGGACGGCTTGTCGAGGTGGTGCGGACTCTCCGGCTTGCGGGAGTCCTCGGGGGAAGGGGCATCGGCCAGGCGCTTGCTGGCCCCGACATCGCTCATCGTCGGATCCTCTCGGTGCAGTGCTTTTAAAAGGGGCGGCGGCCGGCCCGGGGGAGGCCGACCGCCGCGCGGGGAGGGAGTTCTACTGGTCGGACTGCAACCGCTGCTGCGACTGCTTGGCGTCGTCGGCGACATCGCTCGCGCGGTCGGTGGCCTCCTCCTTGACGGTGGACACCCCCTCCTGCGCGGTCTCCTTCACCGACTGGACGGCCTGCTGGGCCGGCTCCTTGAGGTCGTTCGCGACCTGCTTGCCGACGTCGGCCGCCTCCTGGAGCAGGGGCTGTGCCGCATCCTTCGCCGAGGATGCGAGCTCCTTCTCCTTGTTGCTCGCCGGGATCAGCGAGGCGACGAGGGCGCCGACGCCGAAGGCGATGAGGCCGACGGCGAGCGGGTTGCCCTGCGCCTTGTTCACGACGGTGCGGCCGGCGTCGGCGACGGACTCGCCGGCGTTGGAGACGGTGCCTCCCACGTCGTCGGCGGTGCCCATCACCCGGTCGCTGAGGGAGTGCCAGGCGCCTTTGACCTTGCGGGTCTGGCGGTCCACGATCTTGCTGGGCGTGACCTTGTCGGCCAGTGCGTCCACGTCTCCGCTCAGATTGCGGCGCGTGGCCTCGATGTCGGCGCGGATGGCGTCGGGGTCGTCACTCATCGGTTCTCTCCGTTCGGTTTCAGGGTCGGGGGGATTTCCTTGACCGTCTCGACGGTCTGCGGTGCGCCTTTCACGGTCGCCAGCTGCTTGCGCCCGACCAGGTACAGGACGAGCGCGACGATCGCCCAGATCACGGCGACGATCACCGCGGACCAGGCGTTGCCGACCAGGTAGCCGAGCGCCCACCACAGGGCGATCGACAGGAAGAACACCGCCATCAGTCCGGCGTAGCCGGCGCCTCCCAGCAGCCCGGCGCCCTTTCCGGCGCGCGTGGCGGTCTGCCGGATCTCGGCTTTGGCGAGTTCCATCTCCTGGCGGATCAGCGTGGAGAGATCGCGACTGACCTCTCCGAGGAGCTCGCCCAGCGAACTGTTCGCTGCGCGATCCTCTGCGGCACTGGGCTGGTCGGTCATGCCCGGCCTCCGGTGTAGCCGGCGCCCGGCAGCTCAGGCTGGTCGGTGACGCCGTCGTCGTACAGGTCGCCGTCGGCGACCGTCCCCGTGCCGCTCAGGCCGGTCGTGCTCGCGCCGGTGTAGCCCGTGGTGTCGGTGTAACCGGTCGTGCCGGTGTACCCGGTCGTCCCGGTGTATCCGGCGGCGGTGGTGCCGGTCGAGCCGGAGCTGCTGCCGCTGTCGGAGTCGTTCCCGCTCGCCAGAGCGCGGGTCAGGCGTCCCGCGAGCGCGCCGGCGATGGCCGCCGCGGCGATGAACGTGCCCGGGTTGCGTCGTGCGTACGACTTCACCTCGTTGAGAAGCGAACCGGGGTCGCGCTGCTCGAGCCAGCCGGCGATCGAGTGGGTGCGCTGTGCGGCCTGCCGGACGAGGTCGCTGGCGACGCCGCCCTGCTCGGAGGACGAGGCCATCTGGTCCAGCTCGTCGCCGACGGAGCGCAGACCGCTCGCGACCCGCTCCTGCTGCTGGGCCGCCTGGTCCCGCAGCTCGCGCTGGGTCTGGTGGTACAGGTCTCTCGCCTGCGACTTCGCCTCGCTCGCGACGTTCTTCGCCTGCTCCTTCGCGGTGCCTGCGACGTCCTTGCCGGCCTGCGCCGCCGAGCCGGCGACGCGTCCCGCCTCCTCGCGTACGCCGCTTTGGCCGCCGGTCGAGTTGCCGCTGGTCGTCGTGCCGCTGGTCGTCGTGCCGCCGGCGCCTGCTGCGCCGCCGGGCAGCACCGACTCGGGGAGGCCGGCCTCGGGCTCCAGCGTCTCTCGCCTGCTGTCGAAGATCGGGGTGTCCGCGGACTGGTCGTCTGACATGGTCATGACTGCCGTTTCCTTTCGGTGGATGTGCCCGGATGGGGTGTGTCCCGGATGGGTTTGTGCCGCCCACGGAAGACGCCCGGTGGAGGCGGGTCCAGTCATTGACATATCCCTCCAATGGGGGGTACCCCTGCAGGCAGGTGCGCGCAGGCGCGTGCGAGGGCTACGGTGTGCCGCATGGACGTCCTCGACTGGCTTCTCGATTCCGATCCGGCCATCCGCTGGCAGGTGTTGCACGCGCTCACCGACGCGCCCGCTGAGGAGGTCGCAGCCGAGCGCGCCCGCATCGCAACGGACGGCTGGGGTGCGGCACTGCTGGCCGAGCAGGCGGAGGACGGCCTCTGGGACGGCGGGACCTACCGGCCCGGCTGGATCCCCCCGGAGCGCGACGGCTTCGATGCGTGGAGCGGGACGCACTTCACCCTGCAGCAGCTGGTGGACTTCGGCCTCGATCCGACGAGTCCGGAGGCGCGACGCGCCATCGCCCGGGTCCGCGAAAATGTTCGCTGGGAGCACGCCGGCGAGCCGTACTTCGACGGCGAGACCGAACCGTGCATCAACGGCGTGGTCCTCACCATCGCCACGTACTTCGGGGAGACCGGCGATCGTGTCGCCGAGACCCTGGCCGATTCGCGGCTCGGAGACGGCGGCTGGAACTGCTGGGCGGAGTACGGCGCGCGGGTCTCGTCCTTCCACTCCACCATCTGCGCCGTCGAGGGATTGCGGGCCTGGCAGCACGCGGGCGGCTCCGACCCGCGCGTGGAGGAGACCGCGGCCGCGGGGGAGGAGTACCTCCTCGCGCGCGGGCTGTTCCGCCGCCGCTCCGACGGCAGCATCCCCGATCCGCGGATGACGATGCTCTCCTACCCGGTCCGCTGGTACCACGACGTGCTGCGGGGGCTCGAGCACTTCCGGCTGCAGGACCGGCGGGATCCGCGCCTGGCCGAGGCGGTGGAGCTGGTCCGGTCGAAGCGGGACGCCGAGAGCCGCTGGGTGCTCGAGAACGACCACGAGGGACCGGTCAACGTCGAGTTCGAGATGGAGGGCTTCCCGAGCCAGTGGCTCACTCTGCGCGCGCTCCGGGTGCTGCGCTGGTGGGATGGCGACTGAGCGGACTCAGTTCTGTACGGCGTAGTGCAGGGCCACCGTGCCGTTGCCGAAGCGGCGCTCGTCGCGGAGCTCCAGCCCGAGGCGCTGGCCCAGCGGCAGGGCGGGCGTGCCGCCGCCCACGGCTACGGGCACGAGCATGAGCCACACCTCGGCGACCAGGCCGGCGGCGAACGCGCGGGCCGCGAGGGTCGGCCCGCCGATCGACACGTCGTGCTCGGCGTCCTGCACCAGCGTGCGCACCGCATCCGGGTCGAAGGTCCGCTCCAGCCGCGTGCGGGGAGTGGTCACCTCGGCGAGGCTCGACGAGAAGACGATCTTGTCGGAGTCCCGCCAGGCGGCCGCGAACTCGGCCGTCACCGGATCGTCCTCCGCCCCCGGCATGTCCTGCCAGACCCGCATCGTCTCGTACATCCGGCGCCCGTAGAGCACGGTGCCGACGCCCCGTTCCAGAGCGTTCGCGAAGGCGTGCACCTCCGCGTCCGGCGCGGCCCAGGCGAACGAGCCGGCGGCGTCGACCGTGTAGCCGTCGACGGAGGCGATCGCGGAATAGAGGAGGCGTCCCATGCCCGGGACTCTAGGCGACGGCGCGCCTGATCGGCCAGGGCTCAGCCCAGTTGCGGCAGGAGCACCTTCAGTGCGCGCAGCTCGTCGCCGAAGACCCAGGGCACCGCGATGTCGAGCACGAAACCGATCCCGACGAGGAGGAGCGCCATCCCGGCGGCGATCAGCAGCAGGGTGATCGCGAGCTGCAGGTACGCGTTGCCGGTGACGGCGGCGAGCAGCCCCCGCGCCCGCCGCCGCACCGGTTCCGACGGCGTTCCGAGCGTCGGTGCGGTTCGCAGTCCGTGGCCCAGCGTCGTCATCGGTCTCCCCCTTCGTGTCCGGCCCGGGAGCACTGCGCTGCGAGCCGACGTTCCGAGTCAACCGTGAGCGCCGCCGGAGGGCATCGACCGCAGGTGGGGGATGGGTCATCCCTGGGGATGATCCGGGCGACCGGTCAGGGCAGGGGGACGGTGCACCCGCAGCCGTGCTCCGGCTCGGGGATGCGGTGCTCGGCCCCCGCGAGCCGCCGGGCCAGCAGTTCCCGGCGCCGCTCGAGCTGCGCGATGGCGCTGTCGAGCTCGGCGAGGCCGTCGCGGTAGGCGTCGCGGGATGCGGGGCACTCGTCACTGTGCGCGTGACCGGACCCGAGGCACTCGATGAACGGGCGCGCCTTGCCCGGCGGGATGCCCGTGGCGGCGAGCTCCCGGATCTCCCGCACGGCGCGCAGGTGCTCGTCGCCGTACTCCCGATAGCCGTTGCCCAGCCGCGTGGGAGCGACCAGGCCGAGTCGCTCGTAGTAGCGGACGGCCTTCACCGTCACTCCGGCCCGTTCGGCCAGCTCGCTGATGCGCATGTCGTCCTCCGCCGTCAGCGTAGACCCTGACCCGCGGGGCAGGGTACAGCCGCTAGGGGGTGCGTGCGGCGGCCGCGATGATGGCCTGGAGGCTCTCGCGCAGGTTCTCGAGGTCGGCGATCGGCAGGCCGAGACGCTCGATGATGCGCGGCGGGATCTGTTCCGCCTCCGCGCGCAGCGCCCGGCCGCGTACGGTCAGGCGCACCTCCAGCGCGCGCTCGTCCGCCGTGCTGCGGCGTCGCTCCACGTAGCCCGTCGCCTCCAGCCGCTTGAGCAGCGGCGAGAGGGTCGCCGGCTCCAGCGCGAGCGTGTCGCTCAGGTTCTTGACGGACCGCGGCTCCTGCTCCCACAGCGCGAGCATCACGAGGTACTGCGGATGCGTCAGCGACAGCGGTTCGAGCACCGGCCGGTAGAGGGCGATCACGCTCCGGGCCGCCACCGCCAGGCCGAAGCACACCTGGTTCTCGAGGGCGAGGACGTCGTCTGGCACCCGACCAGTGTAGGGCGGGGACTCAGTACTCATCGGTGCGTCGCTCGACCCGCTCGCCGGTGGCAGGGTCGATGCTCTCGCGCCGGATGACGGTGCGGGGCCGGCGCCGCAGCGCGAACGCCAGGGAGGTGACGAACACCACCAGCCCCGCGCCCATCAGGATGTACCCGGTCGTCTTCAGGTCGATCCAGCTCACCTCGACCTGCAGGGCGAAGGCGAGGATGAGCCCGACGACGAAGATGAAGATGCCGCTTCCGATGCCCATGCGTCACGCTCCTTCACGTTCGTGGGCTCAAGCTACTCCCCGGACGCGGCGCTCCGCATCACTCCGCTCGGGAGAACTCCGACGCCCGGGCGACCTGCTCCGGCGTCAGCGCGACGCCCGTGTAGCGCTCGAACTGCCGCGCCGCCTGCAGCGCGATCACCTCGGCGCCGGTGATGACCGCCGTGGCCGCCTCGCGCGCCGCGGCGATCAGCGGCGTCTCGGACGGGAACGCGACCACGTCGAAGACGGTGGATGCACGCTCGATGAACGGCCGCTCGAAGGAGAGGACGGACTCGGTGTCGCCGCGCATCCCGAGCGGTGTCACGTTGACGATGACGTCGAAGTCGGGCTCCGGGTCCTCCGCGACCCAGGCGTAGTCGTACCGTTCCGCCAGCGCCGGGCCGGCGTCGGTGTTGCGCGCCAGCACGGTGAGGTCGTCGAAGCCGGCGCCGCGGAAGGCGGCGACCACGGCCTTCGCCATCCCGCCGGAGCCGCGCACCAGGACCCGCTGCGCGGGGTCGACCCGGTGCTCGGCGAGCAGCTGCGCGACGGCTTCGTAGTCGGTGTTGGATGCCGTGAGCAGTCCATCCTCGTTGACCACGGTGTTCACGGACTCGATGGCGACGGCGGACGGCTCCAGGTTGTCGACCAGCGGGATGATCGCCTCCTTGAACGGCATCGAGACGGAGCAGCCGCGGATGCCGAGGGCCCGGATGCCGCGCACGGCGCCCTCCAGGTCGTCGGTCGTGAACGCCTTGTAGACGAAGTTCAGTCCGAGCTCGTCGTACAGGAAGTTGTGGAAGCGCGTGCCGATGTTGCTGGGGCGGCCGGCCAGCGAGATGCAGACCTGCATGTCCTTGTTCAGGATGGGCATGCCTCCATCATCCCAGCCCGAGGTCCCCGACGCTCGTGTCACCCGGGTGTGGGCTGGACTGTTGCGTTCACAGCTTGACTCCAACCGCTCGATCATTCACGCTTATCGTCATGACCGCCACTCCGGGGCTGATCCCACGTGGCGCACGCAATCCCGGGTCGCAGGGCGCACTGAGGCATCTGAACCAGGAACGACTCGTCGAGTTCCTCCTGGCCAACGGACCGTCCACCCAGGCTGAGCTGGCGCGCGGGACCGGCCTGTCCACCGCCACCGTGTCCAACATCGTCCGGGACATGGCGGCGAAGGGCGTCGTCGCGACCAGTCCGGTCACCTCGAGCGGACGCAGGGCTCTTCTCGTGCAGCTGACGGACACCGGCGACGTCGCCGTCGGCGTGGACTTCGGCCGGCGGCACGTGCGCATCGTGCTGGCGACCCTCGGCTACGACGTGATCGCCGAGGAGCAGGTGGCCCTCGAGCCCGGGTACGACGTGCTCGGCGCCGTGCGGGAGGCCTCCGGCCTGCTCGACCGGATGCTCGTGGAGGGCGGCCACGACCGGGAGTCGGTGCTGGCCGTCGGCGTCGGCATCCCGGGACCCATCGACCGGCGGACCGGGACCGTCCTGCAGGGCGCCATCCTCCCCGAGTGGGTCGGGATCACGCGGCGCGAGCTGGAGGACGTCTTCGGCTTCCCGGTCATGGTCGACAACGACGCGAACCTCGGTGCGCTCGCCGAGGTGACGTGGGGCGCCAACCGGGGCGAGCGCAACATCATCTTCGTGAAGATCGGCACCGGGATCGGCGCCGGCCTCATCCTCAACGGCCAGCCGTACTACGGCTTCCTCGGGATCACGGGCGAGCTCGGGCACACTCCGGTCGCCGAGCACGGCGTGATCTGCCGCTGCGGCAACCGCGGCTGCCTGGAGACCGTCGCATCCACCAGCGTGATGCTCGAATCCCTGGGTCGCGGGACGGGCGCGGCCGTCACGACCGCGGACATCCTCCGGCGCGGGCTGGACAAGGACCCGGCGGTGCTGCGTGTGGTCAGCGACGCCGGCACGGCGATCGGACGGGCCATCGGCAACATCGCCAACGTGATCAACCCGGAGCTCGTGCTGATCGGGGGCCCGCTGGTGGGGCTGGGGGATGCGCTGCTCGACCCGATCCGGCACGGCATCCAGCACAACGCGCTCCCGATCATCGCGGGGACGACCAGCGTCCGGGTGTCCTCGCTGGGCGACCGCGCAGAGTCGCTCGGAGCGGCCGCGATCGTGATCCAGGGAGCGCTCGCGGGCAACGAGTGAAGCCGTTATCGCATCGTTGTCTTCACTATTTGACGACAAGTGTGAACATAGCGTTTACTACTTAGGCACATCATTTCCACGCAGAGCCAAGGAGCGACGATGCCGTCGAACGCAGTCATCCTCGAGATGCGCTCGATCACCAAGGAGTTCCCTGGTGTGAAAGCTCTGGAGGATGTCTCCCTCACCGTCCACGCCGACGAGATCCACGCGATCTGCGGCGAGAACGGCGCGGGCAAGTCCACCCTCATGAAGGTGCTTTCGGGTGTCTACCCCTACGGCACCTACTCCGGCGACATCGTCTACCAGGGCGACGTCATGCGCTTCAAGGACATCAAGTCCAGCGAGCAGCAGGGGATCGTGATCATCCACCAGGAGCTCGCGCTCATCCCCGAGCTCTCGATCACCGAGAACATCTTCCTCGGCAACGAGCCGGGCCGCGGCGGCATCATCGACTGGCAGCAGGCCAAGACCCGCGCCATCGAGCTGCTCGCCCGCGTCGGCCTCACGGACGACCCCGACACCCAGATCAAGAACATCGGCGTCGGCAAGCAGCAGCTGGTCGAGATCGCCAAGGCGCTCAACAAGAACGTCAAGCTCCTCATCCTCGACGAGCCGACCGCGGCGCTCAACGAGGCCGAGTCGCAGCACCTCCTCGACCTGATCCTCGGGCTGAAGGGCCGCGGGATCAGCTCCATCATCATCAGCCACAAGCTCAACGAGATCGAGCAGGTGGCCGACCAGATCACGATCATCCGCGACGGCCGCGCCATCGAGACGCTCGACGTCAAGGCGGACGGCGTCGACGAGGACCGCATCATCCGCGGGATGGTCGGCCGCACGCTCGAGAGCCGCTTCCCGGAGCGCACGCCGAACATCGGCGAGAAGTTCTTCGAGGTGAAGGACTGGGTCGTGCAGCACCCGCAGGTTTCCGAGCGTCTGGTCGTCAAGAACTCCAGCTTCTACGTCCGCCGCGGTGAGATCGTCGGCTTCGCCGGCCTCATGGGCGCGGGGCGCACCGAGCTCGCGATGAGCGTCTTCGGCCACTCCTACGGCACCTGGGTCTCGGGCGAGATCTACAAGGACGGCAAGGAGATCCAGGTCCGCAACGTCTCCGAGGCCATCGACAACGGCATGGCCTACGTGAGCGAGGACCGCAAGGTGCTCGGCCTCAACCTCCTCGACGACATCAAGCAGTCCGTCGTCGCCGCCAAGCTGAAGAAGATCGCCAAGCGCGGCGTCGTCGACGACCTGCAGGAGTACGCGGTCGCCGACGAGTACCGCAAGCTCCTGCGCATCCGGACGCCCGACGTCGACCGCGGCGTCTCCACGCTCTCCGGCGGCAACCAGCAGAAGGTCGTCCTGGCCAAGTGGATGTTCACAGACCCGGACATCCTCATCCTCGACGAGCCGACCCGAGGCATCGACGTCGGCGCCAAGTTCGAGATCTACGGGATCATCCAGCAGCTCGCCGCGCAGGGGAAGGGCGTCATCGTCATCTCCTCCGAGCTCCCCGAGCTGCTCGGAATCTCCGACCGCATCTACACGATCTTCGAGGGTCAGATCACCAACGAGCTCCCCATCGCGGAAGCGACCCCCGAGACTCTCCTGAAAAGCATGACTTCCGCCAAGAAGAGGGTGACCCGATAACCATGACCACACAGACCGCTGAGAAGAAGAAGTCCGGAGGCATCCGCGACCTCGGCATGATGTTCGGTGGGGGGCAGTCGACCGGCCGCCAGTTCGGCATCCTGGGCGCGCTCGTCGTCATCATCCTGCTGTTCGAGATCCTCACCGGGGGCAAGACCCTCGAGCCGGTGAACCTGATCAACCTGGTCAATCAGAACGTCTACGTCCTGATCCTGGCCATCGGCATGGTCATGGTCATCATCGCGGGTCACATCGACCTGTCGGTGGGCTCGGTCGCGGCCCTGGTCGGCATCATCGTCGCCAAGTCGATGACCGACTGGAACGTGCCGTGGCCGCTCGCGATCGTGCTCGGCCTGCTCGTCGGCGTCGTCATCGGCGCCTGGCAGGGCTGGTGGGTCGCCTACGTCGGCGTCCCCGCCTTCATCGTTACCCTCGCCGGCATGCTCATCTTCCGCGGCCTGAACCAGCTGATCGGAAACGCGAACACCATCCCGGTGCCGGACGGCTTCACCTACATCGGCGGCGGCTTCCTCCCCGAGTGGGGCCCGAACACCGGCTTCAACAACTCCACCCTGCTGCTCGGCCTGATCATCGCCGTCGTCATCGCGCTGGCAGAGGTCCGCACCCGCCGCAAGCAGACCAAGATGGGCTCCGAGAAGGCGCCCCTCTGGGTGAGCGTGTTCAAGGTCGTCATCCTGGACGCGGTCGTCGTGTACGCGGCGGTGCTGTTCGGCAGCGGCCGTGTCGGCACCTCGTTCCCGGTCGCCGGTGTCATCCTCGGCGTGCTGATCATCCTGTACTCGTTCATCACCCGGAACACGATCTTCGGTCGTCACATCTACGCGGTCGGCGGCAACTGGCACGCTGCTGAGCTCTCCGGTGTGAAGATCCGCCGCATCAACTTCTTCGTGATGATGAACATGTCGGTGCTCGCCGCGCTGGCCGGCATGATCGCCGTCGCCCGCTCCGTGTCCTCCGGTCCCCAGGACGGTCTCGGCTGGGAGCTCGACGCGATCGCCGCAGTCTTCATCGGTGGCGCCGCGGTCTCCGGCGGTATCGGTACCGTCGCCGGCTCCATCATCGGTGGTCTGGTCATCGCGGTCCTGAACAACGGTCTGCAGCTGCTGGGTGTCACCAGTGACAAGGTGCAGATCATCAAGGGCCTGGTCCTGCTCATCGCGGTCGGCATCGACGTCTACTCGAAGCGTCGCGGCGGCCCGTCCTTGATCGGCAGGATGTTCAACCGCGACCGCACGCAGCGCATCGACGCCGCGGCCCAGGAGCAGCCGGCCGTCGTGCCGACGGGCGACCAGGCCGAGGACACTTCGCGGTCTCTCACCAAGTAACGATTTCCGTTTTCCCACCCTGCAACACCCCCAACACACAGAGAAAGTAGATAGCAATGCGCAAAATCGCACTCGCGACAGTGGCCGTCGCAGCTGCCGCCGCGCTCGCCCTGACGGGCTGCTCCGGCGGAGCCCGCAGCGGTTCCGGCGACGGCTCGTCCGCGTCCGGCTTCGACAAGGGCGCCACCATCGGCGTCGCCCTCCCGACCAAGACGTCGGAGAACTGGGTTCTCGCCGGTGGCCTCTTCGAGGACGGCCTGAAGGAGGCCGGCTTCAAGGGCGACGTCCAGTACGCCGGTGGCTCGGGCGTCTCCGACCAGCAGTCGCAGATCCAGTCGATGATCACCAACGGTGCGAAGGTCGTCATCATCGGCGCCGTCGACGGTGGCCAGCTCGCCGCGCAGGCCAAGGCCGCGCACGACGCCGGCGCGACCGTCATCGCGTACGACCGCCTCATCCTCAACACGAACGACGTCGACTACTACGTCGCGTACGACAACGAGAAGGTCGGCGAGCTGCAGGGCCAGGCCCTGCTCGACGGCATGGCGAAGAAGTACCCGGGCAAAAAGAACTTCAACATCGAGCTCTTCTCCGGTTCGCCTGACGATGCCAACTCCGCGGTCTTCTTCAACGGCGCCATGAAGGTGCTCGAGCCGAAGATCAAGGACGGCACGCTGAAGGTCGTCTCGGGTCAGACCGAGATCAAGCAGACCTCCACCCAGGGCTGGCTGCCGGCGAACGCGCAGACCCGCATGGACACCCTGCTGGCCGCGAACTACGGCTCGACCGAGCTCGACGGCGTCCTGTCGCCGAACGACACCCTGGCCCGCGCCATCATCACCTCGGTGAAGGGCGCCGGCAAGCCGGTCCCGATCGTCACCGGTCAGGACTCGGAGGCCGAGTCGGTCAAGTCCATCATGGCGGGCGAGCAGTACTCGACCATCAACAAGGACACCCGCAACCTGGTCAAGCAGGCCATCACCATGGTGAAGGACCTGCAGCAGGGCAAGAAGCCGGAGATCAACGACGACAAGTCGTACGACAACGGCAAGAAGGTCGTCCCGGCCTTCCTGCTGAAGCCGGTCATCGTCACCAAGGAGAACGCGGCCGAGGCGTACGCCAACGACCCGACCCTGGAGCCGCTGACCAAGTAAGTCGGTCCCGCACATCCTGTGCACATGAAAGGGCCCGGAGCGCTGAGCGCTCCGGGCCCTTTCCCGATCCGTCCCCCGACAGGATCGGTTCCCCCTGGCCGAGACAGCACCAGGCTAGGGGCGGCCGGCGGGCTGCGGCATCCGGGCCAGCACGGATTCGCGGTCCGTGCCCGCTCCTCTCTTCGCTCGCAGCGACGCCCGGTAGAACCGCACCAGCTCGGCGGCGGGCGGGCGACGGGCCGCCATCGTGCCGGCATCGGTGCGGCGTGCGGCGAGGTGGTGGCGCCACGACTCGGCCGCGCAGCGATGGTCCCAGGCAGCCGCGGCCGCGGCCTCCAGCGTGCGGCACCAGCCGATCAGCTCCCTGCCCTCGGAGGTCGGCGCCCAGGTGACCACCCGGAACCAGATGTCCGGCCGGTTCGGGTCGCCGAAGGCGAATCGCCGGATCACCCCGTACGGCGTGCCCGTCGAGCTCTGGCGCATCAGCCACTCGGTGGGCTGCGCATTCGCCACCGGGTGCCAGGATGCGCTCACGGCGTCACGGTATGCGGAGCCGCCGACACGGCTGCGCCGCCGACGGCCCGGCGATGTACAGGCCGTCGGAAGCGCTCCGTCCGATCGACGTCATGTACATCCGCCGGGCACCGCCGCTCGCCTAGCATCCCGAGCATGACCCCGTGCACTGCCGCCGACGCCGACCATCGCCTGGACGACGACGTCATCATCCTCGGCTACGACTGAGGCAGGTCACTTCGATCGGTGGCGTCCCTGCTGTGCACTCGCTCCGCTGCCGCCCGAATCTTCCGCAAGATCGCTGGATCCACACCGTCGGCGATGAGGCTGCCCGCCGGGCGCGGGTGCACCGTCCGCTCGGGCCGGAGGATCTCAGAGTGATTGAGGTCAGGAACGGCTCGTCGCCACAGGTGGAGTTTGGACTCGTGGGTGAATGCGCCACGCAGCGCCGGCAAAGATCGCCGATCGGTAACCCATTGGTACGGCGATCCTTTGATCAGCTGATAGTCGATGGCCCGTCCTGCGCAGGCGGCCACCCAGTCCGCGAATTGGATGTTCGAGCTCAGCACGCTGTCCACATGCATGGGCGGTTCGATGATCCGTCGCATCTCTGGGAAGTCGCCGCCACGGCCGAGGATATGTCCATACATCGCGGGTAGGCGCTCCGCTCGGGTCTTCTCGTTGATCTGGTCGATCATCACCATGACATTCGAGGCACGCGAGTCTGCATGCCGGGCGATCCGGTTGAGTGCCTCACGCATCGCGGCCGTCTCTCGGTCTGTGACGACGAGACCCGTCTGCTTGGGGGTCCCCAGTGGTTTCTCGTCTGCGTAATAGAAGAGGGATCCGTTCATGCCGCGGAGTTTGCGGACAAGACTGTCCAGGACGCGAAGGTGCTGCGGAAACCGTCTGGGGGTGTCCGGGCGAAGCAGACTCGCGCCCTTCTTCTCCCACCTCGCGGGATGAGGCGCGGCCGCCATCTCTGAAGCGAACAGCGCGCATTTGGCTTCGTTGAAGATGCTCCCGAAGTGTCGCGCGCCCGCCTCGGGAACCACGAATCCGGCGTAACCGAACGCCGGGCTCGTATTGAAACGGTCGTGCGACCTATCGACGAAGGCGCCGGGTTCCCCGATCTCATCGATGTAGGCGAGCAGCACCGCTCGATTATGTCCTGCAACGCAGAAACCCACGCCTGAAGCGTGGGTTTCTCGAATCGGCGCTCGGGGAACTATTCCATCCCTAGCTACCGGGATCGATGCTACGTGGGCGCGGGAGGGTGCGCAACCTGTTGTGTCCTGGTGGTCGAATAGCGGACATCCTTGTGGCCGTCGCCATGGCGACGGCTGCCGCCGTTCAGGTGAAGAGGCGGATGAGGGCCGCGACGACGGCCGCCGCGGGCACGACCACGATGAACGGGACGCGGAGGGCGTAGAGGCCGGCGGCGATCGCGACGGCGGGGAGGCGCGCATCCAGTTGCAGGGACTGGCCCGCGCCGAGCGTCTGCACGCAGATCAGCGCGGCGAGCAGGGCCGCGGTCAGCAGGTCGCTGACGCGCGCCACCGTCGGGTGGTCCAGGGCCTTGGGCGGCACCAGCCAGCCGACGGCCTTGAGGGCCAGCACGGCGATCGACCCGAGCAGGATGACGTGCCACGTGGTCACGGCTCCACCTCCCGCTCCATCGGGATGGCCTCGGGATGCGGCGGATCGTCTCGGGTGCCGAACAGGTTCAGCACGCCGAGCACGATCGCCACCACGGCGGCCGCAAGCACCGGAAGCCCGGGCGTGAGGAACGGGGTCAGCAGGGTGGCGACGAAACCGCCCGCCACCGCGACCGCCTGTGTCTGGCGCGCTTTGAGGCGCGGCCACAGCAGCCCGAGGAAGGCGGCCGCGGCGGCCGCATCCAACCCGTAGGCCTTGACGTCGCCGATGAGGTCGCCGAGCAGCGCGCCGGCGAGGGTCATGATGTTCCAGCCGACGTAGACGACCAGGCCGGTGACCCAGAAGCCGATCCGCTGGGCGCGCGGCTGCGTCTGCGCGGTGGCGACGGCGGTGGACTCGTCGATCGTCAGCTGGGTGGCGGCGGTGCGGCGCCAGAAGCCGGGGCCGATGATCCGCGAGAGCCGCAGCGCGTAGAAGGAGTTGCGCACGCCCAGCAGTGCGGCGCTGGCGATGGCGGTCCCACCGGCCGCAGCGCCGCCGGAGGCGAGGATGCCGATCAGCGCGAACTGCGAGCCGCCGCTGAACATGACCAGGCTCAGAACGCAGGCCTGCCAGACGTCCAGGCCGGAGGCTGTGGCGAGGGCTCCGAACGAGATCCCGTACAGAGCCGTCGCGATGCCGACGGCCCAGCCGGAGCGGGCCGCGGCGCGTTCCTCGCTGGTCCGTTCCTGGCGCATCGCCTCCCGACCCTAGCGCCTTCCGGCCGCGTCGGTGAAAGACGCGTCAGTGGAAGAGGCGGGCCACCAGGTGTTCGGCGGTGGTGTCCTCCAGCGTCCAGGGCAGGAAGATCACGCGGTAGACGATCGGGGCGACGACGGTGTCGAGGATGTCGTCGTCCGTGATCGAGGCATCCGGGTACCGCTCGAGGAGGAGGTTGGCCTCGATGCGGCGGTTGCGGAGGCAGTTGGACTGGCGCTCGCCGGCCGCGGAGGCTCCGCCCCGCAGCAGGGCCGCGTTGACCGGGTTGCGGTAGTGCTCCCCCAGCTCACGGGCCCACTCGGTGAGGTCGGCGCGCAGGTCGCCGCGCTCGGGCAGCGGGCGCGAGGGGTCGAGCTGGTAGGTGGCGATGTCGTTGATCAGGGTCGGGAGGTCGCCCCAGCGGCGGTAGATGCTGGTCGGGTTGACGCCGGCGCGCTCGGCGATCATCGGGACGGTGACCCTGTCCTGGCCCTTCTCTTCGACGAGCTCTTCGACAGCGGTCCGCACGTTGTGGATGACCGCGGCACTGCGTCCGCCCGTCCGCTTCGACGGTGTGGTCGTGTTTTCCATGGGAATAGCTTAAAGCAAATCCTGTTGCTTTTTACCACAACCCTCCCTATAGTCGCTAAAAGCAATCAATTTTGCTTTAAGGAGCCGACCATGACCACAGCGCAAGAGCCTTGCCCGACCGGAGGGATCCTGGCCGCGCGTCCCCTGCGCCCGTCCCGCCGCGTCTCCTCCTTCCGGCTCCGCCCGGCCGCCGCGTTCGCGGGCGCGGCCCTGGCCTTCGTGGCCGTGGCTCTCGCGGTGGGTGCGCCCAGCCCGCTGTTCGTGCTCTACCAGCAGGAGTGGGGTTTCCAGCCGTGGCTCCTGACGGTCGCCTTCGCCATCTACGCGGTCACCCTGCTCATCACCCTGCTGATCGCCGGGTCGCTCTCCGACCACATCGGCCGGCGCCCCGTGCTGATCGGGGCGCTCGCGCTGCAGGTCGTTGCGATGCTGGTCTTCCTCTTCGCACCTGACATCGGATGGATCATCGGAGCCCGAGCGGTGCAGGGCGTCGCGACGGGCGCGGCCATGAGCACGTTCACGGCCGCGCTGGTGGAGCTCGCGCCCGAGCGGCAGAAGAAGCTCGGCGCCACGATCGGCAGCACCGCGCCCGTCGGAGGGATCGCCATCGGCGCCTTCCTGACCGGCCTCGCGGTGCAGTTCGTCCCGCAGCCGACGACCCTCGTGTTCGTCGTGCTCGCGCTGCTGTTCGCCGCCGGCATCCTGGTGATCGCGGCGTCGCCCGAGACGGTGCAGCGCCGGCCGGGGGCCGTGCGGTCGCTGATCCCGCGGCTGCTGATCCCGCGCGCTGCCCGCTCGGAGTTCGCCGGCGCCATCCCGCTGTTCCTGGCGACGTGGATGCTCGCGGGCCTCTTCATCGGACTGTCGCCGTCCATCCTGCACGGGGTGTTCCACCTCGACAGCGGACTGCTCAACGGAGCCATCGTCGCGGTGCCGCCGGCTGTCGGCGCGACGGCCGGCCTGCTGCTGACCCGTGCGCCTGCGCGGCGGACGGTGGTGTGGGCGATGGCGGCGATCCTGGTCGGCGTGCTGATCGCCGCGGTCGGGATCGCGGCGGCCATCCTGCCGCTGCTGTTCGTGGGGGCGACCGTGGCGGGAGGCGGCTTCGGCGCCGGCTTCTCGGCCATGCTGCGCATCCTGGCGCCGCTCGCTCCGAACGATCAGCGCGCGGAGCTCTTCGCCGGGATCTTCCTGGTCAGCTACCTCGCCTACGGCGTGCCCGCGCTCGTCGCCGGGGAGCTCATCGTCGCGATCGGGCTGCTGCCGACGGCGCTCGGGTACTCCGCCGCGATCGCGGTCGCCGCGGTCGTCGCGCTGGTGGTGCAGGCGCTCAGATCACGTCGATGAGCACCTTGCCCACGACGCCGTCCTCGACCGCGTCGTGGGCGGCCGCCGTCTCGGCGAGCGGGAAGCGGGTGATCGGGAGGCCGTCCTCTTCTCCCACCCGGAGGGCGCCGTCGGCGGCTGCGGCGGCCACCGCGCGCACGGCGGCCTCCTTGGCCTCCGGAGCGACCGTGTAGGTGAGGACGAACTGCCAGCGCAGGTTCTTCGACATGCTCGGGCGCACGGGGATCGTGACCGAGTCGGCGCCGGGTGCGTCCGCGTAGCTCGCGATCGTAGCGTTCGCTCCGGCGACCTTCACGTCGAGCTCGGCGTTGGCGATCACGTTCACGTCGACGATGATGTCGACGCCGCGCGGCGCCAGCGCGCCGATCGCCTTCGCGGTGTCCGGGTCGGTGTAGTTGACGACGTGGTGGGCTCCCGCGGCCCGCGCGAGCTCGGCCTTCTCGTGGCTGCTGACCGTCGCGATCACGGTCGCGCCCGCCCAGACGGCGAGCTGGATGGCGGCGTGCCCCACGGCGCCGGCGCCGCCCGCGACGAGGACCGTGCGCCCCTCCAGCGATCCGGGGGCCAGCTCCGTCGGCGCCTGCTCGTACGAGGTCAGAGCGCGATGCGCCGTCAGTGCGGGGATGCCGAAGGACGCGCCCTCGTCGAAGCTCACGTCGTCCGGCAGCGCGACTGTCTGCCGCTCCGGCACGACCGTGAGCTCCTGGGCTGTGCCGTCGGGGCGCTGGTACGCCGCATCCCACACCCAGACGCGGTCGCCGGGCGCGAACCCGGTCACGCCCTCACCGACCGCGTCGACGACGCCGGCGCCGTCTTGGTTCGGCACCTGGGGGCGGGGGAGTTCCGCCGGGCCGCTGCCGCGCCGGGCCTTCCAGTCGGTGGGGTTGACCCCCGAGACGTGGATGCGCACGCGCACTTCGCCGGGACCGGGATGCGGCTCCTCGCGCTCGCCGAGGGTGAGGACGTCGGAGCCGCCGGTGGCGGAGTAGGTCACTGCCTTCATGGCCTCCAGCAAACCATGACCGGAGGCGTCTCGCGAGGCGCTCAGCCGGCGGAGCAGGCGCCGGAGCTGATCGGAGCGCTGCCGACCGACGACAGCACGGGCCGCAGTTCGGCGAGGGTGAGCGCGTACCCGGTGTCGGGGTCCGTCGCGCTCCGCGCGAAGACCACGCCGGCGACGTCGCCATTGGCGTCGAGCAGCGGTCCGCCCGAGTTCCCCGGCCGCACGGAGCCGCGGAGCGAGTAGATGTCGCGGTCGACGCTTCCGCTCTGGTAGATGTCCGTTCCCCGGGCGGTGACCCGGTCGCGCACGCGCTGCGGTGACACGGTGAACGGACCGTCGCCCGGGTAGCCGAGGGCGTACGCCGGCGCCCCCGCGGCCAGGTCGGGGCCGATGTCGAGCGCGGGCGCGCCGAGGTCGGTGACGTCGAGCACCGCGAGGTCGCGCGACGGGTCGAAGGCGACGAGCGTCGCCCGCTCGACGGCGCTGCTGCCGGACTGCCGGACCACCACGGACGAGGCTCCCGCGACGACGTGCGCGTTGGTGACCACCCGGCCCCGCTGCACCACCCAGCCGCTGCCCTCGGAGTCGAGCCCGCACGCGGGCTTCGAGGCGAGCACCGTGACGACCGACTGCTCGGCGCCCGACACGGCGGCGGGGACGGATCCGTCCGGCTCGGGGACCGCGCGGATCGTCTCCCCGCCCTCGAAGACCTTCGGCAGGCCGGCTCCGGCGAGCGCGTCGTCGACGGCGCCCAGCACGGTGGACGAGGGGAGCGGCGCCATCCGGTTGAGGGTCGCCACCACGCTCGAGGAGTTGGCCGCCTGGACCACGGTGGCGAGGCTCGTGGCCATCGCGAATCCGGCCAGGAGCCAGACCACGACCGCCCAGGTCGCGAGCCCGAGGACCGCGCCGACCAGCGAGTCGAGCCAGCGGATCGGCCCGTGGCGCAGCACCTTGCCGATGAGGGAGGCGAGGGCACCGGCGATGGCGTAGACGATCCCGGCGCAGACCAGGATGACCACGGCGGCGACCACCGAGCGCTGGGTCACCCCGCCGAAACCGGCGGACGCGAACCAGTCGACCACGATCGGCGCGATCGTGAGCCCCAGCCAGAGCCCGAGGCCCAGACCGACGAGCGTCCCGGCGGCGCGGATGGCGCCCTTCGTCCAGCCCGCCGCGATCGCGAGGACGGCGAGCACCACGAGCACGACGTCCACCACGATCTCCACGGCCCCACCCTGCCCCAGAAGACTGGACGGGACCTCAACCCGCGGTGGGCATCCGCTATCCGTCCGCCCCTATCGCACCGCGAGAGGCGCGACTACCGTCCGAAGCCGCACAGCATTCCGATGGAAGGAGCCACCATGTCGGACCCCCGGGCGAACGGCGACGACGAGCGCGAGGACCTCGCGCCGGGCGAGCGTCAGTACACGAGTGCCGATCTCACGGCGCATGACGCCGAGGAGGGACAGCTGCCGGAACACGGCGAAGGGGAGGACCCGACCGCTTAGAGGCGGCCGTCCTCCTCGTCGCCGTCGTCCACCGAGTCGGGTGTCGGCTGCGGGGAGGGGACGATGTCCGGATCCATCTGCTCCTCGGGCACGATGTCCGGGAAGTCGTCGGTCTGCTGGTCGCTGGTCTGTCTGGCCATGCGCGAACGCTACGCCTGCGATCCCGGGCCGGAAAGCCCCCTCCTCGCACTGCTCAGTCGGTGCCCGCGGGATCCTCCGGGGCACCGGGCGCCGCCGGCGGCCTGCGTCGCGATGTCAGCAGCACGATCGCCACGCCGATCACGGCGAGCACGACGATGCCGATGGCGATCCCGATGACGAGGCCCAGGTCGGTCCCGGTGGAGGCCGGGGTCGTCGGCTGGGCCGTGGATGCGGCTGCCGTGGCGGGCGGGGTGGCGCCGGCGCTGCTGCCGCCCGCGCCCGGCGACGACCCCGCCTCCGTCGAGCCGGTCGCGCCGCACGGGCTGCCTTCCGAGCCCGCCGCTGCGGTGGCTCCCGCCGGCGGCTGGTAGGTGAAGGCGTACGACGACGAGACCGTGTGACCATCCGCAGACACGATCTGGTAGGTGACCGTGTACCGTCCGGCGCCGCCGAGGGCGACGGGGGCGGTCAGGGCAGTGTCGGCCACGGTCGCGCATCCGGTCTCGAAGTGCCGGGTTCCGGAGTCCGGACCCGTCACTGTGAGCAGGTTCGTGGAGCCCTTCCCCGAGAGGTCGAGCACGCGGTCGTTGAACGTGAGCGTCATCGCGGAGAGCGGAGCGGTGACCGTCGCATCCGCCGCGGGGTCGCTGCTCACGAGGTAGTCGTGCGCGTCCGCGGCGGCCACCGGGGCGAGGGCCAGGGCGACGGCGGCGACGAGGCCGGCCGTCGCGGCGAGCAGCCTGTTCGTCATCCCTGCACCTTACGCTCGCCCCGGCGTCCCACCCGGGTGAGGGCGAACACGGCCACGACCAGGGCGATCGCGCCGAGCGCCAGACCGCCCACTCCCACCGCGATGGACACGACGGTCGCGGTGGTGCTGGTCGCCGCGGAGGGGACCGGCGCCGGGGTCGCGACCAGCGTCGGCGAGCCGTCCTCGGCCGGCGCCGCGTCCTCGATGTAGAGGGTGGGGGCGGGATGCTCGGGCTCGTCACCCGACGCGGGCGTCGGCTGGTCCCAGTCCACGACCGTCCCGTCGGAGTAGTACTGGTGGGTCGGCAGCTCGATGGAGCCGGTCTTCGGGACGGCGCCCGCCGACACGGTGAACTGCTGGAACTGCCCCGGCGCGATCTGCACGCCGCTGTCGGCCGTCCAGGTGATCCGGATGGGCGCCTCGGTGATCGTGCCGTCGTCCGTCTTCACGGGCTTCGCCAGCTTTTCGGTGTCGACCGTGGTGGTCCAGCCGGCGAGCGGCAGGTAGCTGACCGAGGTGAACGGCGTCTTCGTCGGCAGGTCGACGACGAGCTTGACCGTCCCCGCTGTCGCGGACTCGGTCGGAACTTTGAAGGTCAGGTTCGTGTAGCTGCCGGGCGACGCCTGGTCGGGGTCGACGTGGACGTGGGCGCTCGCCGCGAGCGGTGAGGCCAGGAGCAGGAGGGCGGTGGATGCCGCCGCGACGGACGCGGCGAACGTGGACTTCTTCATGGGGTCTTCCTTGCGATCGGATCGTCGATGAACGCGTGCGCGCGTCACGCGGCGAGCCGGGGACCCCGGGCTGCCGTCAGAACGCGCCGGCGATCGCGGGAGGACCGCGGTGGCGCAGCCGGGCGAGCGGGAGGCCGAGGTCGCGCAGCCGGGCGGGCGCGACGACCGTCGGCGCGACGACGGCCGCGGAGACGGGGACCGGCACCACGACGAGTCGTTCGGCCGTCCGGGCGATGCGCACGCGCGCCGTCCGGAAGAGGCCCCAGAACGCCTGCTCGCCGAAGCGGAGGGCGACCACCGTCACCAGCACGGCGCTCGCGTGAGTGAGCCACATCGACGGGGTGAGTTGGGACCCGTGCGCCGCGGGCATGGCACCGGCACTCATCGTCCCGGCGGACATCGTGAGGTGCGCGCCAAGGTGGAGGTGCGCCATCCCGTCGGGCGCGGTGAACCGCACCCCTCCGCCGCCGAGGGAGAAGAGCGCGTGGAACAGGAACTGGCTGAGCCCGACGGCGACGGTCAGCCGCCACAGGGAGAGGCGGCGTGTGGTGAGCGCTACGGAGGCGAGGGTCGCGAAGGCCAGGCTGAGAGCGACGGGCACGAGACCGGGCGCCGCTCCGCCTCCTGCGACGTGGAACAGCGCGGCGACGAAGATCGCGGCACCGGAGGCGAGCATCCCGCGTCCGACGCGTGCCCACCTCGATCCCATGCGCATCCTCCGTGTCGTCGGGTCTTCGGAGCCAGTCTACGGAACGGATTCCGCGGCTCCCGGCCGACCACAACGGGGGTCGGCGAACGGTCCGGACGGGAGCCTCACCCGCGTTATCCTGTGCGGGTGACGGTGGACACATGGCGGCGGCGGGTGCTCGTGGTGGAGGACCACGCCCTCATGCGCTCCCTCGTCGTCGACGCATTCGGCCAGCGAGGCTTCGAGGCGGCAGGCGCAGCGACGGCCCCCGACGCGCTCGCGCTCGCCGGCACGTTCGACCCGGATCTCCTGGTGACGGACATCGACCTGGGCAGCCGGCCGAACGGCGTGGAACTCGCCACCATCCTGCGGGCGCGGTCGCCGCACGTCGCTGTGATGTTCCTCAGCAACCTGTCGCGCGAGGCCGCCGCCGCCCAGGAGCGCAGCACGGTCGCGGACGCCTCCTTCGTCAACAAGGCCGCGGTGGAGTCGGTGGAGGAGCTGGTGGATGCGGCCGAGGCGGTCCTGGCCGACCGTCCCGTCCGGCGGGAGCAGCCGGGCACGGATGCGCGCTCGCGTCTGCTGCGCCTGACCGCCGCCCAGCTCGAGACGACGCGGCTGCTCGCCGCAGGCCTGTCCAACGCGGAGATCGCCCGCCGGCGCAACGTCACCGTGCGAGCCGTCGAGAAGAGCGTGGAGCGCGTCTTCCAGGCGCTCGGGTTCGCGGGCGGGGAGCGCACCGCACCGCGCGTCGCGGCGGCCACCCTGTACACGTCGACCTTCGGCGACCCCGCTTCGGGACTCTGATCCGGATGACCGCGCTCCGCCGCTCCCTCGCGCGCGTCCACGGGCCGGCGGCGATCACCGTGTGGAGCTGGCTGCTCACGCTGCCGTTCGCGCTCACCGTGATGTCCGGCCTCCAATACGTCTCCGGTGGACCGGGAGCCGTGCTGGCCGTGGCCGGCCTGCAGCACGGCATCCTGGGCGGGCTCCTCCTGCTCGGGGCGGCTGTGCTCCGGGTCGTCCCGCGTGGCGCGCGTCCCGTTGCCGTCTTCGCGATCTACGCGGCGATCGGCGCGGTCCGTCCCCTGCTCTTCCTCGAGGCCGGCGGTCTGCTCGGCATCCCGGTCGCGCCGGGGGACCTGGCGGGTCGCATCGCCGTCAACGTCGTGGTCGTCGTCGCGGTGTTCGCGCTCATCGCCGTGGCCGTGGACCTCGTGCGCGAGCACCTCGGCGTCTTCCGTCGCCTGCGGGCGGCCCAGCGCGCGTCCGGTGACGACATCGGCTGTGCCACGGAACGGCTCGCCCGGCTGCGGAGCGAGGCGCTGGACGACGTCGTGGAGGCTCTCGAACGGACGGCGGCCACCGCGGCGGCGGACCTGCCCGAACCGGCCGAGGCGGCGCGCCTGCTGCGGCGGCTCGCCGAGGACGTCGTCCGCCCCGCCAGCCACCGTGTCTACGAAGACGACGGCGCCGCCCCCGGACCGGACGGCGAGCAGGTCGCTCCCCGCGAATGGTTCACGTCGGTCGTCGGCGGGATGCGCGCCGCGCCTCCCCTGGCCACCGCGCTGCTGTTCACCGCGATGGTGCTGCCGTTCGTGTCCATCCTCTCGGGCCCGGCGATCGTCGCACCGGTGGCGGCCGGCCTGGTCGTCCTCCTGATCGGCGGCTCCCTCGTGGCATCGGTGACGCTGCCCGCGCACCCGGCCGCGCGCCTGACGGTGCTCCTGCTCCTCTACATCGGCGTCGGCCTCCTCGTGTCGGCGACGGGAGCCGTCGGGCTCGCGCTCGCCGGCAGCGACCCCGCCCCCGCGTGGTTCGAGACGGCGACCTACCCGCTGATCGCGTTGACGGTCGCCCTCGTCTCCTCGCTGTCGGTGCGGGTGCGGCAGGACCAGGCGGAGCTGGAGGCGGCGCTGCAGGCCAACGTCGCGGCGGCCGCCCGGGTCCGCGCCGACTACGACCGGGAGCGCGCGACCCTCGCCCGCCTGCTCCACGCGGGCGTCCAGTCCGAGCTGATCGCCGGCGCGCTGGCGCTCACCGCGGCTCCGCCCGCCGACCGGGCGGCGGCCGCCCGCCGTGTCATCGACGTGCTCGGCCGCGCGCGGGACGCGCTGCGGGGCGCCCACGACGAACGGCACGCGGCCGACGAGGTCAGCGCCCTGCTCGACAGCTGGTCGTCCGCGATCGAGTTGCGGGTGGCCGTCGACGAGGCCGTCTGGGGGCGCCTGGTGGATCCGACACGCGCCTCCGCCGTCGTGGATGCGGTCTCGGAAGGACTCGCCAACGCCGTGCGGCACGGCGACGGCTCGCCGGTCGCGATCGCCCTGCGCGCCGCGGACTGCGATGGCGTGAAGGTCGTCATCGAGTCGGGCGGCACTCTCGGGGCGGCGGATTCGGGCATCGGTCTGAGACAGCTCGCAGAACGCGGGACGGTCGCGCTCCGCGAAGCGTCGGGCCGAGTGGAGCTGGCCGTCGCCATCCCCTGAGACCTCGTCGGGCATCCGCGCGGATCCCCGTCGTATCAGCCGTACCGCGGCCTGCCGGGCACAGGTGGGGACCGTACTTTCGTGGGTGACGGCGACGCTGCCGTCCGGTCCCGGATCGGGGGCCCCTGCATGACCCGAACGCGCAGGATGCGCCCCCCGCCGGGATCTATTCGTCTGCATTGATGGAACATCCAGCCGAAATCCGATAGAAAAGGGAGTACGCCTTTCGCGCCTCCCCCGGTGCGTCGCCCCGACCGACTCGTCCAGGAAGTACCAGCAGCTTGCCCCAGTCCACTCCTTCCGTGCGGCCTCGCCGCAGTGTCAAGGCACCCGTCGTGGTGGATGTGGACCAGCAGTCGCAGCTCTCCGACGATCCCGTGAGCGCGTTCACCACCGCGGAGGAGCTGACCGCGACCCAGACGTTCCCGAGCCGTCGCGCACGCCTCGAAGCGGAGCGCAGCCGGCCCCGCACGCGGGAGCGCGTCGTCGTTAAGCCCGCCCGCGCCGAGCGCCGGCCCAAGCCCGAGCGTCCCGCGCGCACCGCCGCCGCTGTCCGCGCGCCGCGGGTGCGCACCGCGCGTCCGGAGCGCCGTCGCTGGGGCGTCCACGCCGTCGTGATGGTGGCCCTCGCCGCCTTCTTCGGCACCGCCGCCCTCCCGGCCTACGCGACCACGGGCGAGGGATCGACCGTCGGAGCCGCGCGCACCGCGCTCGCCGTGCAGACCCTCACCGGCGGCGGCGTCACCCAGGTGGTGGCCCGTGACGGCCTCGACATCCAGGAGAGCCCGCAGGCTCTCGACTCGACCATGAACACGACGGTCTCGCCCACCGTGCAGGCGCTTGCCGTCCAGCTCATGGGCGCGGTCGCATCCGGCCGCCTCGTCGGCTCGGTCCCCAACCACATCCCGGAGATCGCGGACCTGGCCGAGGGCCATGCGGTCCCCGGCTGCGGCATCGACTACCGCGTGCTGCAGGCCATCTCGGTGGCGCTCGACAACTTCAACCAGGTCGGCGTCAGCGACATCAACCGTCGCTGCACCGGCCAGATCGAGGGCGCGGGCACCGACTCGGCCCACTACGCCGACGGCGGCGGTCACGCGGTCGACTTCTACCTCCTCAACGGCTCTCCGCTGACAGGTGGAGACGCGAAGTCGGTTCAGCTGATCAAGATCCTCGACCCGCTGGTCCCGGACGGCACGGGCCTCGGCCAGATCGGCTGCCGCGCCTCCATGGACCTCAGCAACTTCAAGCCGTTCGACGACACGTGCAACCACCTGCACATCGACTTCCTCAAGTCGGACGGCCCCGCCCTCCGCTACGGCTGACCCGTCGCCGCATCGCGGCCGTCAACCGAAGAGGTTGAGCGCCGCCCACTGCACGAGGATGACGGTCTTGCCGTCGGCGATACGGCCGTCGGCGACCATGGTGAGCGCCTCGTCGTAGGGCACGACGACCGGCTCGATCTCCTCGCCCTCGTCCTCCAGGCCGCCGCCTCCCGCGATGTCCGCGGGGGTGTAGGGCGCCGCGTAGAAGTGCACGCGCTCGGTGACCGAGCCCGGACTCATGTACAGGTCGAAGAGGTGCGTGAGCCCGCCGATCGTCACGCCGAGCTCTTCCGCCGCCTCCCGGCGGATCGCCTCCTCGGGGCCGTCGCCGTCGAGGAGTCCTGCCGCCGACTCGATGAGCATGCCGTCGGGATGGCCGTTCACGTACACGGGGAAACGGAACTGCCGTGAGAGCAGCAGCGTGCGCCCGACCGGGTCGTACAGCAGCACCGTCGCGCCGTTGCCCCGGTCGTACGTCTCGCGCGACTGGGTCGTCCACTCGCCGGAGCGTCCGCGGTAGTCGAAGGTGGTGCGCCGCAGCACGTGCCAACCGTCCGAGGTGACCTCGACCTCGCGCATCCGGACGTCCGGGTTGCCGGCCAGGTCCATTCCGGTGCGGTGCAGGCCGGTGCGGCCGCGGGAGTCGGGGACGTCGTGGCCGGGGCGCGGGTCGCTCATGCTCCGAGCCTAGCGAGCGGCCCGGAGCCGGGCGGAGGAGGTCAGCGGTAGCGGCGGCGGATCTCGCGCGCGGCGAGCACGTCGCCCGCGTGCGCCTCCCGCATCTTCGCGAGCGCCTTGTCCGACTTCAGCGGCAGGCGGAGTACGTCGTCCGCCTCGATTCCGGCGACCAGCTCCCGCGCCCGTTCCACCTCGGAGTCCAGTTCCGCGCCGAGCAGCAGCGCGTTGTTCGCGATCCAGATCCACAGCAGGAAGACGATGATGCCGGCCAGTGCGCCGTACGTCCGGTCGTAGTTGCCGAAGTTGCCGACGTAGAACGCGAACAGGGCGGAGGCCACGCCGAGCACGACGATCGCGACGATCGACCCGGGCGTGAGCCAGCGGATGCGCGGGTGCTTGATGTTCGGCGTGGCGGCGTAAAGCACCGCGACCAGCAGCACGATGACGACGACGACGACCGGCCACCGCACGACGGACCAGATCGCCTGGAAGGCGTCACTCAACTCGAGGAACGCGCCCAGGAACTCGAGGACCGGACCCGAGACGACGAGCAGCAGCGCAAGGAGCGCCATGAGCACCAGCGCGAGCAGTGTCACGCCGAGCTGCACCGGGCGGAGCGTGAAGAAGGTCCGCCCCTCCTGCACCCCGTACACGCGGTTCAGGGACCGACCGAACGCGCCGACGTAGCCCGACGCTGACCAGACGGCGCCGATGATGCCGATCGCGAGCGCCCATCCGGTCGCGGGCGAGGCGGCGAGCGTCTCGATCGGACCCTTCAGCACGTCGGTCATGCCCGGCGCGAGGTCGTTCACCATCCCGAAGAGCGCGTCGATCCCGGCCTTGCTCTGGCCGACGATGCCCAGGAGGCTGACCAGCGCGAGCAGTGCGGGGAACAGCGACAGGACGGCGAAGTAGGTCAGGCCGGCGGCGAGGTCGGTGCACTGGTCCGTGGAGAAGCTCCGCATCGTGCGCTTGAGGATGAACCCCCACGGCAGGCGGTACCAGGGCTCACTGCGGCGGTCCTCGATGCGGCGGACTGCCTTCGCGCGGGCGCTGCCGACGCCCCCGTCGTCAACGGGCACGCCCGCGCCTCCGCAGGAGCAGGGTCGCGATGCCGGCGGCCGCGCCCACCATGGTCAGGAACACGCCGACGAACACCACCGGGTGGGAGCGGATCTGCACCCGGATGTTGAAGGTCGCGAACAGGTCGTCCAGGGTGCTCGCGAGCTCGTCGCGGGTCACCTCGAGGTCGAGCTTCATCTGGTTGATGCCGGCTCCCGGGGGGAGCGGCGGGCGGCCGGCGGGACGCTGCCCCTGGCGTCCGATCGACGGAGTGGTGTCGGAGGTCACGGCTGCTCTCCCTTCAGGGCCTTCGCGTCGGCGCTCAGCTCGCTGCCCAGGTCGTCGGGCACCGGCGGCATGCCCTTCTTGAGGCTGCGCAGCCCGATGAGGCCGACCACGACGGCGATGACGATGAGGATGACGCCGACGATGATCGCCGCCAGCCACGCCGGGAGGATGAGCGCGAAGCCCAGCACGGCCGCCGTGATGAGCACCGCGAACGCGAAGAACAGGAAGAGCAGGGCGCCCACGAGGAGCCCTGCGCCGATCCCCGCCGCCTTCGCCTTGGCGGCCATCTCGGCTTTGAACAGGGCGAGTTCGGTCGCGACCAGCCGGCGCAGCTGGGCGACGAGGTCCTTGGTGAGCTCGGGGAGCGGACGGAGTCCACGGGTGGTACGTCGGCGCTCCCGCGGCAGCGGTGGCTTGTCGGCCATCGGTTCGGGCTCCTCTCGGACACTGGTAGGCCGACCGTACCCCACGCTCAGACGCGAGTGAACCCGTGATGGTGCACACTAGGGGCATGAGCGGCAACGAGATCGCCGGCCGGGGTGGCATCCTCGCGGCCGTGGTCCCCGGGCAGCCGGTCGCGGTGCTGGAGGAGGCGGCGCGGCTCGCGGACGACCTCGATGTGCCGCTGGTCTGCGCCAACGTCGATCCGGACCGCTACGTCGTCTCGAGCTACGTGGACGGAACAGTGGTGGCCCTTCCCTACGATCCGGATCTACCGGAGACGGAGGAGAAGCGCTTCGACCCCGACCTGGAGGCGCACATCCGGCGCGTGCTGGACGGCCGCGGCATCCCGTACTCGTTGCAGCAGCTGGCGGGCGACCCGGCGTGGTGCCTGGCGCGGCTCGCCGACGACATGAACGCGCGCTACATCGTGGTCGGGACGCGCGAGGCGGGCCTGCGGGGCAGCGTGCGCGAGTTCTTCAACGGCTCCATCGCGGTGCATCTGGCCCACCGGCAGCACCGTCCCGTGATCGTGGTGCCGCTGAACCCGATCCCGGGCACGCAGTCGTTCCCGTGGGAAGACCCGCCGGTCTAGTGCCGGCCGACCGCCGTCGAGGGCCCCTGCACCTGCGGTCGCGCTCGATCCTGCTCGTGTTCGTGGGAGGCGCGCTGGGCACGGCCGCACGCTACCTGCTGACGCTGTCGGTGCCGCCCGTCGCGGGCGTGCCGCTGATCACCTTCCTCATCAACGTCACCGGTGCATTCGTGCTCGGCTGGCTGCTGCAATCGCTCGCGCTGCGCGGGCCGGACGAGGGCGGCCGTCGTGACGTGCGGCTGTTCGCCGGCACGGGCATCCTGGGCGGGTACACGACGTACAGCTCGCTCGCGGTGGACACCGACGGACTGATCGCCGCGCAGAGCGTCGGCCTGAGCATCCTGTACGCCGTGGCGACCATCGCCGTGGGCGCGCTGGCCTCCGTGGCGGGCATCGCCCTCGCGTCGGCGATCGCGCGCCGCCGGGCCGGAGGGGGAAACGGATGAGCCCGCTGCTGGTGCTGGCGGTCGCTGCCGCGGGCGGCGTGGGAGCCGTCGCGCGCCTCCTCTTCGACGGGGGGCTCCGCTCCTGGCTGCGGACCGGTTACCCGATCGGGACCACGATCATCAACGTGACCGGCTCGTTCCTGCTGGGGCTGGTGACCGGACTCGCGCTCGCCCACGGCCTGCCGCCCGAGTGGCGGGCCGTGCTCGGCACCGGCTTCCTCGGCGGGTACACAACGTTCAGCACGGCGAGCTACGAGACGGTCCGCCTGGCGCAGCAACGACGCTACCGGGCAGCAGCCTTCAACGGCGTCGGGATGCTCGTGCTGGCGCTCGCCGCGGCCGGGCTCGGGCTGTGGCTGGGCCAGCTGTGACCGGTGCGGCGCTCAGTCCTGGTCGGGCTCCTGCTCCATCCACCACTCGGTGAACTCCTCGGCACGCCCGTCGTGGGCGAGCCGGACGATCCACAGGTTGCTGTAGATCGGGCCCTCGCGGTAGTCGGTCACGCCCTCGACGAAGTACACGGGGCCGTCCTGCCCGAGCAGCCGCCACTCGAACGTCGCGGCACCGGGGTCGTCCTGGGCGTCGAGCCACCCCTCCACGATCTCGAGGTGCCCGTCCCACGGCTCGGCGAACGGTTCGGTGCGGTAGCTCGCGTCCTCGGTGAACAGCGCCCGGATGTCGTCGGGGTCGTTGCTCTCCCATGCGCGCCGGTAGAGCTCGATCCAGTTCGTGATCGCGTCCGCCATGCCCCCGTTATACGCCCTGCCGGTGAGGCGCCGCTACGCTGGGCCGCATGGAGGAGCCGTTCGCGTCCTGGTCCGAGTTCAACGTGGCGGTCGCGGGCGCCGGAGCGGCGCTGGGCGGTCTGCTGATCGTGGCGCTGTCCGTCAACATCGCCACGATCGCGAAGTCGCCCGGGCTGGCGGCGCGCGCCGGCGCATCCATCGCCGCCCTCATCCTCGGGGTGGCGCTGTCGTGCGCTGCACTCATCCCGGGGCAGCAGACCGTGGGCTACGGCATCCAGGTCCTCGTCGGGGCGGCGCTGTGCGCAGTGATCGACGTGCGCTGCGGGATCACGGTCGCGCGGGATGCGGTGCGCACCGGTTTCCGGCGCTACACGCTGGAGCGGATCGCCTTCTTCGCGGTGCCGACGCTGATCTACGCCGTCGCGGGGATCCTGCTCGTCGCGTCCACGGCCTGGGCCGCCGGGCTGGTGCTGGTGGCTGTGGGCACCATCGTCGCCATCGTGGCGACCGTCGCGTTCTCGTGGGTCGCGCTCGTCGAAGTGCTGCGCTGAGCCGTCACGCGGAACGCGGTCAGGCCGGCTGCGCGGTCAGCTTCGGCAGCGCGGTCAGCTCCGGCAGCGCGTCGACGAGCGGCGCGAGCTCGGGCACCTGACGGGCGCCGTCGAGCGCGCGGGCCAGCGCGTCGTCGTGCACGGGCCGCGCGGTGTCGAGCAGCTCGTGTCCCGGCCCGGTCAGCTCGGTGTAGATGCCGCGGCGGTCGTCGTCGCACAGGATGCGCGTGAGCAGCCCGCGGTCCTCCAGCCGGTTCACGAGGCGGGTCGTCGCGCTGGGGCTGAGCGCGCTCGCGCGGGCGAGCTGCTGCATCCGCATGTGCCAGCCGTCCTGGCGGGCGAGCGCGTCGAGCACGGTGTACTCGACCACCGACAGCTGCACGGTGCGGCTCAGCTCCCGCTCCAGCTCGGCCTCGATGTACCCGTGCAGGGCGGCCAGTGTGCGCCAGCCGTGCGCGCGCACCTCCACCGCGTCGTCCGCGATGCCCATGGGCGCTCCCTTCGGTGTCCGGCCGCATCGGGCCGCGGTCGGGGCAGACGGGGTTGCACAATGTATAGTTGCACGTGCAACTATTTATAGCGCGTCTGCAACTAACAGAGTAGCGCACCCCCACTGCATCCAGAAGGAGACATCCATGCCCGCTGGCCTGATCGCCCTCGCTCTCGGAGGATTCGGGATCGGCCTCACCGAGTTCGTCATCGCCGGGCTGCTGCCGGAGGTGGCGGCCGACTTCCACGTCGACGAGGCGGCCGCCGGGTGGCTGATCTCGGGGTACGCGCTCGCGGTGGTCGTCGGCGCCCTCGGGCTGACCGCCGCGGCGACGCGCCTGCCGCGGAAGGCCGCGCTCATCGGGCTGATGGTGCTGTTCATCGTCGGCAATCTGCTCTCCGCCGTCGCCCCGGACTACGGCACGATGCTCGCCGGCCGGATCATCGCGGCGCTCTGCCACGGCGCCTTCTTCGGCATCGGCTCGGTCGTCGCGGCCGGACTCGTCGCGCCCGAGAAGCAGGCCCGCGCCATCGCGGTCATGTTCACCGGACTCACGGCCGCGAACGTGCTGGGCGTTCCATTCGGCACGCTCCTCGGCCAGGCGCTGGGATGGCGCTCGACCTTCTGGGCCATCACCGGGATCGGCGTGATCGCCCTGATCGGCGTCGCCCTGCTGGTTCCGGCGAGCGCGGGCGGACGGTCCGCGACCGGGCTGCGCGGCGAACTGTCGGCGTTCCGCTCCGGCCAGGTCTGGCTGTCGCTGGCGGCCACGGTGCTCGGCTTCGGCGGGATGTTCGGCGCCTTCACCTACATCGCGTACACGCTGACCGGTGTCGCGGACTTCGCATCCGCCGCCGTGCCGTGGCTGCTGATCCTGTTCGGTCTCGGCCTGTTCGCGGGCAACTGGGCGGGTGGGCGGCTCGCCGACCGGTCGATCGACCGCACGCTGCTCTGGCTGCTCGCGGCGCTCGCCGTGGTCCTCGCCGCGTTCGCGCTCGTGGCGGGAGTCCCGGCCGGAGCCATCATCGGGCTCGTGCTCATGGGCGCGTTCGGGTTCGCCACGGTGCCGGCTCTGCAGCTGCGGGTGCTCTCCTCCGCAGCGCACGCTCCGACCCTCGCCTCGGGCGCGAACATCGCCGCCTTCAACCTCGGGAACGCCCTCGGCGCCTGGCTCGGCGGGCTCACCATCGCGGCCGGGCTCGGGTACACCTCGCCGCTCTGGGTGGGCGCGGCGATGACCGTCGGAGCGCTCATCGTGGTCGCCATCGCGGCGGCCTCGGCGCGTCGTTCCCGCAGGCCCGGCGCAGCGCACGCGAGTGCCGATCGGGAATCCGCACTTCCGGTCCCCTAGAACGGAGCGTATAGTCGCCCTCGTCTCGAACGGTCAGGGGGTGATCGTATGCCGGAGCTGGCTGAGAAGGCCCGCCACAGCATCCTCACCCCTGCGCGCGTGCTGGTCGGCTCTCTGATCGCCGGCGCCGGTCTCACCGTTCTCGGCTTCTTCGCCGGAGGGTCCGCCGCCTCGGCGGCCGAACCGGCGCCGCCCGCCGCACCGGTCGGCGCACTCGTCTCGAGCGTCACCACGGGGGTGGGGGATGCGGTCGGTTCGGTCACCCAAGCGGTGACGCCGGCGCTTCCCGACCCGGTGCAGAGCGTGGTGTCCGCGGTCGTCACCCCGGTCACCGCCACCGTCGACCAGGTGGTCGAGCAGTCGCCTGTCGGCAGTGCGGTGCAGCCGGTTGCGGACGCGGTGGACCAGGTTGTCGCCGCCGTCCCCGTGGTGCGCGACGTCCTGCCTCCAGCGCCCGTCGCGACGGTCACGGAGCCGGTCACCGGGGCCGTCGACCAGACGGTGTCGGACGTGGTGGGCGCGGTCGACACGGCCGTCGCCCCCATCATCGCGTCGGACGGCGAACAGGCCGGGCCGGAGCCGGGTTCGCCCGCGTCCGAGCTCCCTGGCGGCCTCGACGCGGCGTTGGCCTCTTCGGCCGCGCTCGCGGCATCCGTGCCCGCCCTGCTCGCGGCCTCCGGCACGCGCCTCCCCGGCGGACTGCTGCCGTTCGGCTCGTCGGCCGGTGCCGGTGCGAGCGGTTCGGCGCCTGCAGGCGTTCCCGCGGGAGACCCCTGGGCTCCCGGAGGTGGGGCGCCCGGCGGGCTGCCGGGAGGATCCGCGGGCTCGACGGGCGGCGGGAGCGGCCCGGGCGGAGCTGCGCCCGGATTCGCCGCGACCGCAGACGGCTTCTTCTTCTCCGGGTCCTCGTGGATCCGGCTCAGCGGCGCGGCCGCGGACGATCCCGTCCCCGCCGGCCCCGTCGCCGACCACGACATCAGCCCCGACTGAGCAGGTCACGGCTGCCGCGCAGGCAGCACATGACCCCTGCCCGGCACTCGTGTGCCCGGGCGACAACTCTCAGTCGAAAGGCATGACCCATGAACAAGTACGTCTCCAGAGGGATGTGGTTCACCCTCTGCGTCGGCGGGCTGTGGCTCGCCGGAACGGCCGCGGCGAACGCGGCCGAAACGTCCGGCGGCGACGGCGTCGCCACCGGCGACCAGGCGGTCGTCGGCATCACCGTCCCCGTCTCGATCTCGGGCACCGGCATCTCCGTCCTCGGGGATGCGACGAGCACCGGATCCACCGCGAGCGCCCCGGCGGCGCCCGCCGCCCCGTCGGCCTCGATCTCTCCCGACTCCGTCGGCGGAGTGCTGAGCGGCGACCAGGCGGTCGTGGCCGTCAGCGTCCCGGTGGACGTCTCCGGCAACGCCGTGAGCGTCGTCGGCGACTCCGCCAGCAGCGGCTCCGATGCGTCCGCTCCGGCGGCCTCCGGGTCCGGCAGCAGCGCGACCTCGTCCGGCTCCGACGGCGTCGGGTCGGGCATCCAGGCGCCGGTCTCGGTCGCCGTGCCCGTGACCGCGGGCGGGAACGCGATCTCGGTGGTGGGCGACTCGGCGTCGTCCGACTCCTCGGCGACGGCCCCGGCGGCCGGATCCGGGTCGACCGCGACCGCGTCGGGCTCCGGCTCGGACGGCGTGCTCTCGGGCATCCAGGCGCCGATCAGCGCTGTGGCGCCGGTGACGGCGGGCGGCAACGCGATCTCGGTGCTCGGTGACGCGAGCAGCACGGGATCGACCACGACCGCACCGTCCGGAAGCGGCTCCGGCGGCGGCGCGACCGCGACCGGCGGCTCGGGCTCGGACGGCGGGATCCTCTCCGGGATCCAGGCGCCCATCGGTGCGGCGGTCCCGGTGACGGTCGGCGGTGACGCCGTGTCCGTGATCGGCGATGCGACCACGTCCGGCTCCACCACGACGGCGCCCGCGACCGGGCCCGGCTCGACTGCGACCGGTTCGACCGCGAACGGCGGCTCGGGCGGCATCCTGTCCGGCATCCAGGCTCCGGTCGACGCTGCGCTGCCGGTGACGGCGGGCGGTGACGCGGTGTCCGCGATCGGCGACGCGACGACCTCCGGGTCGACGACGACCGCTCCGGCGGCCGGCTCGGGCAGCGGAACCACCGCGACCGGAGGGTCGACGGACGGCGGCGTGCTGTCCGGCATCCAGGTGCCCGTCGGTGCGGGCGTCCCGGTGACGGTCGGCGGCACGGCGGTCTCCGGGATCGGTGACGCCACGTCGGCCGGATCGTCCACCACCGCTCCCGCGACCGGCGGCGCCACCGCCGGCGGCGGATCGACCGGCGGGACGAACGGCGGGACGAACGGCGGAACGGGAACCACCGGCGGCGGTCTGCTCGACGGCATCGGTCTCCCGATCGGCGTCGACGTTCCCGTGACGGTGGGCGGTGGAGCGATCTCTGTGGTCGGTGACGCCACCACGACGGGCTCGACGACCACGCCGACGAGCCCGACGACGCCGACCACCCCGACGACGCCGACGACGCCGACCACCCCGACGACGCCGACCACCCCGTCGACGCCGTCCGCCGGCGAGCTGTCGGCACCGGCGACGGTCGCCTCGACCGGGGGTGCCACGGCGCTCGCGGGCGGCGCGATGTCCGGTGCGATGTCGGGTACCGCGGCCCTCGCCTCGACGGGGTCGGACGACCTCGGCCTCGGGGCGCTGGGTGCGCTGCTGGCGCTCCTCGGAGTGATGCTCGCCTTCACCACGGCCGGTCGCGGCCGTCGGCACCACCACCTGCGGTGAGTGTCCGCGCCCGCTGAGCGCGGGTGATGTCTTCCCGGCACGCCGGCAACCCCAGCCGCCGGCGTGCCGGGAATTCGCGCGCCCGCAGCCGTTCCCGGCTCAGAAGCCGATCGGCCGCCCCGGGGTCAGCGGTTTGTCGTTGCCGACGAAGGCGCGGCCGCCGTTGTACGCGCGCTCACGCCGCTGCACCTCCGCCAGGAGGGCCTTGTTGAGCATCTCCGACCAACTGCTGTCCCGTTCATCGAAGGACGTCCGGCGGTATGCGGCCCGCGCCCGGTTGCGCATCGCGTCGGTCAGGTAGAAGGTCACCGTCGTGCGCTTCGGGGGCCGCTTCGAGTGGCCGGGCGCATCTGCCGTCGGCGGGGCGGACGACGGTCGCACCTCGGCTCCGGTTGCAGGGGTCAGGGTCTCGTCGCCGGTGTCAGCGGGATGGTCCATGGCTCACCTTCCGTATCTCGAATGTCCATCATCGATCTCACATACTAATTGGCAGCGATGACCGCGGACCAGTATCCACAGATGCTACGCATGCTTTAAAAGCCCGATAATGCAGGCATTTTGGAGGAGCGCGAGGAGGGTCGTCAGTGCGACAAGCGCTCGACGATCGAGCCGAAGAGCTCCGGGCGACGCGCCGCGGTCGGCACGATCCGGGGCCGGAAGCTGGAGCGGGCGGCCAGCACGAGGGCCGACGTGAGCATCCGGAAGTCGCGGGTCGTCGCGCGCCACGCCCGCTCGTACTGCTCCGTGCTGCCGGCCCGCACCGCGGCGACCGACGCCCTGGCCTGCGCGAAGCCGACGCGCATCCCCTCGCCGGTGAGCGCATCCACGTAGCCGGAGGCGTCGCCGGCGAGCAGCACGCGCCCCGCGGAGCGCGACCGCGCCCGCTGGAGGAGCGGGCCCGCACCGCGCGGGTCCGAGACCGACGGCACACCGTCGAGCCGTCCCGCGAGCTCGGGGATCCCGGCGATCACCTGATCGATGTCGAGCGGACGGGAGCCGAGCACCGCGACCCCCACCGTCCGGTCGTCGACCGGCGTCACGTACGCCTCGGCGCCGTGCGACCAGTGCACCTCGACCAGGGACGTCCACGGCTCCACGCCGAAGTGCTTCCGCAGCCCGAAGCGCCGCCGCTGGGCCGCCTGCGCGCGTCCGTCGAGCCCGGCCATGCGGCGCACCGGCGAGTGCAGCCCGTCGGCCGCGATCACCCACGGCGCCTCGACGGTCTCGCCGGTGCTCAGGGTCAGCGTCACCCCGTCCGCGGTCTGCGATAGGGCGGTCACCTTGGCGTGGATGCGGTGAGCGCCGAGCTCAGCGGCCCGCTCCGCGAGCGCCTGGTGCAGAACGGTGCGCCGCACCCCGCGACCCGGACGCTCGGCGAACCGGTGCTCGACGCGCGAGGCGCCGTCCAGGTACGCGATGCCGTCGAGCCGGCGGCCGTGCGGGTCGACGCCGATCCGGTGCAGGGCGGCCAGCGCCCCCGGCATCAGGCCCTCGCCGCAGGCCTTGTCGATGGGGCCGACGCGTGGCTCGACGAGCACCACGTCCATCCCGTCGATGCGCGCCTCGATCGCGCACGCCAGTCCGATCGGGCCGCCGCCCACGACGACGACGTGCGGTTTCATGCGGGCGCCGGGGATCCGACCACGGTCGCGAGCGCCCGGTTCTCGCAGCGGATGCGGACGACCAGCAGCCAGGCGTTCAGCACCGTGAACGTCAGTGCTGTGATCCAGGCCGTGTGCACGAGCGGGAGGGCGAACCCCTCGACCACCACGGCGACGTAGTTGGGGTGGGTGAACCAGCGGTACGGGCCGCCGGTCACCAGCGGCAGGTCGCGCACGACGATCACCCGGGTGTTCCAGCGCGGACCGAGGGTCGCGATGCACCACCAGCGCAGCGCCTGGCTGGCGAGGACGAGCACGAGCATCGGCCAGCCGAGCCAGGGGAGGAACGGCCGACCCGAGAACCACACCTCGGCGAGGCAGGCGAGCAGCAGACCGGTGTGGAGCGCCACCATCGCGGGGAAGTGGCCGCGGCCGAACTCGACGCCGCCCCGCGCGAACGACCACTTCGCGTTGCGGGTGGACACCACCAGCTCGGCGATGCGCTCGGCGCCGGTGGCCAGCACCAGGACGGTGTACCAGATCATGCAGCGGCGTCCGGGGCCGAGACTTCCGCGACCGTTAGCGGCGCGAGGATCGCCCGCTCGGCGCCCTCAGCCCAGCGCAGCAGCACCAGCTCGCTCGTCACACCGGGCCCGAGCGCGAACAGGAGCCCGATCGTGCCGGCGGGATGCGCATCCAGCTGCTCGGCGAGCACGTGCAGCACGGCCGCCGACGACAGGTTGCCGACGTTGGCCAGCGAGCGCCAGCTCGCATCCAGCGCCCCCTCGGGCAGGTCGAGTGCCTGCGAGAACGCCTCGAGCACCTTCGGGCCGCCGGGATGCGCGGCCCAGGCGCCGACGTCGGCGACCTCCAGGCCGTGGGCGGCGAGGATGCCGCGGGCGTCACCGGCGAAGTTGCGCTCGATCACCTCGGGCACGCCGGCGCTCAGCACGATGCGGAACCCGGTGCCGCCGATGTCCCAGCCGATCACGTCCGCGGTGTCCGGGTAGATGTGGCTGCGGGTGTCGACGACCTCGGGGCCGGCGAGACCCAGCTGCTCGGCGCGACGCTCGCCGACCATCACAACCGCGGCCGCTCCGTCGCCGAACAGGCCGCTGGCGACGATGTTGGCCATCGAGTCGTCGCTCGCCTGGACGGTCAGCGAGCACAGCTCCACCGACAGCAGCACGGCGACCTCGTCGGGATGCCCCGCCAGGTAGTCGTTGACACGGGCGATGCCCGCGGCCCCGGCGACGCAGCCCAGCCCGAAGCTCGGGAGGCGCTTCACGTCGGACCGCAGGCCCAGGCGCGAGACCAGCTGCGCGTCGATGGAGGGCGCGGCGATGCCGGTCACGGAGGTGAAGAGGAGGAAGTCGACGTCGGCCGGTTCGAGCCCGGCGGAGGCGAGCGCGGCCGTGAGAGCGCGCTCGGCGAGCGAGGTCCCCTCCGCGATGAAGTAGTCGTTGGACTCCTGGAACGACGCCAGCGAGCTGTACCGCTCCAGGGGCATCACCAGGCTCCGCGTCTGCACCCCCGAGGAGGCGTGGATGCGGCGCATCACCTGCTGCCGCGCAGGGTCTGACGTGATCATCGCGAGCAGCGCAGCGGTGATCTCCCCTTGGCTGTAGCTCCGGGCGGGGAGCACCGGGGCCACCGACACGATTCGGCTCACATGCGAAACGTACCACCGGGTCCCGCCACCGGCACCGGCGGTCGGCGGATACCCAGCGGGCGGTCGCGCCACCCCGTGAGGAGCCGCGCGACCGCCCGCGGGAGAAGGGCTCAGCGGGCCCGGTGGATGCGGTCCTGCTGCGCCTCCGAGACCACGCCGACCAGCGGGTCGTGGAGGGCGGATCCGGGCTCGACGCCCATCACCTCTTCGACGATCGCCGCCGGATCCGCCTCGTCGAGGAGGCGCTGCAGCTCGACGCTCTGCGTGTCCTCTGCGACGTCGAACCGCAGGGCCGCGCCGATCGCGGACAGCAGCGCCGTCGGGACGCCGCCGACGTGCTCCGCGTAGTCGGACGCCGGACCGATGAAGCGGTCGTTGCGCCCGAGCTTGCGGATGGGCTCGCGGCCGACCCGCGTCACCTCGTCCACCAGGTACGGGTTCGCGAACCGTCCGAGGATCTTCTCGCGGTACGCCGCGAGGTCCGCTTCGGCCAGGCCGTGCTTCGCCGACAGCGCCGCGGACGTCTCCCGCAGCGCCGCCTCGGCGGCCGCGCGGACCGCCGGGATGGCGATCGCCTCGCTGATCGTCGTCGCCCCTTCGAGGAAGCCGCTGTAGGCGACCGTCGCGTGGCCGGTGTTCACCGTGAACAGCTTGCGCTCGATGTACGGGCCCAGCGAGTCGACGAAGTGCGCGCCGGGGATGCGCGGCTCGTGCCCGCCGAACGGCGTGCGGTCGACCACCCACTCGTAGAACGTCTCCACCGTGACATCGACGCCCGCATCGGCGGCCTGCGCCGGGACGATCCGATCGACCGCGGTGTTGGCGAAGACGGCGCGCGCGGCGAGCTCCTCGCGGGTGTCGTCGTCGGGGAGGCCGTCCATCAGCTCGGCGGCGAGCAGGTCGGTCGCGCCGATCGCGTTCTCGCACGCCATCACGGCGAGCCGGGGCGCGTCATCGGCGCGGGCCGCCAGCCCGCGGGCGATGACCGGCGCGACGAAGCGCAGGATGCGCGGGCCGACCGCCGTCGTGACGACGTCCGCCGACGCGATCTCCGCGACCAGGGCGTCCTCATCCGTCGCGCTGTTGATCGCCCGGAAGCCGGTCACCGTCTTCGTCTCGGAGTCCTCGCCGACGAGGTGCACGTCGTACGAGTCCGCGGCGGCCAGCGCGTCGATCAGCTCCGCGTTGACGTCCGCGAACACCACCTCGTACCCGGCTTCGTGGAGCAGGAGCCCCACGAAGCCGCGTCCGATGTTGCCCGCGCCGAAGTGGACGGCCTTCACGATGCGCTCCTCACTCGTTGACGTCGCCGAGCAGGGCGAACAGCGCGTCCGCGTCCGGGGCGTCGATCAGCTTCTGCACGTCGTCCTCCTCCGAGAAGAGGATCGCGATCTTCGACAGGATCTCGAGGTGCTCGTTGTTCTGCCCGGCGATGCCGACGACGAACCGCACCTCCTCGCCGCCCCAGTCGAGCGGCGAGGAGTAGCGGATGAAGGAGAGCGCCGACCGCTTGATCTCGTCCTTGGACTCGTTGGTGCCGTGCGGGATGGCGAGGCCGTTCCCCATGAAGGTGGAGACGGTGTTCTCGCGGTCCTGCATCGAGTCGACGTAGCCCGGTTCGACGGCGCCGGCTGCGACGAGCAGCCCACCCGCCTCCCGGATCGCGTCCTCCCGCGTGGTCGCGGTGCCCGCGGCCACGACGTTCGCCCGGTCGAGAATGGTGTCGGTCATTTGGTGGCGTCCTCCGGGGTCTTCTGCTGGCTGGCGACGAGGTCGACGACCTCGTCGTACTTGGGGCTGTTCATGAAGTTGTCGACGGACACGTGCACCGAGTTCGGCGACTGGCCCTTCGCGCGGTCGGTCAGCTGCTGCTGGGTGATGACGAGATCGGCGGTGCCGTCGAGGTTGCTGATCGCTTGGTTGGTCACAGTCACCCCTTCGATGCCGGCCTTCTTCATCTTGTTCCGGAGCACGGACGCGCCCATCGCGCTCGAGCCCATGCCAGCGTCGCACGCGAACACGATGTTGCGCACGAGCCGGTCGGTCGCGTCGCCCTGCGCGTCGCCGGTGTCGTGCTCGCCCTCCTGGACGAGGCCCTCCAGCACGGAGGACGACTTGCCCTTGTTGGCCTCGGTCTGGGCGACGGCGGCGGACAGGTCGCCCGCGTTGCCGGCCAGCAGGTCGCGCTTGCGGCTGGACCGCAGCACGATCGCGGTGAAGGCGAACGAGACCGCGGCGGCGGAGATGATCGCCAGCGCGATCCCCAGCATGTTCGACACCGGCGCTTGGGCGAAGATGGCGAACACCGACCCTGGCGCAGCCGGTGCACGGAGACCCGTCTGGAAGGCCACGTTGACGGCGACGCCGGTCATGCCGCCCAGGATGGCGCCGATGATCAGGATCGGCTTCATCAGCACGTACGGGAAGTAGATCTCGTGGATGCCGCCGAAGAACTGGATGATGAACGCGCCGGGAGCGGCAGCGCGCGCCGCGCCGAGACCGAAGATCGCCCACGCGAGCAGGATGCCTGCGCCGGGGCCGGGGTTCGTCTCGATGAGGAATAGGATCGACTTGCCCGCCTGCTGCGACTCCAGCGTCCCGATCGGCGTGAAGACGCCGTGGTTGATCGCGTTGTTCAGGAACAGGACCTTGCCCGGTTCGACGAGGATGCTGACCAGCGGCAGCAGGTGCACCGACACCAGCCAATCCACGCCCGCTTCGAGCGCCTTGCTCAGCCCCTGGACGAGCGGTGCGATGCCGAAGAATCCGCCGACCGCCAGCAGGAAGCCGAGGATGCCCGCGGAGAAGTTGTTGACGAGCATCTCGAAGCCCGCCTTGATCTTGCCCTCCCAGATGCGGTCGACGAGCTTCATCAGGTAGCCGCCGAGCGGTCCCATGATCATCGCGCCGATGAACATCGGGATGTCGGTTCCGACGATCACACCCATGGCGGCGATGGTGCCGACCACGCCGCCTCGGACGCCGTAGACCAGGCGACCGCCCGTGTTGGCGAGCAGCAGCGGGAGCAGGTAGGTGATCATCGGGCCGACGAGGCTGGCGATGTCCTTGTTGGGGAGAGGGCCCTTGTCGATGAAGAGCGCCGTGACGATGCCCCACGCGATGAAGGCGGCGATGTTCGGCATCACCATGTTGGAGAGGAAGGTGCCGAACCGCTGCACGTGGACGCGCGCGCTGTTGGGCTTCTTCGGGGTCGACGCCGTCGCCGACGTCTGTGTCGCCGATGTCATTCTGGTGCCTCGTTTCTGTCCTGGGACGTGAATCGGTCGGCGGCCGCTCGGACCGCCTCCCGGGCTTCGGCCGCGCCGTCGGCGGCCAGGGCGGTCTCGGCCAGGGATCGGGCCTGGCCGAGGGTGTAGCGCTTCAGGGAGAGCCGCACGTCGGCGAGCGCCGCCGGCGACATGGAGAGGGTGGTGGCGCCGAGGCCCACCAGCACGACGGCGAGCAGGGGGTCCGCCGCCGCCTCGCCGCAGATGCCCACGGGCTTGCCGGTCGCCGCACCCGCTGCGCCGACTTCGCCGATGAGGCGGAGGACGGCAGGATGCCACGGGTCCTGGAAGCCGGCGACCGAGCCGAGCAGGCGGTCGGCCGCGAGGGTGTACTGCGTGAGGTCGTTGGTGCCGATCGACGCGAAGTCGGCCAGCGGGAGGATGCGGTCGGCGAGCAGCGCGGCCGACGGCACCTCGACCATGACGCCGACGGTCTTCAGGCCGTACTCGCGGCCGAGCTCCGTGAAGTAGCGCGTCTCCTCGACGGTGGACACCATCGGCGCCATGACCCAGAGGTCGGCGTCGGTCTGGGCGTCCGCTTCGGCGAGGGCGGTGAGCTGCTCGCGCAGGATGTCCTCGTTGGCGCGGAGGGAACGCAGCCCGCGGAGCCCGAGCGCCGGGTTGTCCTCGTGCGCGTCGTTGAGGAACTCCAGCGGCTTGTCAGCGCCGGCGTCAAGCACACGGACGACGACTTTCCGGCCGCCGCTGAAGGCGCGCAGCAGGGCGAGGTACTGCTCCCGCTGCTGCTCGACGGTGGGCGCCATCCGCTGGTCGAGGAAGAGGAACTCCGTGCGGAACAGCCCGACGCCCTCCGCGCCCGCGGCGATCGCCGCCTCGGCGCCCTCGGCCGAGCCGAGGTTCGCCAGGAGGGGGATGGCGGTACCGTCGGCGAGGGCGCCCGGCTCCACGCCGCCGGCGAGCGCCGCGGCCCGCTCCTCGATGCGGCGCTGCGCGTCGGCGCGCTGCTCGTCGGTGGGCGAGACGGTGACGGTGCCGGAGGCCGCATCCACGATCACCTCGTCGCCGTCGGAGAGCCGGTCGGCGCCGTCGGCCCCGACGATCGCGACGATCGACTTCTCCCGGGCCAGGATGGCCGTGTGCGAGGTCGGTCCGCCCTCCTTCGTCACCAGGCCGAGCACCTTCGTCAGGTCGAGCAGGGCCGTGTCGGCAGGAGCGAGGTCGTGGGCGACCAGGACGTACGGGGTGTCCGAGTCCGGAACGCCGGGAGCCGGCTTGCCCTCCAGCGCGGCGACGACGCGCTGCGAGACATCGTCCAGGTCGCCGGCGCGCTCGCCCATGTAGCCGCCGAGCTCCTTGAGCATGTCGCGGAACACCGCGAACCCCTCGAAGACGGCCCGCTCGGCAGTGCGGCCGCTGTCGATCCGCGACGCGACGTCGTCGGCGAGGGTGGAGTCCTCCGCCATCATCGACTGGGCCTCGAGCACATCGGCGGCGGTGCCCTGGACGGTGGATGCGCGCCGGCGGAGGTCCGCGGCGACCGCGGCCACCGCCTCCTGGACGCGCGCCTTCTCCTCGCCGGGGGTGCGGGTGCTGGGCTGGTCGGAGGGCTCGGGCAGCGGAGCGGACATCCGGAGCACCGGGCCGACGGCGACACCCTGGCCGATGCCGGCGCCGCGGAGCAGCGTGGCTGATTCGTTCGCGTTGGCGGTCATGATCAGGCGTCGTGGTCCGTGGCCAGGATCTCGGCCAGGTCGTCGAGCACGGCCTCGCCGTCGGCGGCGTCGGTGGTGAGCACGATCTTGTCGCCGTGGTCGATGCCCAGCGAGATCACTCCGAGGATGCTGCCCGCGTCGACGGTCTTGCCGCCCTCCTTGGTCAGCTTCACCTTCGCACCCGAGCCGTTGACCGCCTCGACGAAGAGCTTCGCCGGGCGGGCGTGCAGCCCGTGCGTCGATCCGACGGTGATGATCCGTTCAGCCATGGTTCTGATCTCCTTCGCTCGGTGTCGGCCGGAGGCGGCCGCCGTCTCTCATAGTGTCGTCGCCTGGGCGCTGAGGGCCAGGTCCAGCGCGCTGTCGCCGTCGAGGGCGGCCGGGGAGACGGGAGGGAGCACGGCGACGGCGGTGCCGGTCGCGGCGGCGCGCTCGCGGAGGCCAGGCACGGCGTACTCGAGGTGCGCGCCGACGAGGACGACGTCGACGCCGGTGAGGGACTCCAGCTGGCTGGCGCTGCCCGGCTCGACCTCCACGACGGCTCCGCGGCTGCGTGCCGCGCTGCGCAGCTTCACGGCGACGAAGGTGCTGGACGCACCGGCGCCGCAGACGACCACGATCCTCATCGATCTTGCCTTTCCGGGTGACGCAGGGCCGCATCCATCGATGCGGGGAGGTGCTGGGTGGAGCTCATGGGACGACAGTCATGGTCCCTCCGGGCGGCGAGACGCTTCCAGCAGCGTTTCTTCCGGGGGTGCGGAAACATCGCCGGAACGCCCGGTCGCGGGCGCGAGGGGTGGTTGACTCGTGACGGGAAGGTGATCGCGGTGGCGCTCTCGGCGAAGCAGACGAGGATGCTGGACATCCTGGCGCGTCGTGCTGCCTGGGTGACGGCCGGCGAACTCGCCCACGACATCGGCGTGACGACCCGCAGCATCCGCTCGTACGCGGCCGCGCTCGGGGACGTCGTCGAGTCCGGTCCGAGCGGATACCGGGTCAAGCCCGACGCGTACGCCGCCTACCTGGCGGGCGACGGCAGCTCCGACACCGGGAAGGCCGGGTCGCCGCAGGAGCGGCTGGTCTTCCTGGCGCGCAGGCTGCTCGACGAGCCGGACGGCATCGACGTCTATGAGACCGCCGAGAGCCTGTTCGTCTCCGATTCGACCATCGAGTCCGACCTGACCCGGATGCGCGGGCTGCTCACCGGCACCGAGCTCACCCTCGAGCGGCACGGCTCGGCGGTGCAGCTGCTCGGACCCGAGATCGCGCGGCGGAAGCTGCTGAGCCGCCTGTTCCGCGACGAGATGCGCCAGAGCGTGATCGACGTCGCGCGCATCCAGGAGGCGTTCGGCGCGGAAGGGCTGGCCGAGTTCAAGTCGGACCTCGTCGCGATGCTCGATGCGCGCGGGTTCTTCGTCAACGAGTACGGCATCAACGACGTGCTGCTGCACATGGCGGTGGCGCTCGACCGGGTCGCCAAGGATCGTGTCCTCCCGACGGTGGAGGAGCCGGAGACCAGCGAGACCATCCAGTCGCTCGCCCACGACCTCGGCGAACTGATCGAGCGGCGGTTCGGCACCACGCTCGACACGACCGAGCTGCGCTACCTCGCCATCCTGATGCGCACACGGGTGATCGCGCCCGGGGCCGGCCGCGACCCGATCGAGGAGTTCGTGAGCCCCGCCGACCTCGACGTCGTCCGCGGGATCATCGACCGCGCCTCCAGCGAGTACCTCGTCGACCTGCACGATGAGGACTTCATCGTGCGCCTCAGCCTCCACGTGCAGAACCTCGTCGCGCGCGCCCACGAGAACACGTACTCGCGTAACCCCCTGACCCGGTCGATCAAGAGCTCGTACCCGATGATCTACGAGCTCGCCGTCTACATCGCCAGCCGTCTGCAGGCCGCCGAGGGCATCGCGGTCAACGACGACGAGATCGCCTACATCGCCATGCACGTCGGCGCCTACCTGGAGCAGCAGTCGCGGCGGCGGGACGCGGTCACCTGCGCGGTCGTGTGCCCCAACTACTACGACATGCACATCCTGCTGCGCGACCGGCTCGAGAGCACGCTCGGCGACGAGCTCGACATCACCAGCGTCATCACCTCGACGGACGTGGACTGGGAGGAGCTCGACGCCGACCTGGTGCTGACCACGATCGACCCGCGGGGGAGGCGCGAGAACACGGTGATCGTGCAGCCGTTCCTCACCGAGACGGACGTGGAGCACATCCGCCAGGCCGCCTCGCGCATCCGCCGCCAACGCCACCGGGCGCGTATCAAGAGCGAGCTGCTCGAGTACTTCGACGAGAGCCTGTTCCTCCGCAACTTCTACGCCCGCGATTCGATCACCCTCATCCGTGCCCTCGGCGACCGGATGATCGCGGCCGGGGCGATCGACCAGGAGTACGTCGACCAGACCGTCGAGCGCGAGCAGATGTCGTCCACGGCGTTCACCGACTCGCTGGCCGTGCCGCACGCGATGACGATGAGCGCGAAACGCACCGCCATCGCGATCGTCATCAACGACACCGCCATCGACTGGGGGGATGCGCGGGTCAACGTCATCGCGTTCATCGCGTTCTCCGCCGCCGGGCGCGCGTCGTTCCAGACGGTCTTCGACCAGTTCGTCGAGGTCTTCTCCGACCGGGAGGCCGTGCTCGGCCTCATCCGCCGCGCCGACACCTTCACGGCCTTCATCGACGAGCTCGTCCGCATCATCGACGCCTGACGGCCGATCCCGGAAAAAGCGGACCGCCCACCGTCACGTGGACGGTGGGCGGCCGGTGCGCTACGAGGAGCGCGTCACTGGTTGGCGGTGACGGCGTACGTGACGGAGACGCCGGGGGTCTTCACCGCGACGGTGTACTTGTCGTTGGTGTAGACGGCGGCGCCGTCCGTGGCGCCGGGCTGCTCGGTGTAACCCTTGGCCTTCAGCGCCGACTGGGCGTCTGCGAAGGCGTCCTTGCCGGACGGCTGCACGGTGACCGACCAGCCGTTGTCCTTGTCGCCGCGGGCGACCACGACGGTGCCGTCCACAAGGGGGACGTCGTCCTTCGGGAAGTCGGACGGCAGCTCCTCGGAGGTCGCCCCGGAGTCGGAGGAGTCCGAGGACCCGGAGGTCGCCTGCGCCGAGGACGAGGAGCCGGCGGTCTGCGGGGTGACGTAGTTGCTGTTCCCGGCGGTGGAGCACCCGGCCAGGGAACCGATGGTCAGGGCCGCGACGATGGCGGCCGGAACGAACGGATTACGTGTGCGCATGATGATTCCTAGTGCTGTATGAGGTGCGGTTTCGCAACACATCAGCCTACCCGGGCAGCCGTGGCGCGGCCTAGTCCCGTCCTCGGGCCCGTTGAGAGGCCCGCGTCAGCCGAGGAGGAGGGACCGGAGCTGGTCGGCCGAGTGCACGACGGCGATCGCGCCGGCGGCCTCGGCGGGGGAGCCGTAGCCCCACTCCACGAGGATCGTCGGCAGGCCGTGTGCGGCGGCGCCCTCGACGTCGTACTGGCGGTCGCCGACCATCACGGTGTGATCGAGGTCGACGCCGCGCTCCTCGAGCCGGCGCAGGGCCTCGGCCACCACATCCGCCTTGGCGCTGCGGCTCTCATCCTCGGTCGCGCCGGTGATCACCTCGAAGTACTGGGCGAGGCCGAAGTGCTCCAGGATGCGCGTGGCCTGCAGCTCGGGCTTGCTCGTGGCCAGCGCGAGCGGGATGCCGGCGGCGTGCAGCCGCTCCAGCAGTCCGCGGATTCCGGGGAACACGGCCGAGTCGAAGGCGCCGTGCTGCGAGTAGTCGGCGCGGTACACGGCGAGCGCGTCGCGCGCCGCGGGCTCCGTCATCCCGCCGAGCTCCTGCAGGGACTCGAGCAGCGGCGGCCCGACGTACTCGAGCAGCTGCGCGGGGGAGGGGACCGGCTGGCCCAGCGTCGCGAACATGCGCGCGAGCGAGGAGGTGATGCCGGGGGCGGAGTCGGTGAGGGTTCCGTCGAGGTCGAACAGGATGCAGGTCCACGTCCGGGTGACGGTGGTGGTCGGGTTGGTCATAGCGGTCCTATGGTATGTGACGTTTCTGAGCGCCGGTTCAGTGCTCGCCGAGGGCGGACTCGATGTGCGAGCGCGCGACGATCATGGTGTGCTCCGCGCCCGGATCGAACTGAACGGCGACGAAGTCGGCGGTCCGGATGAAGCCCAGCGCCTCGACGGCCGGCACGATCACGGCCTGCACGGGAGCGCCGTCGCCCTCGGCGGTCTGCGCGACGGCGGCGCGGAGCGCGGTCGTCGACGTGAACAGCGGCAGCACGGGCTCGCCGGTGGTGGAGTTGATGGTGCGCAGGCGGGTGTCCTGCGGGGTCGACCCCGTCACATCGACGACGAGCCCGCCCTTCGTCGCCGCGGCGAGCAGCGCATCCAGGTTCTCCAGCGTCGGCTCGGCGGCGATGGCCGCGAGCGCCTTCCGGACGGGCGCGTTCTCGTAGGTCTGCGGGAACCGGGGTCGGGGCTTGGCCATCAGAACAACCTGCTGTCGCTGTCGTCGAGGCCGCGCATCGCGTCGTAGTCGAGCACCAGGCAGCGGATGCCGCGGTCCTCGGCGAGCGTGCGGGCCTGGGGCTTGATCTCCTGCGCGGCGAACACGCCGGTCACCGGCGCCAGGTGCGGGTCGCGGTTCATCAGCTCGAGGTAGCGGGTGAGCTGCTCCACCCCGTCGATGTCGCCGCGGCGCTTCAGCTCGACGGCGACCGCCGCGCCCGCGGCATCCCGCGCCAGGATGTCGACCGGCCCGATTGCGGTCATGTACTCGCGGCGCACCAGCACGTGCCCGTCGCCCAGGAGGTGGATCTGCTCCGCCAGAAGCTTCTGCAGGTGGGCCTCGACGCCGTCCTTCTGCAGGCCCGGGTCGACGCCCAGGTCGTGCGCGGTGTCGCTGAGGATCTCGTGGATGGACACCACGAGCATGTCCGCCGTCTTCGCCTGGGTGACGCGCCACACCTCGCGGATGCCCTCGGCGGCCTGGAGCTCGTCCGGCTCGTCGACGGTGAGGGTGCAGGGTGGGCTCATCCAGTTGAGCGGCTTGTACGACCCGCCGTCGGAGTGGACCAGGAGGCTGCCGTCGGCCTTCAGCATCAGCAGCCGCGTGGCCAGCGGCAGGTGCGCGCTGAGCCGCCCGGCATAGTCGACGGAGCAGGTGGCAATGACGAGACGCACCGGAACATCCTACGTGCAGGGCGCCGGGGCGCACCCGGGCGCGGTGGTTGGATGGGCGCATGGCCCGCGAACTCCTCATCGGCACGTACACCGAGACCCTCCCGCACGTCGACGGTCACGCGGAGGGGGTGCTCTCGGCGAGCTTCGACGGGACCGCCGTGTCGGACGTCGCGGTCGCCGCCCGGGTGACCAATCCCTCGTGGGTCGCGGTCGCGCCCGGCGACGCGGCGGGCTCCGTCTCCGTCTACGCGGTGAGCGAGACCGAGCCGGACGGACGCGTCGTCGCCTTCGCGCGGGCCGCCGACGGCGCGCTCACCGAGCTCGGCTCCGCGTCGAGCGGCGGGGCGTCGCCCGCCCACCTCGTCGTGCATCCCGAACGCCGCCTGCTGGTGACCGGGACGTACGGCAGCGGCACGGTGTCGGTCTACGCGCTCGGCTCGGACGGCTCGCTCGGGGAGCGGACCGCGTTCATCCAGCACGAAGGCCGCGGCCCGGACCCCGACCGCCAGGAGGGGCCGCACGTCCACCAGCTGAGCATCGACCCGGTGACAGGGGACGTCGTCGTTGTCGACCTCGGGCTGGGGGAGGTGCGCTGGTACCGGCTGTCGGACGCCGGGTCGCTCGCCCTGCGGCCCGGTGCGACGGTGGTCATCGGGTCCGCGGGTCCCCGGCACCTGGCGTTCCACCCGGACGGCGCACACGCGCTGCTCGTGAACGAGCTCGACTCCAGCATTGACGTGCTCCGCCGCGAGGGCGACCGCTTCGTCCGGGTGCAGAGCACGACCACCCGCGCGGATGGCGCCACCGGCGACAACGCGCCCGCGGCGGTGTGCGTGACGGCATCCGGGACGACGGTGCTCGCGAGCAACCGCGGGGACGACACGATCGCGGTGTTCGCATTCGACCCGGACGACTCCCGGCTCACGCTGGTCGCATCCGTGCCCGTCGGCGGCCGGTCGCCGCGCGACCTCGTCATCGCGCCCGACGGCGACCGCGTGCTCGCGGCCTGCCAGGACAGCGACGAGGTCACGGTCTTCGCCTTCGACGAGCCGACGCGGACGCTCACGCCGCTTGGCGCATCCCCCGTCCCGACCCCGGTGCGCCTCGTGTTCGTGTGAGCGCGCGCGGCGCGCGCCCGTGCTTCGCGATCGAGTCGTGAGTGGATGCGCGAATCGCGCGCGAGTGGTGACTTGATGTCGCAACTCGCGGCGACGCGACCTCTCCGCGAACCCGAGCGCGCTTCGAGTCGTGAGTGGATGCTCGAATTGCGCGCGAGTGGTGACTAGATGTCGCAACTAGCGGCACCGAGCTCTCCTTGCGACTCGTGCGCCGGCCTCGAGTCGTGAGTGGATGCGCGAATTGCGCGCGAGTGGTGAGTTGATGTCGCTACTCGCGAGGCGGGCCGCACCCGTTCCGCGCCCGCCCCGCGGGTCAGGCGGGCTCGGCCGCCTTCTGCCGGCGGTCGGCGGGCGGCGCCGACACCGGGCGCACGGCCGGCGCCGCGAGGAACGCCGCGACCAGCAGCGCCAGCACGAGGAACAGTGCGTTCAGCAGCCCGAAGTGCTGCCCGAGGAAGCCGATAAGCGGCGGTCCGGCGAGGAACGCGCAGTAGCCGATGATCGCCACGGCCGACACGCGGGCGGCCGGGTTCGCCGCGCCGTCCGCGGCGGCCGACATGCCGAGTGGGAAGCCGAGCGACACGCCGAAGCCCCAGAGCACGGTCCCGATCACGACGACCCACATCGGTCCGCCGACGATGAAGAGCACGAGTCCGACCGCCCCCATGCCGGCCGTGATGCGGATGGCGGCGACGCGTCCGATGCGGTCCACGATCGGTCCGCCGACCACGCGGCCGACCGTCATCGCCGCGACGAAGAAGCCGAAGACGACCGCGCCGACCGAGTTCGTCTGGCCGTGTCCGTCGACGACGGCCAGCGAGATCCAGTCGTTCGCCGAGCCCTCGCCGAACGCCATCCCGAGCATGACCACGCCGATGAGGATGAGACGCCAGTCGGCCCACACCGCCAGCGAGGTGCGGAAGCGCTCGCCGAAGGGGATGCGCTCCGTCTCGACCGCGTCGTCCCCCAGCTCCGCCTCGCGCGGGATGAAACGGATCGCCACCACGGCAACGACCACGATCACGACCGCGATGCCCAGCAGGTGCCAGGCGACCGGCACCAGCAGCCAGGCGGCGAGCGCGCCGATGCCGGCGCCGAAGACCGTCCCGAGGCTGAAGCACGCGTGCATCAGGGGCAGCAGCGTCTTCCCGATCTCGCGCTCGACCGCCGTCGCCTCGACGTTCATCATCACGTCGACCATGCCGTTGCCGAAGCCGAGCAGGATGAGCCCGATCGCGACCAGCGGGACGCTGTGGAACGTGGTCGACCCGAAACCGATGCTCAAAGTTCCGATGGCCACGATGACGAGCCCGCCGACCATCCCCTTGTGCGGCCCGAAGCGGACGAGGAGCGGCGACGACACCGAGAGGCCGGCGATCGCGCCGACCGACATCCCGAGGATGAGGAGGCCGACCGCGGAGGGGTCCTTGCCGAGGCCGAGGTCGTCGCGGACGCCCGGGATGCGCGCCACCCAGGTGGCCATCGCGAGCCCGCTGAGGATGAAGATCACGAACACGGCGTTGCGCCACGCGGTCAGCTCTCGGCGGGTGCGCGTCGGGGCGGAGGTCGGCTGTGACATCGTCGCTGTTCCTGAGTGTCTGGTGGCTCGAATCGTTTCGATCGAAACGATTCGACTAAGCTATCACACGTGAACGAACCCAGCACAGCCCCGGCGACCGCGCGCCCCACCCTCGCCGCGGTCGCCCGCCTGGCCGGCGTGTCCAACTCGACCGCGTCTCTCGCCTTCTCCGGCACCGGACCGGTCTCCGAGGCGACGCGCGAGCGCGTGCTGGCCGCCGCGAAGCAGCTCAACTACGCCGGACCCGACCCGCGGGCGCGTTCGCTGCGCCGCGGACGCTCGGGGATCGTCGGCGTGGTCATGGAGGAGCGCGTTCGGGATGCGTTCCGCGACCCGATCAAGATCGCCCTGCTCGACGGCATCACCGAGGAGATCGGCGCGATCGACGCCGGCCTCCTCATCCTCACCGACGCGGGGGAGACGGCCCAGCGCATCGAGGACGCCCCGATGGACGCGGTGGTCCTGATCGGCTGCAGCCCCCGCCTGGACGAGTCGGTCGCCATGCTCCGCCAGCGCGGCATCCCCCTGGTGGCGATCGAGGGCGACCCGGCCGACGGCGTCCCGACCATCGGGCAAGACAACCGGGAGGCGACGCGCGTCGCCGCCCAGCACCTCTCCGACCTGGGTCACCGCGACGTGGCCGTCGTCACCCTGTCGCTGACGCGCGACCGAGCGCGCGGCGCACTGACGCCCGACCGCGTGGCCGCGGCGAGCTCCACCACCGCGATCGAGCGCCTCGCCGGAGCCCGCGACGTCTTCCCGGACGCCGGCGGATGGGTGACGCGCGGCTCGTTCGTGGAGGAGGGCCGCCTCGCCGGCCGCGCCCTGCTCGAGGCTCCGTCCACCCGCCCGACCGCGATCATCGCCCAGAGCGACCTCCTCGCCGCCGGGGTGATCCGCGCGGCGGAGGAGCTGGGACTCGAGGTCCCCGGCGACGTCAGCGTGGTCGGCTTCGACGGCGTCCGCGTCGACGGCCTGTGGCCCTACGACCTCACCACCCTCGTGCAGCCCGCCGTCGACAAGGGTCGCGCCGCCGGACGAGCGGTCGTCGAGATGCTGGAGGGCGGCGTGCCCCGCCCCTCCACGTTCACCAGCGTCTTCCACCGCGGCAACACGACGGCCGCGCCGCGCCCCGCCGCGTAGCGCGGGCGGGGGCGGCGCCCGCGCGGTCGCCGCGGCGGCGCGCCGCGTGGTCGCCGCGCCGCGCGGGCGGCGCACCTCGGCGTGCCCGTCGTTGCGCCGTCCCCATCGTTGCGTCTGACATCCGTGACCTTCAGTGGGGGATTGCCCTGTCACCCGCGCAGGCGCCTTGCGTCGGAGATCTGACGCCGTTCGTCGGAGATCCGCGCCGATCTACCCCCCCATCTCCATCCGCAGAGCGTTGCGTCGGAGATTTGGGACCCTTTCTCCGACGATCGTGCTGCCGCCGGGCCCTACGGCGCCGCTCTTGCCCGGTCACCGTGCCCGGCGTTGCGTCGGAGATCTGACGCCGTTCGTCGGAGATCCGCGCCGATCTACCCCATATCTCCCTCCGCAGAGCGCTGTGTCGGAGATTTGGGACCCTTCTTCCGACGATCGTGCTGCCGCCCGCCCTCCCTGGCCCGCTGTCGCCCGCTTCCCCCGCGCCGGCGCGGTGCGTCGGAGATCCGTCGCCTTACGTCGGAGATCCGCGCCGATCAGCCGCGCATCTCCCTCCGCAGAGCCTTGCGTCGGAGATTTCAACACCGTTCTCCGACGACCCGCGCCGCCAACCCGGCCCCACCCCACCCCCACCAGCGGCCCAGCGCCCCCGGTCGTAGGGTGGCCGTATGGATCTCGAAGCCCTGTACCGCGACCTGCACGCCCACCCCGAGCTCGCGTTCACCGAGCACCGCACCGCCGGCATCGTGGCCGACCGCCTCACGGAGCTCGGCCTCGAGGTGCACACCGGCATCGCGACGACCGGCGTGGTCGGCGTGCTGCGCAACGGTGACGGCCCGACGGTGCTGCTGCGGGCCGACATGGATGCGCTCCCTGTGCGCGAGCAGACCGGCCTCGCGTGGGCGTCCACGCAGTCGGTCACCGACGAGGCGGGCAACTCGATCCCGCTGATGCACGCGTGCGGCCACGACATCCACATCACCTGCCTTCTCGGCGCCGTCGAGGCGCTGGACGCCGCCCGGACGGAGTGGTCCGGCACCCTGGTCGCGCTGTTCCAGCCGGCCGAGGAGCACGGCGGCGGCGCGCAGGTGATGGTCGACGACGGCCTGTTCGAGAAGGTGCCCGTCCCGGATGTGGTGCTCGGCCAGCACGTGCTGCCCTACCCGGCCGGCATGGTCGGCGCGCACCCCGGCGCCGCGATGGCGGCGGTCGACACGATGGAGGTCACGCTCCACGGCCGCGGCGGCCACGGCTCGCGTCCCGAGACCACGATCGACCCGGTCGTGATGGCCGCCGCGACGGTGATGCGGCTGCAGACCGTCGTCTCCCGCGAGATCGCGCCGCAGGACACGGCGGTCGTCACGGTGGGCAGCCTCCACGCGGGGAACAAGAACAACATCATCGCGGCGGAGGCGACGCTCGGGATCAGCGTCCGCAGCTTCAACGAGGAGGTGCGGCAGAAGGTGCTGGATGGCGTCCACCGCGTCATCGCCGCCGAGTCGCACGCGTCGGGCGCCCCGCAGGATCCGGACATCGAGTGGGGCGAGCGCTATCCGGTCACGGTGAACGATCCGGAGTCGACCGAACGGGTCAACACCGCGTTCGCGCGGGAGTTCGGCGAGGCGAGCGTGCTCCACCCGGGCGCGCTGTCGGGCAGCGAGGACGTCGGGAACCTGGCCACCGCGGCCGGAGCCCCCCTCGTGTACTGGATGCTCGGAGGCGCCGACCCGGAGACCGTGCTCCGCGCGATGGCGGCCGGGACCGTGGAGACCGACATCCCGACCAACCACTCGCCGTTCTTCGCACCGCTGCCGCAGCCGACGATCGACACCGGGGTCCGCGCGCTGGTGGTCGCGGCGCGGGAGTGGCTGGGCTGACGCCCACCGGGGCGGCGACAGCAGCGGCGGGCCGCGCATCGACCACCGACCCGGCAGCGCGCCCGGCAGCCGCCGGAACCCCTAGACGGTCGCCCCCGCCCGCATCCACCGGCGCCCCCGCGCCCGCAACCCCAGGGTCACCGCGCGGGCGCCGAGGTACCCGATCGCGAACGCGGCCGTGAGCGCCGCGAGCCCGCCGCCGTCGTGGCCGCCCAACACCGCGGCCGCCATGGCCAACGGGACGAACACCGCGACGTTGACGAGCCCCGTCAGCGCCAGGTACCGCGCGTCTCCCGCTCCGATGAGCACGCCGTCGAGCACGAACACGTACCCGCCGAGCGGTGCGCCCACTCCGACGATCGCGAGCGACAGCGGGAGCAGCGCGGCGACGGACGGATCCGAGGTGAAGACCACCGCCGCGACCGGGCTGAGCGCGATCGTGACCAGCCCCAGCACGACGCCCGCGCCGACACCCCACTGCAGGCAGCGGCGCAGGACGGCGCGCACGCTCTCCAGGTCTCCCTCGCCCAGGCCCTTGCCGATCAGCGCCTGGGCGGCGATGGCGAGCGCGTCGAGCGCGAAGGCGAGGGTCGCGAACACCGTCATCGTGACCTGGAACGCGGCAAGCTCGTCGGGTCCCAGCTGCGTCGCGCAGAAGACGGCCAGCAGCATGGCGGCGCGGAGGCTCGCCGTCCGCAGGAACAGCCAGCCGCCCGAGCGCGCGGTGCGTCCGAGTCCGGAGTGGTGGGGGAGGAGGGATGCGCCGGCACGGCGGGCGTGCCGCACCACGATGACGACGTAGACCGCCACCATGCCCCACTGGGCGGCGACGGTCCCGAGCGCCGAGCCGGCGATCCCGAGACCCGCCACGTAGATGAACAGGTAGTTGAGCAGGATGTTGACGCCGAACCCGGCCACGGCGACGGCCAGCGGCGTGCGGGTGTCCTGAAGGCCGCGCAGCAGGCCGGTCGCGGCGTACACGAGCAGCATGGCGGGCAGGCCGAACATCGAGAGCGCGAGGTACTGCGTCGCCCGCGCGGTCACACTCGGGGATGCGCCGAACAGGCCGACCAGGAACGGCGCGGCCGCGAACCCCGCCGCCGCGAGGACGACGCCGAGGGCGAGCGCGAACCAGCAGCCGTCGACCCCGGCGGCGACCGCGCCGCGCAGGTCGCCGGCGCCGATCCGGCGGGCCACCGCGGGGGTGGTGCTGTACGCGAGGAACACCATCAGCCCGACCACCGTCTGCAGCACCGCGCTGGCGATCCCGAGACCCGCAAGCGGGTCGACTCCCAGGTGCCCCACCATCGCCGAGTCCGCGAGCAGGAAGACCGGCTCCGCCACGAGCGCGCCGAGCGCCGGAACGGCGAGACGCAGGATCTCCCGATCGATAGGCCGGCGGCGCAGGATGGTGCTCACGACCATCCACGCTAGCCCGCCCCACCGACGCGCGGGCCCGCTCCGTCCGATGTCGGTGGCCGCCCATACGGTGGACGCATGAGCCACCTGATGCCGGAGCGTCTCGCCACCTGGACCTGGCGCCTGGAGCGCGTGCGCAGCGGCCGGACGGTGCTCACGCGGGCTCAGGCGGCCACGGCTCGCGCCGACCTGACGCACGACCGCGCCGCGCATCCCGACGACTACGCCGGATACGAGGATGAGTACGCGGCCGCCCTGGATGAGCTCGACGTGCTCTCCCGGCAGGCGAACCGCCACGACGACCTGCTGTCGGTCATGGCGGCGGACCGACGGCGGGCAGAGCGCGAGGCGGCGGATCGGGGCGCGCCCGTCGAGAACCGAACGGGGGGACGCTCGCGCAGCTCCCTCGCGAGCGAGCACGACCGCGTTCCCTCCGGTCTTCCGGAGCAGCTGGACCAGTGGGTGCACCGCCTGATCCGGTACCGCGCCGGCGTCAAGATCATCACGCCCATCGAGGCGGCGCGGGCGGAGATCCGGCTGCGCAACGAGGCCGACCTGCAGCCGGCCGCCTATCGTTCGGGTGTCGCAGGCGGCTATTACGCCCGGACGATGCGCGAGCTGGGCGAGATCGCGACGGCGGAGCGTCCGGGGCGGCGCGACCAGGGGCTGAGTCGGGGACTCACGACGCTGAGCGCCTGAGCGGGGCCGCGGAGACCGTGTCCGAGTGCCGCAGACGATCGAGGCCCGTCGGCTAAGGCCACCCTGTCGGGCTCCTGTGCGCCCGGCGGATACGATCGTCCCGGACGCGCTGACCCGGCCACCGCGTGCCCGGCGCTGCGGCGCCGGTGGAAGCTGCGCCGGTGGAAGATGGAGGGCGCGGTGAGTCCGAACGAAGCGGCCGAACTGCTCGGCATCCCGGCCTCGGCCGGGACGGACGAGGTGCAGCGGGCATACGAGCAGCGGATCGTGGAGGCCGGTGCCGACGTGCAGCGGCGCGACGCGGTGACGGCGGCCCGGGATGCGCTGCTCGCCGCATCCTCGTGGCAGGCGCCCGGGGGCAACAGCGCGGCGATGCACTCACCGGCCACGCAGCCTCCTGCGGCGCAGCCGTCCGCAGCGCAGCCTCCCGCACCCCCGCAGGCCGCAGCGCAGCCGTCTGCATCGCAGCCTCCCACACCCCCGCAGCATCCAACCGGCCAGCCGTTCACCCCGCCACCTCCCGGCTACCCGCCGCAGCAGCCTCCGTATGCGGCCGCCCCCGCCCCCTGGTACCCCGCGCCGCCGGCGCGCCGCGGGCTCTCGACGGGCGCGATCGTGGGCATCACGCTCGGCAGCATGGCCGGCGGGCTCGTCATCCTCCTGGTCGCACTGTTCACCATCGCCGCGATCGCCCACGACTCCAGCCGTCTCGCGCAGCCGGGCGGATCGTCGACCGAGGCGCCGTTCGCCGCTCCCTCGGACACGCCGTCGGACGACCCCACGGACGCCGCCCCGGACGACCCGGCGACCGTCGACGACTACGACGTCGACGGCGTCCACGTGCACTACGTCGACGGCTGGACGTTCGAGCTGACCCCCGACCAGACCTGCGCGGGCGCTACGGTCACGGCCGGGTTCTCGGACACGCCGGACGGCGATGAGGTGGACCAGTGGAGCACGACGGTCGATCTGGAGGAGGGCGTCCCGTACACGTTCACCATCCCCGACTCCGCGTCGGTGCACGACTACGCCGGCATCGATGCGGTCGATTGCGGACAAGCATGATGCTTCGCTGAAAACATAGCTTTCACGAATTACTGAAAACGGCGTAGCATGCCGTCCATGGATGCGGTGATCGACGTCTCCGGACTCGAAAAGCGATTCGGGCGCGTGCGCGCCCTCGACGGCCTCGACCTGGAGGTGTCTCCGGGAGACGTCCACGGCTTCCTCGGGCCGAACGGCGCGGGCAAGTCCACCACGATCCGGGTGCTGCTGGGCCTGGCGCGCGCGGACGGCGGCCGCGCCGCCCTGTTCGGCCGCGACCCGTGGAGGGATGCGGTCGAGCTGCACCGCCGGATCGCCTACGTTCCCGGCGA